>JABMNV010000164.1 GCA_013203475.1 Acidobacteriota bacterium
CGTGGTGTGGCGCATCGGACGCCGATCATCACGTCTCGCACCCTCGACGCACTCGTAGGCGCGACCGTATTTCTCAAGGCCGAAAACTTCCAGCGCATGGGCGCGTTCAAGTTTCGGGGGGGGTATAACGCGGTGACCTGCCTCGACGGCCCCGTGCGGGCCCGGGGCGTCGTGGCGTTTTCGTCAGGGAATCACGGGCAGGCGGTAGCACTGGCCGCCACTCTCCATGGATGCGCCGCCACCGTGGTCATGCCGACGGACGCTCCAGCCTCGAAAATAGCGGCCACTCGTGGATACGGCGCCGAAGTCATCACCTACGACCGCTATACAGAAGACCGTGCCGCCATCGCGCGTCGGCTCGTTGAAGAACGCGGCGCTTCCCTGATCCCCCCATTCAACTACCTGCCGGTGATGGCGGGCCAAGGCACTGCCGCAGTGGAGCTCCTGGAAGATGTGCCCGGGCCGCTCGACTCGCTCATCGTGTGTACGGGCGGTGGTGGATTCGTGTCCGGCTGCGCGGTCGCGGCGCGGCATCTCTCACCGCAGACACTCGTGTTCGGCAGTGAACCCGAGGCCGGCAATGACGTGCAACAGTCACTGCGCGACGGTCACATCGTGAGCATCGACGTGCCCAACACGATCTGCGACGGCCAACAAACGCAGGCGTGCGGCGACCTGACATTCGAGGTCATGCGTACACACCTGACGGACGTACTGACCGTACCTGACGCCGAAGTGGTGCAGATGATGCGCTTCCTGTTCGAACGCCTGAAGCTGGTCGTCGAACCATCAGGGGCGAATGCCCTGGCCTCACTTCTTCACCACAAAGACCGCTTCAAGGGTCAGCGGGTGGGCGTCACCCTGTCTGGTGGGAACGTCGACGCGGACCGCTTTGCGGCGTTTATGCGGGGGTGATGGCCCACCGCAGTTTTGCGGACGAGGCGCGGGGATTGGTGCGGCGCTCTTCTGCTGAGGCGCGGATGACCTCGTCAGCAACGGTCGCGTAGACGCCCGATCGGTAGCCAGCCTGGAACGCCTTCTTCACACGGCGGTCTTCGCCGGAGTGGAAGGTCAGAATGGCGACGCGGCCGCCGGGAGACAGGCAGTGTGGCAACACGCGCAGGAGCGCATCAAGCGCCGCCAGTTCGTCGTTGACGGCAATACGCAACGCCTGGAACGTTCGGCGAACGGACGTGGTCGCCCGCTCCTGTGTCAAGCGAGGAAAGGCAGCCGCCAGCCCCGCGCGCACCAGTGTGTCAACAGCCGTGGTGGTGTATTCACCCACCGCACGGTCCGTCTTGTCGAACTGGCCCTTGAGAAGGCCAGCGATGAGCTCCGCGTGAGGCTCATCGGCGTTTTCGTCAAGCAAGGTCGCGAGCTGCTCGGCGCTCAGGTGCGCGATCAGCTGCGACGCCGGCATGCCGCGCGTGGGATTCATCCGCATATCGAGGGGACCAGACGCCTTGTGACTGAACCCGCGATCGGGATTATCAAGCTGCATCGACGAAACACCCAGGTCTGCCAGAATGACGTCTGCCAAGCCGAGGTTCGCGCCTGGCAGTCCGTGAGCAGCCAGCGCCTGCGGCAACCCCGCGAAATTGCTCAGGCGCGCGGTAAACGTCTCAGGCCCAAGCCCGCACTTCGAAGCCGCGCTTCGGTCCGGGGCAATTCGACTGGATCAATGTCGAGTCCAATCAAGTGTCCGCCAGGAAGAAGACGCTCAAGAATCGCGCGGGCATGGCCACCCCCGCCAAGTGTGCAGTCAACGGCGATGTCTCCTGCCACCGGACTGAGATACGACAGCACTTCGCTCACCAGGATCGGCCGGTGCATACCGGCTGGCGTCTTGCCGGACGCCAGCACTTTTTGCACTTCCGACGCGTACCGGTCTGGGTCGAGTTCCTTGTATTTGTCGTGAAATCCGCGCGGGTTCTTGCCCGCGTACCGCGGACGCCTCACAGCTCTGGTTTCACAATCACGCCGCGATGATCGGCGCCGGTCATCTTGACACTGAGCGGCGATGCGAACCGCAGGTGCCTGACGGCCGAACGCTCGCTCTCGGCCGGCTGTGCCGCCAGCCAGGCCCAGTCCACCACTCCTTCGCCGGCGTCCTGATTCACCGTGAAATACCCGACCCGGAACGTCATCAGGTGCTGAAAGAAATGCGATCCCTGTGAGGGGGTAACCTTGAAGTCGCGAAAGCCCGCCTCGACGATGACGCGGGCACCAGAGATGTGTTGCCACAGGACCGGAACACCAAGCGTGGGCTCACTCGATCCCAGTCGGCCGACGACGACAAGGAGATACGGCCGCTTTGCGACGACCAGTTCGGCGTTGAGCCGCCCAATCTCAGCCGCGATTTCCTGGCTTCGCGTCGCGCCGAACCGCGCCGAGTCGAGGACGACGACATCTTGGAGGTCCTCGACGCGACCGTGTCCGAGAACGGCATCACTCCGGCACAGGAGCGATGACGGCTCGTCGACGCCGAGATCGTGCCTGCCGGTATCTCGCGCAAAGGCCAGCGGGCGCAACTGCAGCACGGCGAACTCGGCCGGCCGGCCGCCGCCGCCAAGCGTTGCGGCAAACTCCAGTTCCACAGGCCCGCCGACGCCCTGTGAACTGATCTCGAGCAATCGGTCCAGGATTTCGGCCAGCGGAAACACGCCGTGCTTCAAGATCGGAGCAAAGGTCACCAACCGTACGCCCGGCCGCGCGATGCCATCAAAAATCGCATCGTTTTGTGACGAATAGGTGGAGCCGACGGCCGCCAGCGCACCGTCGCTCTCGGCCACGTCCAGCCCGTACTGATGCAGATCGAATTTGGGGCTGGCCCCAGGCTCGGTCTTCGCCTCGTCAAGCCGTAACGCAGAGAAGGTGCGCTGCGAGTTTTGGAGAATATCCTTCACCGAAGAAAACTGGACCACATGCTGGGGATGCCGCGGCGAGAACCGAAAACACGTGTCGCCTCCAACGACCGTCGCTCCCAGGCCAAGACCAACCGCCGCAATCCCGTCCCGCGCTTCGAGCGGTGGCACGGCATAGAAATTGTGCGAGCGCGCAACGCCGGCAAAGTCAGGGTAATAACGCCCGCCCCGTGAACGTCCGACGACCCTTTGGATCACCACCGCCATTTTTTCTTCTTCGTGGCGGTGAGGCGTTGCCGACAGGTAGTCCTTCACTCGAGTGGTGAACGCGGAGACATACACCTGACTGATCGCCTCATAGAGATCGGTCAGCCGCGTACCCAAATAACCACGATTGGGCACCATGACCGTTTCGTAGACGCCCGAAAACGGCTGGTACGGTGAATCCTCCAGCAGGCTCGACGATCGCACAGCCAGCGGGTACTTGGCGACGCGCAGGAACGCGGCGAGCGCGGCCCGAATATCCTTGGGCAGCGGAGTCGCTCGGAACCGATCAAGCAACGTCTGGTCGTCGGTCGACGCCAAGGCTGCGGCTCGCAGGTCGCCGGAATCGAGCACCCGGTCAAAGACATCGGTGCCCAACACGACCGCCGGAGGCACACCGATTTCGACGGGCGAGAAGCGCGACGCCATGGCGAACTCTTCGAGGAGAAAACTGACAAACGCCAGGCCACGTCCCTTGCCGCCAAGCGACCCGCTGCCGAGCCTGCAGAAGCTGGTGGCTGGATCAAATGTATGCCGGCCGAAGTCTGGAACGACGCCGCGGCTCTTGCGTCGCCGATACTCGTGAATGGCCTCGATCAGGTAGTGCCGCAGACCTTCCAACGAGGAGAAATCAGAAATCTTGCGCGTTCGAAAGAGGTGCGCCAGCGCAAACTCGGTGCGGGCCTTGAACCACTTCGAAAAATGATTCCCCTCGCCGTGGTAGGCCAGGCTCTCGGCGGGCACCGTGTGCAGCAACGATTCGAGCGCGCGCAGGTCGGCGGCCCGCCCAACCACGGTGCCATCGGGCATGCGAAACACGAAGTCGCCAAACCCGAAATTATCGACCATGAACTGCTGGAGTTCCTGCAAGAGAGTGGGTGAACCTTTAAGCAGGAACACTGCGGGCACCGACGCGGCGAGTGCCTGATTCTCTGGCCGGCTCGACTGCAACATGATCGGCACGTCGGCCTGCAGTTCGCGCACGTGGCTGGCGAAGTCGACGCCGGCCGAGGCCGAGACCCTGCCGTCCCTCGGAAATTCGATGTCGGCGATAACGCCGAGAATGCGGTCCTGATACTCAGTGAAATAGTGCCAGGCCTCCTCGTACGTTCCGCACAGGAGGATCTTCGGTCGCGCCTGCTGGCGCATGATTTTGTCGGACAGGTTGAGGCCTTCCGGCGTCAGGCTTTCCGAGTGCCTCATGAGCTCGGCGTAGATCACGGGCAGAAACGACGAGTAATAGCGAACGCTGTCCTCGATGAGAATGATCGCCTGCACGCCCATCTCACCTGTGTCGGCCGCCACGTTCAAGCGGTCCTCGACGTATTTCACGATCGCGGGAAGGATGCTGACGTCGCCCTGCCACAAGAAGACCCGGTCAAGGGCATCGGCCGCACCCGGTGGTGGAAGTCCGACGAGATCGCTGGCATCGTAGGCGAGTCCCACCACCGGCATCTTCTGGCCCTGCTCACGCAGGCGTCGTTGGAGCTCTACGGCCCCCATGTCGCCGAGCTGAACGGCTGAAATAACCAGATCGAAACGGCCTTCGATTTGTGCCAGCTTCAGCGCCTCGGCACCCGTGGACGCGTGACGGAGCCGCGGCGCGTCGTGCGGTTGGAAGCTGAGAAAGTGCCCGAGCACACCTTCAGTGAGCTGGCCGTCCTCGGTGAGGATGAACGCGTCGTAGAGGCTGGAAACCAGCAGGATGTTGTGGACCCGATAGCGGACGAGGTCCTGAAAGCCGTGGACGCGGCTTCCCGACCCAAGCCATCGGGACGCCGACAATCCTTCAACCATCAGACCAATCCCTGGTCCATCATCGCGTCAGCCACCTTGAGGAATCCGGCGATGTTCGCGCCGTTCACATAGTTGCCTGGGGTACCGAAGGCCGTGGCCGTCTCGGCGCAAGCTTTGTGAATGTTTTTCATGATTCCGTACAGTCGCGAGTCGACTTCCTCGCGCGTCCAGCTCAGCCGCATGCTGTTCTGCGTCATTTCGAGGCCCGAGGTCGCCACACCACCGGCATTCGCCGCTTTACCGGGCGCATAGAGAATGCCCGCGTCAAGGAACAACTTCACCGCCTCAAGAGTCGTTGGCATGTTGGCGCCTTCAGAGATGACATACACGCCCGACTCAAGAAGATGCCGTGCGTCTTTGGCGTCGAGCTCATTCTGCGTGGCGCTCGGGAAGGCGCACTCCGCTTTCAACGACCACAGGGGGTTGTGATCCAGTGTCGGATCAATCGGCGTGTAGACCGCGCTACTGAATTGGTCTGCGTACTCCTGGATCCGGCCACGACGCTCGTTCTTGAGCTTGAAGACGAACTGCAATTTCTCGCGATCAATGCCCGCCTTGTCGTAGATGAACCCCCCGGAATCCGAGAGAGACACCGGCGTCGCACCGAGATCGATCAGTTTGTCGACCGTGTACTGCGCGACATTGCCGCTCCCCGACACCAGACACGTCTTGCCGGCCAGCGTCTCACCGCGGGTCGCGAGCATCTCGGCCGCGAAATACACCGCGCCGTAACCTGTGGCCTCGGGACGGATCAGTGACCCACCCCAATTGAGTCCTTTGCCGGTCAGCACGCCGGTAAACTCGTTCCGCAGGCGTTTGTACTGACCAAAGAGGTAGCCGATTTCGCGGCCCCCGACGCCGATATCGCCGGCCGGCACGTCGGTGTTCGGCCCGATGTGTCGCGCCAGTTCTGTCATGAAGCTCTGACAGAAGCGCATGACTTCGTTGTCGCTCTTGCCTTTGGGATCAAAGTCAGAGCCGCCCTTGCCACCCCCCATCATCAGCGTCGTGAGCGAGTTCTTGAGGACCTGCTCGAACGCGAGAAACTTCAGGATGCCGAGATTCACCGAGGCGTGGAAGCGCAGTCCGCCTTTGTAGGGCCCCAGCGCGCTGTTCATCTCGACGCGAAAACCGCGATTGACCTGCGGCCGGCCCTGATCGTCCTGCCAGGGCACGCGGAACATGATCACGCGCTCGGGCTCAAGCATCCGTTCGAGGATCCGGGCCGTTCGATACTCGGGTCTGTGATCAAAAACCGGGGCCAACGACTCGAGAACTTCCTGCACGGCCTGGTGGAATTCCGGCTCACCCGCATTGCGGGCCACCGTCTGGATAAGGACTTCCTTCACATACAACGAGCCTGGGGTTTCACCCGCAGCTGCAATCGACATGGGCACTGCCTCCTACGTCCGACGAATTATGATTAAACGGACAGAATGTACACCAGGTTGACCTGCGGCGCACTCGCCGGCGCTGAGGACTCGAAGACTCAGAATCCGAACCGGATCCCCATCTGCACTTTGCGCGGATTCATCACCGTGGTGGGTTGACCGAAGAAGGGCGACGTGACGACGCCACTGTAGCCCACGTAGTTCGCGCGATTGAGCAGGTTCTGTCCTGAGAGATAGAACTCAATCCGGAACCGCTTGTCGGCCGCCGCGCCACCAAAGCCGCCCATGCCGCCGCCGCCC
>JABMNV010000165.1 GCA_013203475.1 Acidobacteriota bacterium
GGGCAGATCATCCCCCTCAAGCACGACGCCGACTACGCTCTTCGCGACGCTCCCTCGGTCGAACACGTCTTCATCGTGCGGCGCGGCGAGTTTCCTCTACGAGTCAAGGAGGGCCGCGATCACTGGTGGCACCGGGAGATACAGGAGGCGGACCACTACTGCGAGCCGGAGCCGATGGACTCCGAGGACATTCTATACACGCTCTACACGTCCGGCACCACGGGCAAGCCCAAGGGTATCGTCCACACGACCGGCGGCTACATGACGGGCGTCCTGGCGACGACGAATCTCGCATTCGACCTCAAGCCCACGGACGTCTTCTGGTGTACCGCTGACATCGGCTTGGTCACCGGGCACTCGTACATCGTCTACGGGCCGCTTGCCGCCGGGGCGACGATCGTGATGTACGAGGGCGCGCCGGACTGGCCCGATCGAGATCGCTTCTGGCACATCGTCGAGGACTTCGGCGTCACCATCTTCTACACCGCGCCGACGGCAATCCGCGCGTTCATGAAGTGGGGCGACGACATCCCCCAGGCACACGACCTGAGTTCGCTCCGGCTTCTCGGCTCGGTGGGAGAGCCCATCAATCCCGAGGCCTGGATGTGGTACCACGAACACATCGGCGGGGGCCGATGCCCCGTCGTCGATACCTGGTGGCAGACCGAAACCGGTCACATCATGATTGCGCCGCTGCCTGGGATTACGCCACTCAAACCCGGTTCGGCGACGAGAGCGTTTCCCGGGATCACCGCCGAAGTCCGAACAGGCTCCGGTGTGCCCGTGACTCAGGGGGGTGGTTTGCTGGCCATCACGACCCCGTGGCCCGGCATGTTGCGCGGCATCTATGGAGACCCGGAGCGGTTCGCCGCACAGTATTGGACCCACTGGCCGGATGGCGCGTACTTCACCGGGGATGGGGCGCGCGTCGACGCCGAGGGGGATCACTGGCTCCTGGGCCGCGTGGACGATGTGCTGAGCGTGGCCGGACATCGCATCGGGACCATGGAAGTGGAGAGCGCACTCGTTGACCACCCGTCCGTGGCTGAAGCGGCCGTCGTGGGTCGGCCCCATGACATCAAAGGGCAGTCGATCTCCGCCTTCGTCACGCTCAAGGAAGGCGAGATGAGCGGATCCGGTTTGGTTGATGAACTCAAAGCACACGTCGTTCGGAAGATCGGCGCGATCGCCAGGCCCGATCAAATCCTGTTTGCCGCGGACCTGCCCAAGACCCGTTCGGGGAAGATCATGCGGCGGTTGTTGCGTGATATTGCCGAAGGGAAAACACTCGGCGACACAACCACATTGGCGGACCCCGACGTCGTGCGCCGACTCAAGGACGAGTACGAGGCGGACGAATCGTAGCGATTGGTCCGACCGATTCCGGAACGTCGTCTGACCCTTTCGCGTATAGGATCTACATAATGGCGCTGATCGAAACCACGAATCTCTGGAAGACCTACGTGATGGGGAACGAAAAAATCCACGCCCTTCGCGGTGTCTCTGTTCAGATCGAAAAGGGCGAATACGTGGCAATCATGGGGCCCAGCGGTTCAGGCAAGTCAACGCTGATGAATTTGATCGGGTGCCTGGATACGCCTTCTCAGGGCGCCTACATGCTGAACGGGAAGCAAGTGGGCGAGATGAACGACGATGAGTTGGCGCGTATCCGTAATGAAGAAATCGGGTTCGTCTTTCAGACGTTCAATCTGCTTCCCCGCGCCACCGCCCTGCACAATGTCGAACTGCCTCTCATCTACGCCGGAGTGACGTCCAAGGTCAGAGGAGAGCGGGCCCGCGGCGCGCTGGACAAGGTCGAACTGGGGGACCGCAAGGGGCATCGGCCGAACGAGTTGTCGGGTGGTCAGCGCCAGCGGGTCGCCATCGCCCGTGCCCTGGTCAATGACCCCTCCATCCTGCTGGCTGACGAGCCAACCGGTAACCTTGATTCCAAGACGGGTGTGGAAATCATGAATCTGTTTGCCAAGCTCCACGAGGCCGGGAACACCATAATTCTGGTCACCCATGAGCCCGAAGTGGCGGCCCACGCGCACCGCTCCATCCATATTCGTGACGGCCAAGTGGAAAAAGACGTCACCCGGGCTGCCTGACCC
>JABMNV010000166.1 GCA_013203475.1 Acidobacteriota bacterium
GTATGTGCCATTGCTGTACACGATTACCGCCTACTTCGCCGTCTTTGTATCGTCGCAGACTCGCACGATCGTCGGGGTCATCGCTGGCGCCGAGTACGCCGATGCGGTGCCAGCCACGATGTTGATGGCGCTCTATCCGATCCATCAGACCTACGGGCAGTTGAGCGGGTCCGTGTTCTATGCCACCGACCAGACCCGGTTGTATCGGAACATCGGGATTACCGCCATGGCGGTGGGGTTGTTTGCCACCTGGTTCGCCTTGGCTCCGCGAGATTGGATGGGCCTCGATGCCGGGAGTCTCGGCCTAGCCACAAAGATGGTGGCCATGCAGGTCATCAGTGTCAATGTGCAGCTGTGGTTCAATACGCGCTACCTCGGCCTGAGCGTGCGGTGGTTCCTGCGGCATCAACTGGTGGTCGTGGTGGTCTTCTTCCTCATCGCCCGTGCTGCATCGTTCCTAGCCGGGGTGTTCGTGGAACCGGGAATCGTGCACCTCGGATTTTCTGGTGTCCTTTATACCCTGGCAGTCGGCGTGACGGGCTGGACCTGGCCGCAGTTGGCTGGGCTGCAGGTGTCCGATCGGACACTGCTCCGAAAAGAGTTAGCCGCCCGTTGGCGTGGTCGGTCCGGGACACGGAACTGATCGGCCACAGAACGCGAGATGAGCATGTTGAAATGTGCGACCAATCGAACACCCAGGTGGCTTCAGTGAGTGTCATCGGGACCGCTGTTGCCGAACTGGGCGACTGGCGCGATGCCTTGCTGGCAGCCGTGCCCGGCCGCACCGGCTACCACCTTCGAGCGTGGCACCTGAAGGGGCGACTCGGCCGGTGCGACGGGCGAGTGCTCTGTGATCGAGATGTCACCATTGTCGGCCACGCGAACGTGCAGTGCCTGGGAGATGTGAGCCTGTCGTCGGGGACCCGTATCTTCGCGGCTACTGGGACGTGCGTCATTGGTCGGCAGGTCTCGGTTGGCGTCCACGTCATGCTGGACGCCAGCGACTCCGGGACGCTGGTCATCGGCGACGGAGTCCTGATAGCCGCCAACTGTGTCGTGCGTACCAGTAACCATGTGTTCAGTCGGCGTGATGTGCCGATTCGTCAACAAGGCCACCGCGGCGGCAGCGTCGTCATTGGCGATGATGTATGGCTGGGAGCAGGCGTCGTGGTCCTGCCTGACGTGGAGATTGGAACGGGAACCGTCGTGGCGGCCGAGGCGGTAGTCAGTCGAAGCCTGCCGCCGTGCTCGATCGCGGCCGGTGTCCCGGCGCGGGTCATCAAGGCCCGGCCGGAGGGAAGGCCGGAGTGATGTCAAGACAGCCGACTGGCCTGTCCCGAAGATATACTCGACTGTCGCTCAACGGCGGGGAGCGACCGGAGGAGAACCAGGGGTGGAGACTACAGTGCGATCGTCCTTGAAGGACCAGCTGGCTGCCGGCCGGCCCACGTTGGGGTCGTGGGTGACGCTGGGACATCCGGCTATTGCCGAAATCATGGCCGACGCCGGTTTCGACTGGCTGGCGATCGACCTGGAACACAGTGCCATCGGCCTGCGTGAGGCCCAGGAGTTGATCCGGGTCATTGACGCCGCCGGCGTCGCACCCCTGGTGCGACTGACGGCCAACGATCCCAATCAGGCCAAGCGGTTGCTCGACGCCGGCGCCAAGGGCGTCATTGTGCCCATGGTCAACACCGCCGCGGAGGCGACCGCCGCCGTCGCCGCCGTACGTTACCCGCCACATGGACGCCGTGGCGTCGGTCTGGCGCGCGCTCAGGGCTACGGTGCCACGTTTGAGGAATACCTCCGCATCGGTGAGCAGAATACGGTCGTGGTGGTCCAGATTGAACATGCCGACGCTGTGCAGAATCTCCAGAGCATTCTGGGCGTCTCCGGCGTGGACGCGACGATCATCGGCCCCTACGACTTGTCAGGCTCGGTCGGCCTGCCCGGGCAGTTCGACGCGCCGGCTGTGACGGAGTTGTTGAGCACGTACGAGGCGGTGTCCCGTACGACCGGAGTGCCGATGGGATACCAC
>JABMNV010000167.1 GCA_013203475.1 Acidobacteriota bacterium
CCGTGGTAGTGCCGCATGAGGAACGCAGCGCGTTCCTTTTCCGACAAGCCACCGAGTGCGCCCTGCAGCTTTTCGCCTATCTGACCGGCGTACACCAGGTCGTCAGGTGTCGGCCCATCGCGCCTCAAAGCGGCTCAGCTGTCGATGGGCCTTGATGAATGTCTCCTGGACCACGTCTTCGGCGTCTTCGGCGCGGCCGGTCATGCGGAACGCCAGCCTGTAGAGGCTTCGGCTATGGCGTTCGACCAGTAGCCGAAATCCCTCCTGGTCGCCGTTTCTCGCTAGCGCGACGATGGCGGCGTCATCGAGTGGCATCTGGGTAGTTCGACGAAGGCTGGCGTCCGGTGGTTAGGCTGGCACCATCTCCGCGACCCCTTCTTCCAGCTTTTTCTGTCTGAACGCGAGGTCGCGCTCGGCTGCGGTGCTATCCATGGGCCAATCGTGGCGAAAAATCTCGAGCGTGAGGCGGGTGAGTTGGGGTGGGCGTCCGGTGAGGCGAGCCCGCGCTTCTTCGATCCAGGCCACCGGAGTGCCTGTCCAGAGGGGGAGTTGGCGGGGCAGGCGGGTGCCCTTGAGCGCGTGCAGCACCTCAAAGGGGCTGATTTGTGGCAGGTTGGGGCCCCCAAGTTGATAGCCGGGTTCGGGGTTGGGGTGGTCGAGCGCCGCCACGTGCGCCTGAGCGACCTCGTGGACCCAGGCGAACGACCAGAGGCGCTGGGCTCCCAGCAGCCCCGGCAGACGACCGGCCAGGTGGTCGGCGATCAGGCGGCCGACCAAATTGCCCTCTGAGAGCAGACCGGGGCCGTAAATCACGCCCGGATACATCGAGACGATGGGCACGCCGTGATCGCGGGCGTCGGCCGCGATCACGGCGGCGTCGGCTTTGGTGCGCTGGTAGTCGTTGGCCACCAGCGGAGCGGTACGCCCCGCCGGTGGCAGGGCGAGGAACGAGGACGTGTAGACGAGGCGCTGGAGGCCGTGGGTGTGCACGGCCTCCAGCGCGTGACGCAGTCCGCCGACGTTGGTGTCGTCGAAGTCGCGCGCCCGAGGGCGCCACACTGAGACGAGTGCGGCGGTATGGATCATGGCATCGCACCCGTGCGCGGCCGCGGCGAGGGCGTCGCGGTCGCGCACGTCACCGACGATCGCCTCGCCGAGCACGCCCGCGTGTCCATCCGCCACCAATGTGGCGGCCCGCCGGCCGAACACCACCGGTGTGTGTCCTCGCGCGACCAGGGCGCCAACGATGGCTCGCCCGAGAAACCCTGTGCCGCCGGTAATGAGTACTCGCACGATGTGCCCAGTGTAGCTACAATCGACAGCAATGTTGGGACGCCAAACGAGTGGGTCAGTGGTGTGTACGTCGTGCGGGTGCCTCGTTGGCGTGAATGACGACCGGTGCTACAACTGCGGTCGGCGCAATCCGGGGCTGTGGGGCTACGCCACCATCGTCCGGCGACTTGGGAGCGACCTCGGGTTCGTCCCGTTCGTCATCGGGCTGAACGTCATCATGTATGTGCTGACCCTGATCGGGTCGCAAGGCAATATCGGCATGGGCGGGATGATGTCGATGCTGGCGCCGAATACGACGAGCCTGTTGCTGTTCGGCGCGAGCGGCGCCGTTCCTGTCTTCCTGCTTGATCGGTGGTGGACGGTCTTGAGCGCGGCCTGGCTCCACGGCGGGCTTCTACATATCTTCTTCAACATGTAATGGGTGCGACAGTTGGCCCCGCCGGTCTCAGAGATGTATGGCCCGGGCCGTCTCGTCATCATCTACACCGTCGGCGCCATTGCTGGTTTTGCGATGAGTTCATTCGCGGGGGCGTATTTTCAGTTTATGCCGCTCCAGATGTTGCGCGGCGCGCAATTGACGGTTGGTGCCTCTGCGCCGATCTTCGGTCTGCTGGGCGCACTCGTGTTCTATGGGCAGCGGACGGGGTCGAGTCAGACCTATCGTCAAGCGCTGTCGTACGCGGGCATCATGTTTGTGTTCGGTCTGATCATGCCTGGTGTCGATAACTACGCCCATGCGGGCGGTTTTGCTGGCGGCTATGTGGCGAGCCGTCTCCTGGATCCTCTGGTGCCCGAACGTATCAACCACCTCCTCGCCGCGCTCATCTGCATCGGCCTCTCAGTCTTGTCCATCGTCGCGTCGGTGGTGCATGGATTGATGCTCGGGTAACCCATGCGAAAACCTGTCGTACTCATTACCGGGGCTGGCGGCGAAATCGGCCATGGCCTGATCGAACAGTTGGCCGCTGATGGCGGACGGCCGATCATCACACTTGATTTGGCACCCCTTGAGCCAGGGATGAACCGAATGGTGGCGCGTGAATTTACCGGGTCGATCATGGACGCCAGTTTGCTGGAAGTGATCCGCTCGGAGTTTGAGGTCGACACGGTCTTCCATCTCGCCGCACTGCTGTCGACGCGCTCGGAGTTTTCTCCGCTGACTGCGCACGAAGTCAACGTGGGCGGCACGCTGAATCTGCTGGAGTTCGCGCAGCACGAGGCCGAGTCCAACGGTCGGCCGGTGACGTTTCTGTATCCCTCATCGATCGCTGCCTACGGATTACCTTCGCTCGAAGCGAAGACCGCCGCAGGACGAGTGAAAGAGGACGAGTGGACGCATCCGACGACGATGTATGGGTGCAACAAGTTGTATTGTGAACAACTGGGCGAGTACTACGCTCGGCACTACAAACAGCTGTCGGCCGCGTCTCTGGCCGGGCGTGTGGATTTCCGTGCGGTGCGATTTCCCGGGCTGATTTCCGCAATGACTGTCCCCTCTGGGGGGACATCCGACTATGCGCCTGAGATGATTCACGCGGCGGCCAAGGGCGAGTCGTATGCGTGTTTCGTACGCCCCGATGCGCAGATCCCGTTCATGGCGATGCCCGACGGCGTGAACGCATTGCTCAAGTTGGCGGCGGCTCCCAAGGGGGCGCTGACGCAGACGGCGTATAACCTCGGCGCGTTTGCCCCCACGGCAGACGACGTGCGAACGGCCGTGGTCGCGGCGTTTCCGACGGCCGACATCACGTTCACGGTCGACACCAAGCGGCAGGGCATCGTGGACTCGTGGCCTGCTGATGTCGATGACTCGGCCGCCCGGCTGGACTGGGGCTTTGCGCCCGAGTTCGACTTCGCGCGCGCGTTCGGCGACTACCTCATTCCGACCATCAGACAGAGGTATGAGGGAATGGGGAAGTGAGGAAATGGGGAAGTGGGGAGATGGGGAAGTGGGGAGATTCCCGATTCCCGACTACCGGTACCGATTTCAGATTTCAGATTTCAGATTTCAGATTTCAGATTAACGATTAGGAAAGCTAATGCCAAAACTGACTGTCGAAGGTGTGGGAACGTGTGACGTGGAAGCGGGCAAGCGCTTGGTGCTGGCCTTGGAGCAGGACGCGAAGATCGATCAGTTGCATGCCTGCGGCGGGAAGGCCCGCTGCACGACCTGCCGTGTGGAATTCGTTGACGGTGAGCCGGCGACCATGACCGAGGCCGAGACGGCCGTCCTGGCGGCTCGAGGGCTCACGGGAGTGCGGCTGTCGTGCCAGATCCTGTGCGATCAGGACATGACGGTCCGTGCCATTAGTCGTTTGGCCGGCTCAGGTCGAGCAGACGCCGGGGGCACGCCAGCCGCGCACATAGAGCCCTAGTACTACTTTGTCAGATTGACGCATTCCTCGGGGAATCGGCGAGTGATCACTTTTGAGGGCATTGTACAAATCGGTCGCGTTCGATAGGCTGCGATGCGGTGGTGGATCGGACCGC
>JABMNV010000014.1 GCA_013203475.1 Acidobacteriota bacterium
ATCGGGCTCAACTATTCCCGGACCACATCGTCGACGCGCAACAACTTCGCCTTTGTGAACGATGTGGCCGGCCAGGCGGGAATTGTCGGCGTGTCGACCGATCCGTTGACGTGGGGCGTTCCGTCGCTGTCATTCTCCACGTTCTCGAATGTGCGTGACACCACGGCGTCGGCGCGTCATGACACCCGCTGGTCGTTCAGTTACGGGTGGACCAAGCCGCTCCGCCAGCACACGTTGCGTCTCGGTGGCGATTTCCGCAATGACCTGTCGCGGAGCCAATCGGATGCCAACGCGGCGGGGGCGTTTACGTTTACCGGGTTGTACTCCAGCGGCAGTGCGCAGGTGCGCGGCGGAGGTTACGACTTTGCCGACTTTCTGCTGGGATTGCCCCAGCAAGCGACCGTGAACTACGGACTGGGCGAAGTCAGCATGCGGGGACGGTCGTTCAGCCTGTATGTGCAGGACGACTGGCGGAAGGGCTCGAACCTGACATTCAATCTGGGGTTACGGTACGAACTCATCAAGCCGTTCACCGAGACAAGCGGCCGCATGGTCAATCTGGATGCGGCCAGCGGCTTCTCGGCGGTCGCCCCTGTCCTGTCAGGGCAGACCGGTCTGTACTCAGGGGCGTTCCCGGCTGGGCTGATTCGCACCGACACCAACAACATTGCGCCTCGGGTCGGGTTTGCCTGGCGGGTCGCTCAGGGCACCGTCTTGCGGGGTGGCTACGGCATCAGCTACAACTCCGGTTCCTATTCGACGATGGCCCGGCAGATGGTCAACCAGCCACCGTTCGCCATCACGAACACGGCGACCGGCGGCGCGGGCAGTCCGTTGGCGCTGACCGACCCCCTGGCGACCGCGTTGCCTGATCAGATCACGAATGACTATGGTGTGGCGCTCGACTACGTGCTTGGCAAGGTGCAGACCTACAACGCTGATATCTCGAAAGACCTGACTCAGGTCTGGAGCCTTGGGGCCAGCTACACCCACATCCGTGGCTCCGACCTCGACATCGTCCGAGCCCCGAACCGGGGAGCGGACGGCCTGTTGCTGGCCGACGTTCAGCCCTTTCTGTGGCAGAGCTCGGAAGGGTCGTCGCGGTTGCACGCGGCCGAGTTCCGGCTGACGCGGCGTCCCGTGCGAGGTCTTGGTGCGGAAGTGACGTACACGCTCGCACGGTCTCGCGACAACGCCTCGTCGATGGGCGGCGGCGGCACTGTGGTGGCGCAGAGCGATCAGGACCTGCAGGCTGAGTGGGGGTTGTCGAGTTTTGACCGGCGGCACCAACTCACGGCCAATCTCAATGTGGACTTGCCGTTCGGCACGGGTCGCCGCTTCTTCACGAATGGAGGCGTGTGGGCCGGTCTTTTGGGAGGATGGCGGTTCACCACCACCTACACGTGGCAGTCGGGCACCCCCTTGACGGTCCGTGTGACGGGCGCGGCGAGCAGCGTGGCGCAGGGCACCAACGGTACGTTGAGGGCCAACTACGACGGGTCGCTCATCTATCTCTCCAATCCGACGATCGACCACTACTTCAATACGGCCGCGTTTTCGAGTCCCGACGCTGGCACGTACGGAAATTCCTCTCGCAATCTCGTGATCGGACCAGGGAGTCGGTTGTTGAATGCCCAGTTCTCGCGCGACCTCAGGTTGGGCGGGAACCGGGTGATGAGCCTGACGCTCAACGCGAACAACTTGCTGAACACGGTCAACTACGGCGGCGTGAATACCTCGGTGAACTCGCCCTCCTTTGGTCAGATCACCTCCGTGAGGCCCATGCGGGCCATGACCTTCAACGTCCGCTTCCGTTTCTAAGCTGGTGCCCCTGATGACTTTTGCGCGTATCCGACGATTGATTGTGCTGACCCTGGTTGGCATCGTTGCCGCCGCACCCTGGTCGCATCCGGCCGCCCAACAGCAGGCGGCTCCCGTCTTCCGCGCGAACCTATCCATCGTGTCGGTGGATGTGATTGTGCGCGACAAGGACGGGAAGGTGGTCAGGGGGCTCACGGAAAGCGACTTCGAACTACTGGAAGACGGACGCAACCAGGACGTGCGGACCTTCACCTTTGCTGAAATCCAGGAGCGTCCAGTCGGCGCGGCGACCTTCAACCTGCTCGCCGGTGTGGAAGAGCAGGTGTTTGCCAACACCTCCCAGTCGTCTGCGGCAGGGGCCGCCGCTGTGCCCCCCGTGGTATTTGACGACGCGGTGCCCACACCGATGCGCTCGGAAGACCTTGCCGGTCGTCGGTTGGTGATCCTGTTGTTCGACACCAGTTCGATGGAACCTGAGGATGTGCAACGGTCGGTTGATTCGGCGCGTGAGTACGTGGCCAGCGAGATGAGCACGGCCGACCTGGTGGCCGTCGCCACGGTGAGCACCATTCTCAACGTCATTACGGACTTTACGTCGGACCCGGCCGTGGTCACCGCCGCCCTGAACCAGTTGTCCTACTCCGATGGCACTGAGGAGCCTCCCCCAAGTGCGTCGACGGTGGCGACCGATGAGGAGGCCGCTGCCGCAACCGAAGACGCCGCGGCCGACGCGGAAGCGGCCGAGTTGGAAATGTTTAACAACGACCTGCGGCTGCGCGCGCTCCGCACGTTGGCCGAGTCGTTGACCGCGATCGAGCAGAAGAAGGCGATTCTCTACTTCAGCGCCGGAATGCAACGCAGCGGCCAGGACAACCAGGTGGAACTGCGGGCGGCGATCAACGCGGCCGTCCGCGCGAACGTTTCGATCTATCCGGTCGACACTCGCGGCCTGCAGGCGGTCGTCCCTGGTGGCGATGCCCGCCAAGCGAGTGGGCGCGGTCGGAATTTGTTCAACGGACGAGGCATGTCGCGGCAGTTTTCCCGCCTGCGGTCGTCGCAGGACACGCTCGTGTCATTGGCTGCCGATACCGGCGGACAGGCATTCACTGATACCAACAATTTTGGTGAGGCCTTCTCGCGCGTGCAGCGTGACATGTCGGCCTATTACCTCCTTGGATACAGCAGTTCCAACAAGGACAAGGACGGCCGGTTTCGTCGAATTCAGGTGCGGCTCAAGAAGGGAGTGGGCGACGGTTACAAAGTGGAGTCCCGCTCCGGGTATTACGCCGACCGTGATTTCGCGCACACGTCGAAGGCAGACCGCGAGACGCTGATGGAAGAGCAGTTGTTCGCGGCCGTCTCGGACACCGACCTTCCCGTGATTGCCAGCGCCATGTATTTCCGGATGGCTGCCGACAAATACTACGTGCCTGTGGCCGTGTCGGTCCCTGGCGCCGCAGTGCCGGTGACCGAAGGACTCAAGGAAATCACCCTCGACATCATGGCGCAGGTCATGGATGAGCGTGGCTTGCCGGTGGGGAAGCTGCGCCAGACGATGAAGCTGCCGGCCGGGACGGAGAAGACGCTGGCTGGAAAACAGATTCTGTATCAGTCCGGCATGGTCCTGCCGCCCGGGCGGTTTTCGATCAAGGCGGTCGTTCGAGAGAACGCGACAGGGCTCATGGGGTCGTTCGAGGCGTCCATCGACGTGCCAGAGTTGGCGCAGCTTCCGCTCAAAGTCAGTTCCGTGGTGCTCAGCACGCAGGTGCAGGCGAATACGTCGAGGTCAGACAATCCGCTGATTCATGATGGCCTGCAGGTGGTTCCGAACATGACACATGTCGTCTCGCGTGACCAGAAGATGTTCTTCTACTACGAGGTCTACGAGCCGGGACTCACCGCTGCCAATCTGCCGGACGTGCGCACCTCGATCGCGTTCTATCGCGGAAAGGTCAAGGTCCTCG
Organism: Acidobacteriota bacterium; assembly: GCA_013203475.1. Taxonomy (GTDB): domain Bacteria; phylum Acidobacteriota; class Vicinamibacteria; order Vicinamibacterales; family SCN-69-37; genus SYFT01. Next base: position 3,786 of record JABMNV010000014.1, read on the forward strand.
AGACCCCCGTCGTTGCCAGAGAGACGATCGACGTGGAGAAGCGAAAGGCGACACTGTTCCAGTTTGAGGTGCCAGGAGGTTCCTTTGAGCCCGGCCTGTATACCTGTCAAGTCAACGTCATCGAC
>JABMNV010000015.1 GCA_013203475.1 Acidobacteriota bacterium
ACCAGCAGGTGATTGATGCCCGGGACGACGATCTTGCGCGTTGCCAGAGGACTACGTTCGTTTCTGGCGATCGATAGTGCTTCGAGCGTGTCTGCCTGGCTTGGCGGTATCTCGGTATCCAGTGCGCCCTGCAAGATAAGGATGGGCTGGTTGGTACGCCGTACCACGGCTTTTGGATCGAAGCTGAGCCAGCTCCTGAACCACCTGGTGTCGGATTGCTTGCGCAGCTCGGGCGGCACGCTTTCCCAGCCCGTGCCGGTCATCACGGCATCCATGAGCCTTTCCTGCAGCCCGATCTTCTCTTGCTTGAGGGCCTCCGGTTCGGCCAGTTTGGCGAGCGCGCGGCGCTGTTGCATCAGCGTGATGGCGCGTCCGCTCTCTCCAGGCGCGGAGAGGAGGGCCAGCGCTCGGATTTGTCCCCGCTGCCGGCTCCCGGCCAGCAGAGCGACGGATCCACCTTCCGCGCGGCCCACGAGTGCGATGCGATCCTTGTCGATGTCCTTTCGCTTGCGCACCCAGTCCACCACTCGTTTGAGGTCTTCGGCATACGCCTCGATTGACACCGATTCGATGCGACCGCCGCTTTGACCCACACCGCGTTTGTCGTACCGCACGACGAAAAACCCGGCATCAGCCAAACGTCCGGCGACTTGCCCCAGGATCGGAATGCCAAAGACGGTCTCGTCTCGATCCTGCGGTCCTGCACCAGAGACCAGCACCACCACGGGCGGCTTTGTGACGTTTTCCGGCGGCGTGATGGTGGCAGCCAGGCTGAACCCGTTGGACGGAATGTAGACGTCCACGTCACGCGGATGCGTGTATGAGTCGAGCCTGGCCATGACGGTCGTCAGGTCAGAGCGCACCACCGAGAGCGACGCCACGGGGATGGCCAGCCGCGCCAGTCGGCCCCGCGCATCCACCCAAATCTCCACCATGAGCGACCCGTTGGGATTCTGGAACGCCACGTCGAATTGACGCAGTTCGTACCGCGCCGACGGCGTCTCCATGCGTCGAGGCGTGATCTTGGTCACCAACGCCTGAACCTCCCCCTGAGGGGCGACGTACACAGGGATGGAGGCGCCAGGTTGCAGTGTGTCGAGCCGCAGGGCCAGCGCTTCGTACGCCCCATAAAAATTGTTGGGCAGCGCGACCGCATCCACCGAGACGTTGTGGGTCAGTCGGGCCTGCTGGCCAGTCTGCACCACATCTGACGTGGCTGTGCCGTCCCCGAACGCGGTCGTGAGCGCCATCGCCTGACCCCGCATCTGGCCTGACACCTCCAGGGAACGGGCTTGCCACTGGGGGCCGTACATCGCCACGAATCGCTCGAAAGCAAAGTCAAGTGGCGCTCCCGTGCGGCCCGACGCCGAGATCGTCCATCCCTCCGCCGATCGCGTCACGGTGACGCTTTCGATGCCAATTTGCTGGCCCCGCAGAAACACCGAGAACGCTGCCGGGCCAGTCTGGTCGACCTGCGGGGCGGCCTGCAGGGCGCCAATCGTTGTGAGCGCCGCCGCCGCAACGCTAAGATGCTTGAACCACTGCTTCATGACTCCTCAGTATCGCACCATCACAACCGGCTCCGCCTGGGTCGACGTCAGCACGCGAGGCCGCTTGCGATTCCTGGGTCCAGATGCGGCGTCTTTCCTGAACGCCCTCGTCACTAATGACGTCACGAGCCTGTCTCCTGGTCTGGTCGGTGAGGCCGGCAGCGCCGGCCAGGCTGGCGAGGGGTGCTACGCGACGTGGCTCACCCCTCAGGGAAGAATGATTACCGATCTCCGCCTGCTGCGCGACACTGATGCCGTGTGCGCCGAGGTTCCCGAGGGCATGGCTGCCGATCTGGCCGCCCGCTTTGATCAGTTGATCTTCGCCGAGAACGTGCAGGTGATCGACGACACTCCAGATACACGGGCGGTCGTCGTTGTCGGCGCGCGCGCAGCCGATGCGGTCTCGGCAGTCACCGGTTTTTCTGCCGAGGATGTCCTCTCCCTCCCGACGCTCGGACACCTCGGTGGCTCGAGTATCCGAGTCATTCGCACAGACGACATCGTCCTGCCAAATTTTCTCGTCTGGACGCCCGCGTCGCAGTGGGACGCGCTGCAACACGCGCTGGTGGCTGCGGGCTCCACCCACGCGCCAGTCGATCTGCTTGAAGCCCTTCGAATCGAGTCCGGTCATCCGCGCTTCGGCCTCGACATCACCACCGATACGATTCCGCTCGAAGCCGGTTTGCTCGACCGTGCGATCAGCACCACTAAAGGCTGCTACGTCGGCCAGGAGGTGATCATCCGTATCCTGCATCGAGGAGGCGGCCGAGTGGTGAAACAACTGGTCCAGTGTGTTGCCGCGCCTGAAGTAACCTCGGTGCCCGCCGTTGGCACACGAGTCTTCGACGCGGGCCGCGATGTCGGCGCCGTGACCAGCGCGGCCATCGGGCCGTCCAGCGAGCAAGTCGTCGCCCTTGCCTACGTACACCGTGACAGCGCCGAGGTGGGACGCATGGTGTCGCTGGGCGACCTGGCCGCCACCATTTCTGCCGTGACTAAGTAGCCGTTCTTCGTGCTACGCTCGGATGTTTTTATGACCTCGACATCGCTGCCGATTCTCGAATTCGTTCTGAAGAACTACAAGAATTTCAACTCGCGGGCCACGCGTGATGCGCTGCTGGCCTACTGGGAACACGTGCATGGTGGCGGTCGCATGTTCTGGGCGATGGCCGGGGCCATGTCGTCGGCGCAACTCGGCATTACGCTGGCACCTGCCATCCGGGCGGGCTTGGTCCACGGATTGTCGGTGACCGGAGCCAATCTCGAGGAATCGCTGTTTCGGCTCGTCGCACACAAGGGATACAAGGATTTTCCGGAATACCGCTACTTCACCAAGCAGGACGATACGCGCATCCTCAATGACCGCATGCGACGTGTCACCGATACGAGCATTCCTGAGGACGAGGCGTTCCGTGCGGTGGAAAAGTTCATCGTGCCGATGTGGAAGCGGGCCAGCGAAACCGGTGACCGACGTTTCTGGCATGAATACTTTTATGAACTGGTGCTGACTATTGGTGAAGATCTCTACGAAGGCAATCCTGATGAGTCGTGGTTGCTCGCGGCGGCCAAGGCCAACCTTCCGATCGTTGTGCCTGGTTATGAAGACTCCACGTTTGGCAACATCTTCGCGGCGCACGTCAAGGTGGGCGACTGCCATGCGAGTATCGCGAAGTCGGGGATCGAGTACATGGGCGCATTCTATGACCAGTACACAACACTGTCTGAAGGCGCCGGGGTCGGGTTCTTCCAGATCGGTGGGGGCATCGCTGGCGACTTCCCGATCTGTGTGGTCCCGTCCCTGAAATACGACTTGGAGGCTGTCGCAAAGCCATGGGCCTACTTCTGTCAGATCTCAGACTCCACGACGTCGTATGGGTCCTACTCCGGTGCCACACCGAACGAGAAGATCACGTGGGACAAACTCACGGAAGACACACCCATGTTCGTGATCGAATCTGACGCGACGATCGTTGTGCCCCTGATGCTCAGCGCGCTGCTCGAATGCCAGCGCCATCCGGCCGAGGCCGCTGCGCTGATGGAGGCTGCGGCAAAGTAGGTTGTCCATGGACACTCTGACCGGCTGGGGCCGGCTGCCCGAGCTTGGTCGCGAGCAGGTCGACGAACATTTCGAGTCGCTGACGCAGGGCGCGGTTCTTTCGCGAGGATTGGGTCGATCGTACGGCGACTCGTCTCTGCCGGCGAACCCGGCCGACAAAGTCGTCAATTCCCGCCTCGCGAACCGCATCATCTCGTTCGATTCGGACACCGGCGTGTTGCGCGCCGAGGCGGGCCTCTCTCTGGTCGAACTCGTCGACCTGCTGTTGCCGCGCGGCTGGTTCCCACCTGTGGTGCCAGGCACGAAGTTCGTCACGCTCGGCGGCATGGTCGCCAGTGACGTCCACGGCAAGAACCATCATCGTCAGGGCTGTTTCGGCGCCCATGTCAGGGCGCTCCGCCTTCGGTTGGCCGATGACCGCATCATCGAATGCTCATCAGACAGTGACGCCGATCTCTTTTTCGGCTCCATCGGAGGGATGGGTCTGCTCGGTCACATCCTCGAAGTCGAATTCACGATGGTCCGTGTGCCTTCGCAATGGATTTGGATGGCGAGCGTCCGTGTGCCCGACCTTGACGCCTTCCTCGCCGGGCTTGTCCGCACTGCTCCGAAGTGGCCGATGACGATGGGATGGATTGATTGCGTGCATCGTGGCCGGGCGATGGGGCGCGGGGTACTGATGGCGGGGCGCTGGGCGACGCTCGAGGAGGCAAGACCGCAGGCGCCGACACCGCCCAGGCAAACAGTGATGCCGGTCGAGTTGCCGAATTGGGTGCTCAGTGGGGCGACATCAGGACTGTTCAACGCCGCGTATTACTGGAGTCATGTCCGCAGGTCCGTCACCGGCACGATCGCACCCGATCCATTTTTTTTCCCGCTCGATGCGATCCTGGAGTGGAACAAAGCGTACGGTTCCAGAGGATTCACGCAATATCAATGTGTGGTGCCTCGGGCCTCCGGCCCGGCGGCCGTGCGCGAATTCATGGAGCGCCTGACCAAACTCGGTGCGGCATCGCCCCTGTGCGTCATCAAAGACTGCGGGCCACAAGGGATGGGGACGCTGTCGTTTCCACTCGAGGGAACGTCTATTGCGGTCGACATCCCCGTGTCGGCAGAGATCCAGCGCATCGTTGACGGGCTGAACGAGTTCATTATCGCCACGGGCGGCCGGATCTATCTGACGAAGGACCGTTTCACGACCGCCGAACATTTCAGAGCGATGGAGCCTCGATTGGAGCGTTTCGAGCAGGCGCGTGCAAAGTGGGATCCGGCCCGTCGACTGCGGAGTGCGCAGTCGAGGCGATTATTTGGAGACAAGGCATGAAGGCAGTGGTCTTGGGTGGCACGGCCGGCATCGGTCGTGCGGTAGCGCAGCGGTTGGCGACGCGCGGTGACAGGGTGTTCCTGCTGGGGCGCAACGCGGACGACCTCGAACGTAGCGCGGCGGACCTCACGGCGCGGCATCCGCACCAGGAGCGTGCGGGCTGGGCGCTGTGCGATCTGGATGACCCCGTCAGCTTTGGCGCCGCGTTGGATGCGGCCGATCGGGCCCTCGCCCAGTTCGACGCCGTCATCGTCACGGCCGCCATGTTTGCGACGCAGGACGCACTGGAATCGGATCCTGAGCTGACGCGGCGATTGACGACGACGAATTTCGCGAACACGGTGACGTTCTGCGAGCACGCGCGGACGCGCCTCTTGGCGCGGGGCGGCGGCTGGTTGACCGTGGTCTCGTCAGTGGCCGGAGACCGGGGGCGCAAACCCGTCGGCATCTATGGCGCGAGCAAGGCGGGCGTGTCCGCGTACCTCGAGGCACTGGACCACAAATACCGCGCGTCGGGCTTGTGGGCGTTGTGTGTGAAGCCTGGATTCGTCAAGACCGCCATGACCGCTGGTCTGAAGCCGCCCCCATTCGCTGGCGAACCCGACGGCGTCGCACGCGACATTGTGCATGCGATGGACCGGAAACGTCCGCTTATCTACACCCCAGGCATCTGGCGGCTGGTGATGCTCGTGATCAAACACCTGCCGAGGGTGGTGATGAGGAAGATTGAGTTTTAGGGGGCTGGGTGTAAGTGCTCGGTGCTGAGTGCTCGGTGCTCGCGGTGATATCCTGATCGAGCACATGCGAACTGGTCGCAACCACCCATGACCGTGCCAGCGCGCACTTGGCGTGTGCTCAATCTTGAGATGCGCCTGGACGAATCCGAGAGCCTGTTGCGGGAGCGGGCGGCATGGGCGGCGGGCATTGATCCAGAACACGTACGGGGGTGTCGCATCGCACGCCGGTCGGTGGATGCGCGGCGTCACGGCAAGACGCGGCGTCTGCGCTTCATTGTTCATGCCGACCTGGTTCTTGACGCCGACTATTCCGGGATTCGATTCGACGCGGCCGTCAAGGCCGGCAAGCTCGTTGAGGCGCCCAAGGCAGGCAGTTTTGACGTTACTGACGGGGCCAGGAAGGGCACGCGCGTCGTTGTGGTGGGGTCGGGCCCCGCGGGCCTGTATGCCGCGCTGGTCCTGGCGCTCAATGGTGTTGGTGTCGACCTGATCGACCGAGGCGCAGAATTGAAGGAGCGCGGTAGGGACGTGGTGCGCTTTCACCGCACGAGGGTGCCCAACACCGAGTCCAACCTGTTGTTTGGCGAGGGGGGCGCGGGCACCTATTCAGACGGCAAGTTGTACACGCGTGTGGACGATCCGCTGGAGGTGCCGTGTCTTGAAACGCTCGTCGCCTGCGGAGCCAAACCCGATATTCTCTACGATTCACGCGCGCACATCGGCACGGATCGGCTGCACAAGATTCTGCCCGTTCTTCGCCAGAAGATGGAGGCACTCGGCGTACGTTTTCACTGGAACACGCGCCTCGACGGCCTGGTCGTCGACTCCGGCGATGCCGATTCGGCGCGACGTGTGCGGGCCATCCGCACGTCTGAGGGCGAAATCCGCTGCGACGCCGTGCTGCTCGCGCTTGGCCATAGCGCGCGGGATAGCGTCCGCGCCCTGCATCAGCAGGGTGTACGCGTGGAAGCCAAACCGTTTCAACTGGGTGTGCGAATCGAACACCCGCAGGAGTTGATCACGCGCGGCCGCTATGGCGATGGGCCAGAGGCCGCGATGCTGGGCCCGGCCTCCTACAATTTGATTTGCAAGGCCGACGACGGTGTGGCGGCCAGTTTCTCGTTCTGCATGTGTCCCGGTGGGACGATCGTCGCCAGCACGAACGCGCCCGGCCTGCTGTGCACCAACGGCATGAGTAACTCGAGCCACTCGTCTCCGTGGGCCAACGCTGCGCTGGTCACCACCTTCGGCCCGAACGAATACGGTCCTGGCCCGTTTGCTGGCGTGGTGTTCCAGGAGAAGCTTGAACGACGTTTCTTTGAAGCCGGTGGCGCAGATTACACGGCGCCGGCACAGGCGGCCGATGACTTTCTCAAGGGGCAACTGACGAGCAAGCCTCGCCATTCAAGCTATACATTCGGCACTGCGCCTGGGCGCATTGATTCACTGTTGCCGCCTGTCGCCCGCAAGGCGATCGCCCGGGCGCTACTCAAGTACGAACGGCAGATTTCCGGGTTTGCTTCCTCGGAAGGGTTGCTGGTCGGATTGGAGTCGCGCAGTTCGGGGCCGATCCGCCTGCCGCGTGGTCGCGAGACCTCTGTGGCTGAGGGTTTCGTCAACCTCTACCCCATGGGCGAAGGCGCGGGTTGTGCCGGCGGCATCATGAGCGCCGCCATCGATGGCGCGCGATGCGCGCTCCACTACCTGCGCGGCTGAGGATTACGCACGAAGGGTGTTTCGGCTGCCGATGCCCTCAGTCCGGTCGGCACTGTCCGTGGGTGCGCTGGTGGGCCTGCGTCAGGCGTGATCGAGAGGCGGTGGCTCAGCCCGCGACTTCGGTCTCGGGAGCGCCTTCACCTGCGGCTTCCGCCCGCGGGCGCGCAGCGCGTGCCACAGATCCCACTTGGCCTGAAGCGTCAACCAGATTTGGGCGTCCCAGCGGGTCAGCGCTTCGAAGAGCAGCGCGGTATCCGCACTGACGCCTCGACGGCCGTTCACGATGGCGTTCAGACGCTGAAACGGAATGTTCATCCGCTTGGCCGCGTCAACCTGCGACACGCCGAGTGGCTCAAGAAATTCCTTCATCAGCATCTCGCCTGGATGCGTTGGTGGGCGATGTGTCGGCAGCATGGTCGCGTTCCTCAGTGGTAGTCCGTGCATCGGACGTCGAGAGTGTCCGTGCCCTCGAATCGAAACACAATGCGATATTGGTCGTTGACTCGGATCGCGTGCCAACCGGATCGGTCGCCTGACAGCGCGTGCAGGCGATTGCCCGGTGGAATTTTGAGGGCCTCAAGGGTCGTCATCGAATCGATTTGATCCAGCTTGCGCCTCACTGTTGGCCACAGGTCTTTCGGGATTCGGCGTGCCATCTTGGTGTTCAGACCATTCCAGATGTCCCGGGTCGCATCGTCTGCGAGCGTCCGAATCATTGGCTAGCACTGTAGCACACATAGCGTGCTAAACGTCGTTGCCACGGACTGTGTGGATCGCAGAAGTAGACTTGGACGTCGGTGGCGACGGTGAACGCGTGATGCGCGGCCAGTTCCAGCCTGCGGTCCCAGGTGAGCGAGGCCATCAGCCCACCCGGCAGCGTCTGGACGCGGCGCGCGAGTGCCTGCACAACGGTGGCCGTGTCCTTCCCGCGGAGGCGCACCAGCCAGCAGGTCCCCTCCCAATGCCCCTGGACGGCGCGGTCGTCGACCGCGGCGTGGCGCTCGCGACCCACGGTCCTCCCGCTCTTTGATCAGGTGCTCCAGTCGATCGAGGCGACCATGCTCCGCATGGCAGAACCCGTCTGATCAGCCATCTCCCTCTGTATGGGCGCGGGACTCACAACGGGTCGCCGAGTTCAGCCAGGCGTTCCGGGATTGGCAAAGAGTCGCAGCGTAAAACATAGTGTGACGCACGGTCAAGTCCATCACGCGCGTCGGCAATTCCCACGGTCTGATCTTCGATGCGGCCCTGCTCGAACGAGCGCGGCTCAAGGCCGGCGACGAAGTCAACGTCGAAGTGCACGACGGCGGCACAATCACGGTCACGCCTATTCGGCCCCGGCCTTCCCGCGAGGTCGTGTCACACGTTGTTCACAAGACGATGAAGGACTATGCGCGCACGATGAAGCAGTTGTCATGAGCGTCGGTCCGGCTGATTGTGTCCACCTGACAACCGATGTCGTGCGCGAGATTCATCAGGTCGCGCTGCTCGAGTCGGCGGTGGCGGCGCCGCAGGCCTCGGTGGGCGGGCAGGCGCTTTATGCGGACCTCGTCGAAGTGGCCGCGGCGTCTCTCTGGTAGCGCCGTACTTCACCGACGTAGTGTCACCGTGTCAGCAATTCAACCAACCCCTGATCAGCCGCAGGCAGCTCGAGGGAGCGCAGGTCAGCTCGGCTGACCCACGCCATGTCCTGACCAAGCTGAGGAATAGGCTCATCAAGCAGAGTCACGCGCCGAAAGTGCAGTCGAACCGTCCGCTCAGCGTAGGCGTGTTCAACAGTGAAGACCTCCTCGCCCACTTCGCTTCGAGCGGCGAGTTCTTCTTCGAGTTCCCGTGCCAGACACTCTGCGTGCGACTCGCCCGGTTCACACTTGCCGCCGGGAAATTCCCATGTGCCCTCCAGGTGAGTGCCACGCAATCGTCGCGTCATCAGAAAGCGATTGTCGCGTTCGATCACGGCAGCGAGTACGACAACAACCGGACTCATCGCACCTTCCTCAAACGCGGTTTCGACGCCGGTCGTCTTGTCGGCTTGAGCACCGTTAGGCAGCCTCTCTTCATGGGACAGGTCGGGCAGAGCGGCGCCCGGGCCGAGCAGACAGTGGCGCCAAAGTCCATCAGCGCCTGATTGAAGTCAAAGACGTGTTTGTGTGGAAGCATCGCTCTCGACAACTCCCAGAGCCGTTTGATCATTCGATGGCTCTTCGGTTCGCCTTTGCCGACGAAGATACGAAAGAGCACGCGTACGACGTTCGTATCGAGAATGGCCGCTCGCTGGCCGAACGCAAAACTCATGACAGCCCCAGCGGTGTACTGGCCGATGCCCTTGAACGAAAGCAGCGTCTCCTCGTCGCTGGGCAACACGCCACCGTATCGCTCCACTGACTCGCGAGCGATGGTCTGGAGGCGGCGCGGACGAATGTTGTAGCCCAGCGGATACCAGGTCTTTACCACATCCGCTTCTTGCGCCTCGGCCAGAGTCTCGAGAGTCGGATAGCGCTCGAGCCACTCCTCGTACTTTGGCAGCACCCGATCGACCTGCGTCTGCTGCAGCATGACCTCCGACACGAGGATGTGGTACGGGTCGCGGGTGTTTCGCCACGGCAGGTCCCGACCGTTCGCGCGATACCAGGTGAGCAGCCGACGACGGAACCACTGGCGTTGAGCCGGAGAGGGCAGAGGTGGCGACCTTCTTTTCACGACGCTCACAGTCTCACACGTCCCACGATAAGGAGCGATTCCGCGGCGCCACGGTACGGCTTCGGAAGCCTCCACGATAAGATGCACCTGTGCCCAAGGTTCGCGACGCTCTCAGCGTCCAGTCGGCACCGAAGGCGACATAGCGAGGTTTGCCGAGCCGACCGCTGAGTTCGTGCAGGTCCTCAGTCGCGTTCTGGACCCCGCCTCCGTGCCTCGAGAAAGGCGATATCGTCGGCATCGCCAGGAACCGAGCGTGCCGCTGCGGCTGTTTTCTTCAGACGCAGCAGGTCATTTTCAGAAGCAATCAATAGCGATTGTCCGCGGATTGTTAGACGCGTCGCCTGTGCCGCCAGGTCGGCCGCCGGGACGGGAAAATCGAAGAGCAGGTCGACACGAAGGCCCGAGCGCACGTTGAAGAACGAGGCGCTGGCCGGCGCATCGAGGCGAAGTCTGACCGACGCGACGCGGCGGTTGTCAATCGTGGCGGTCACGCTGCCGCGCTCGTCGAGTCGCGAGACCAGTTCCAGCCCCTGGGTGTAGAACACCTCCACCACTGAATCGAGACGGTCTCCGGGGGCGGCGACGACAAAGTCGAAGTCCTGCGTGACGCGTCTGGACCCCAGCACGACAAGGGCCATGCCACCGATCAGGACCGGCTCGAAGCCGAGGCCGCGCAGGTCGCAGAGGATTATGGCAACGCGGCTGAGATGGTCCGTCGGTTCAGCCATGGTCGGCCAGCGTCGACCGGTAGAGACCCGGCAAACGTGCGCGGCAGCCGCGCAGGCGCTTCACCAGAGGCGCGGGACGCAGTTCGTGAACGGCCGCCAGGTACTCGAAGTTGGCGGCAATCCGCCGGGCGGCCTGCAATGACTCGCGGCGCGCGTGCCCACCCAAAGAGGCAATGCGCGCTCTGTCGGTGGGCGCAAGCCGTTTGGCCCGAGACAGACCTCCCCGGCGACCCAACGCGCGAGCGAGGGCTGAAGGATCCATGGCGTGATTATACTTGCCGCTAAGCATCACAGCAAGCGCCGACATGTGCCGACGGCATCTCCGCCCCACACGTTGTACGCCCAGCCGTGCTCCGTGTTGCGAATCCCGAGTCTCGCCAAAGCGATTGCATCGCTGGAGGGGACTCCGCAGACCCATGAGAGAAACGGCGTCAAGAGCCCAATGCTCGTACGCCAGGACGAAGATCGTCATGGCGGCCGGTCGCGTCGCAAGTCACCTTCCCACCAGCGTCGCTCAGTCCTCGATGAAGGAGTGATGTGACGGGCGTCCCCGGTATCGCGAACGCTTCGTCCGCTATAATCCGCCCATGGTGCCGGCCACTCAGTCGCCTCCGTGGTCCCTGGCGGTCGCGCTCGACCTGTTCGAGGTCGGCGTGGCCCTCATGCGCCAGAACCTGCGCCGACAATTCCCGGCCGCCGACGATCAGGACATTGATCGTCGGCTTCACGACTGGTTGCGGCATCGTCCGGGCGCCGAGCAGGGTGACGCCCATGGTCGCGCGCTTGATGTTCGGACGCGATTCCGGTGACACAGCTCGAACACACGCTTCGCCAGGCCGTTGGTGATCTGGCGGCCTTCGGCGTCCGCTTCGCACTGGTCGGGGGACTGGCGGTCTCGATCCGTACGGAGCCACGGTTCACGAGGGATGCCGACTTGGCGGTCGCCGTCGCATCCGACGATGAAGCCGAGCGATTGATCCGCTACGTGCGCGGCATCGGATACGAGGTGCACGGTCTCGTGGAACATGAAGCGGCGCATCGGCTCGCGACCGTGAGACTCACTCGCAGTGGCGGCCTGCAGACACCCGTCCTGGATCTCTTGTTTGCATCTTCAGGCATCGAGGCGGAGATTGTCGCCGACGCGGAATCGTTGGAGGTCCTGCCGGGCCTGATGATGCCGGTGGCACGAGTGGGCCACCTGCTCATCTTGAAGTTGCTCAGTCAGGATGATGAACGTCGACCGCAGGATTCAATCGACCTCCGGGCGCTCCTGTTGGCCGCCTCAACCGCCGAAAGCGAGCGGATGCGCGGCGCGGCAGCTCTGATCACGGATCGGGGTTACCACCGTGGACGCGACCTCTTTGGCGCGATGGAGACGTTGTGGGCACGCCGCCTGCGGTGAACTCGCGCGGCTATTTCCTGCCCCCGGCCCGCCAGTTCAGCCTCACCGTGAGCGGCGGCGCACTGCCGGTCCCTACCGCACTGTCAACGCCGAAGCCAGGTGCGAGATTGCGAAAATCAAGGGTTCTCGCTTCATTGCCACCGCGGGCCCGTGCCGCGACGAGGCGGCATTGGCCAGTGTCATCGCACACCTGAGCGACGAGCTCTCCGACGCAAATCATCACTGCCACGATAGCCCGTATTAGGGGGTTGTTCGGTGACACCACCACCCCTAGCACTAACTCAAAGAGCGTCGTCACAATGAATCCCAGCTTGAAAGGAATTCGGAGTGCATTAATGAATACATCGAACGCCAAGAACCGTCGCGCCCCAGACCCGACGCTCACAGTCTCACACGTCGCCCTATAATCGTCAGTCAACGATGAAGATCTATACCAAAACGGGCGACCATGGCGAGACGGGATTGTTTGACGGCACCCGGGTCAGCAAGGCCGATCCCCGCGTCGACGCGTACGGAGAAGTTGACGAACTCAACGCCTGGCTTGGTCTGGCGCGCGCCGAGGGTGTGGACCAGGAGCTGGCGGACATGCTCGAGCGCCTCCAGCGCGACTTGTTCGCGGTCGGCGCGATGTTGGCTGATCCCGGCCACCGCATTGCGGCCCGAGTCGACAAGGCACTCTTGGCCGACTCAGACATCGCCAGACTTGAGACCTGGATCGATGATCTGGAAGCGGCTCTGCCGCCGCTTCGCCGCTTTATTCTGGCGGGAGGCACTCCTGCCGGGGGATCGCTGCATCTGGCCCGCACCGTCTGCCGCCGGGCAGAGCGGCGCATGATCGCGCTGGGCACTGACGCGGTCGACCCGATCGTCCTGATCTACGTCAATCGTCTCTCTGACCTTTTGTTTGTCATGGCGCGGTCTGTCAACGCGCGTGCCGGCGCGCCGGAAACCGAGTGGTAACAGCCGACGCATACGCCACGTGCCTGAGGCTGGCCCGCGAACACTACGAAAACTTCCCGGTCGCGTCATGGCTGATGCCGGCGGCGGCGCGCCCGCACATCGCGGCCATCTACGCGTTCGCGCGAATCGCCGACGATTTCGCCGACGAAGGAGACCGCGAGCCCGCCGAACGACTGGCACTGCTGAACGACTGGCAGCGACTCCTGGATCTGGCCATGGCCGGGCAGTCAGATCTGACAGGCAATGATCGCCACGACGCGGTCTTTGTTGCCCTCACAGAGACACTACGCATTGCAGACGCTTCGTTGCTCCACGACTTGCTGGACGCCTTCAGGCAAGACGTCTCTACGAAGCGCTACGAGACGTGGGACGACGTGCTCGGCTACTGTCGACGGTCGGCCAATCCGGTAGGCCGGCTTGTGCTGCAGACGACAGGACATCGGAACGACACGCTGAACACGCAGTCGGACCACGTCTGCACGGCCTTGCAGTTGACGAATTTCTGGCAGGACCTGGCTCGTGACTGGGCGAACGGTCGACTGTATGTGCCACTGGAGACCGTGAGGACTCATGGGGCGCGTCTGGAAGATTTGGACGCGGGACACTGGACCCCGGAATGGCGCGCGGTTCTTCGAGATGTTGGAGCGCGGACGCGCTGCCTGTTTGCAGCCGGGCGTCCGGTGACAGAGGGCGTCACGGGCAGACTGCGATGGGAACTGCGAGCCACGTGGCTCGGCGGCCATCGTATCCTCGACCGGCTGGCGGCGTCAGACTACGATGTATTTCGCTCTCGTCCGTCATTGACGTGGCGAGACGGGGCCTCAATTGCCGCGGGCACGATATTCTGGCGGCGGTCGGCATGACGCCATGACTCGAAAGACCAGTTTCTATTATTCGTTCCTCGTCCTGCCCTCAGCTGAACGCCGCGCGATCACGGCCGCCTTCGACGTGTGCCGCGCGATAGACGACGCGGTGGACCTTGAGACGGAACCCGCGCGTGCGACGGCGGCGCTGGAGTTGTGGCGAGCCGAGGTCGCGCGCATTTTTGGCGACAGCCAGCCGCAGACGCCGCAAGGCATCGCCCTGCAGCCCTTCGTCAAACCGTTCCACTTGCCGCGCGAGCAGTTCGACGCCCTGATCGATGGTGTGGGCATGGATGCCGCTCCGTTGCGCTTTCAAACGTTCGCCGATCTTGAACCCTACTGCCACCGCGTGGCGTCGTCTGTGGGGCTGATGTGTGCGGAGATCTTCCGGTACAACGACGCCGCGGTGTTGACCTACGCGCGCGATCTCGGCGTGGCATTGCAATTGACCAATATCCTCCGCGACGTGGCCGTCGACTACAGGCGTGGAGAACGCCTGTACCTTCCTCTGGACGACCTGGCGACCTGCGGTTGTAGCGAAGACGACATCCGCAGGGAGGTTGCAGAGGCCGGGCAAGGTGTCAGGTCACCGCAGGTGCGCGCGGCCCTGACACAGCAGGCGGGACGTGCGCGCGAGTACTTCGCCCGCGCCGTGGCCGCGCTTCCGCGAGAAGACGCCTCCCGGTTCGTCGCGGCCGAGATCATGCACGGCATCTACTTCGAGCTGCTCAAACGCATTGAGGCCGCACAGTTCGACGTGTTCAGCCAACTCGTACGTGTGCCTCGCCCGGCGCAAGCGCGCCTGGCCCTTCGCACCTGGTGGGCGCTGCGCCGTGGCCATATCCCTCAACACTGACTGCGACGTCGTCGTGATCGGTGCCGGCTGCGCTGGACTCGCTGCGGCTGCCCGCCTGTCGAGGCATGTTCGGGTCGTCGTCATTGAAGAGGCGCCGCGGTTGGGCGGGCGGGCAACGACGTTTGAGGACCGCGAGTCGGGCCAGCGCCTCGACAACGGACAACATGCCCTCTTCGGCTGCTATAGCGAGACTTACGACTTTCTCCGGGGCATCGCCACAGCGAACCTTGCACCACTCGATCCCGCATTACGTTTGACGATGGTGGATACGAAGGGGAGGGCGTCGACGCTTTCGTGCCCGGCCTGGCCACCGCCATTGCACCTCGCGGCAGGCGTGTTGTCGTGGAGGGCGGTGCCGATGACGGACCGTCTGGCGGCGCTACGGCTGGCTGGCTTCCTGTGGCGTGTGAGGAACGAAGGCGCGGTCAGCGCGGCCGCAGCTGTCCCTGCTCACCTGACGGTCACACAGTGGCTTCGCGATCAGGGCCAGCCTTCATCGCTGTGCGACTGGTTGTGGCATCCCCTCGCCCTGGCCGCGATGAATCAATCGCCAGACGTGGCTGCGGCTCGACCTTTCGTACGGGCGCTCGGCGAGCTTTTTGGATCGTCACCGGCAGCCTCTTCCCTGGGGGTGCCGTCGGTGCCGCTTGACGAGCTCTATGCGGAACCGGCTGCGCGCATGGTCGAAGAACGCGGCGGGCAGGTACTGCGTCGGACCCGTGCTCATGTTGAGCTCGACGTATCCGGTCGTCGGCACCAGGTGTTTGTGGGCGATCGCGTGCTGACGCCTAAGGCGATCATCAGTGCTGTGCCGTGGCACGCATTCGGGCGCTTGTGGCGCGGCGCGATTCCCAAACCGCTTTCTGCGATTGCCGAGTCGGCCAGCCGCATGGCTTCGGTCCCCATTGTGACGGTCAATCTATGGTTCGACCGGCCCGCGATGGTCGAGCGGCAGGTCGGCCTCGTCGGCACCGAGTTTCATTGGGCATTTCGCAAAGCGAACAATCTGGTGTCACTGGTTGCCAGTGGTGCGAATCATCTGCTCCGTCGTACGAATGATGACCTCGCGGCGGAGGCGGAGCGGGAGTTGCGCGCCTGTCTTGTCGGCGCTGTGGGCGCCGTGTGCCTGAGGTCGTTGGTTGTCCGCGAGGCACGGGCGACGTTTTCGCTGGCGCCAGACGCGCCTGCCAGGCCCGCCACTCAAACTCCCGTCCCTGGCTTCTTTCTGGCGGGCGACTGGACCGATACCGGCCTGCCGGGCACCATCGAAGGCGGTGTGCTCAGCGGCCATCGCGCGGCCGACGCGGCTATGATCGTCCTGTGACATCGGTCATCGTTCACTACAAGGAGCTGGCGCTCAAAGGCCGCAACCGCCCGTGGTTCCATCAGGTGCTTGTCCGATCCCTTCGGACGCTCTTGTCGGATTTGGACGTGGTGCACGTGGCGTCGGTGAACGGTCGCATCGAGGTGCGGTTCCCCGACGAGAGTCAGTGGGGCGAAGTCAAGGCCCGCCTGGCCCGGTTGCCCGGCATCGCCAACTTCGCGCGGGCGGTGCAGGTGCCGGCAGACGTTGATGCCATGGCGGCGGTGGTCATCGAGGGGCTCCGCGGCAAGACGCCTCGACCGTTTCGTATCAGGGCAAAGCGCGCGGACAAGCGATTTCCCGTGCCGTCTCCCGAAATCGAACGTCGGGTCGGCGCGCGCGTCCACACCGAGTTGGGGTGGCCGGTCAATTTGTCCAATCCCGACGTGACGGTTCGCATCGAAGTCTTGACCGTTGACGCCTTCGTGATCATTGACCGCGAGCAGGGCGTGGGCGGACTGCCAATTGGGACTGGTGGGAAAGCGCTATGTCTGCTCTCAGGAGGCATTGACTCGCCGGTGGCCGCGTGGCGCATTCTCCGGCGTGGGGTGAAGGTGCAGTTGGTGCACTTTCACAGTTATCCGATTCTCGACCAGACCTCACAGGAGAAAGTTCGCGAGTTGGCAGACACGCTGACCCGCTGCCAACTCAGGTCGCGGCTGTATCTGGTGCCATTTGGTCCCGTGCAGAAGCAAGTGGTGGTGACAGTGCCGCCGGCGTTGCGGGTGGTGATCTATCGCCGACTCATGGTGCGCATTGCACAGCGCATCGCCGAACGTGTTCACGCTGACGCGCTGATCACGGGCGATGTGATTGGGCAGGTGGCATCGCAGACCATCGAGAACATTCGAGCGATCGACGACGCCGCGACGATGCCGATCTTGAGGCCCCTCGTCGGCTTTGACAAGGAAGACATCACGCTGGAGGCCATTCGGCTGGGCACGTACCAGACCTCGATCATTCCCGACCAGGATTGCTGTTCGTTGTTCACCCCGAGGTATCCGGCCACTCGCGCCGGCATTGAGCAGGTACGCGCGGCCGAGGCCCTGCTCGATGTGGAGGCTCTGGTGGCTCAGGCGCTGCAGGATACCGTGGTGGAAGAGCGGAGATTTCCGCCAAAAGGGAAATGATACGATGCTTGCGTTCGTTGATGCAGGAGACCAAACCATGAAAATGACCCCTGGAAAGCTCGCAGGGATGAAGGCCGTTTCGGATGCTCGTGGTGTCATTGCCGCTGCGGCGATGGACCAGCGTGGGTCGCTCAAGAAGACGCTCGCGAAGGAAAGCGGTGGTGACGTCACCGACGCGATGATGGAGGAGTTCAAGGGCCTGGTCACCGAGGTGTTGACGCCATACGCCACCGCCATTCTGCTTGACCCAGAGTGGGGCATTGGTCCCTCGAAGCGTCGATCAAAGAACGCGGGCCTGCTGCTGGCGTACGAAAAGACCGGCTACGACGCGACCACGCCCGGCCGTCTGCCCGACTTGCTCGACGTGTGGTCAGTGCGGCGCCTCAAAGAGGCCGGCGCAGACTGCCTGAAAATCCTGCTGTACTACACCCCGTTTGACGCCAAGCCGATCAACGAACTCAAACACGCATGGGTGGAACGCATTGGCGATGAGTGCCGGGCCAACGACCTGCCGTACTTCCTGGAGTTTGTTGGGTACCAAGAAGGCGCTGATGAAAAGGGGCTGGACTACGCAAAGAGGAAGCCCGAAGTGGTGGCGGGAGCCATGCGCGAGTTCACCCAGGACCGTTATGGCGTTGATGTCATGAAGGTGGAGATTCCCATCAATGTGCAGTTCGTCGAGGGGGCTGCTGCAAACACGTCTGGGCAGGTGGCGTACACCCGCAATCAGGCGAAGCAGTTGTTCCTGGACGCCGCGGCAGCTTCGACCAAGCCGTTCATTTACTTATCTGCTGGTGTCAGCAATGCCGAGTTCACTGAAGGACTGACGCTGGCTGCCGAGTCGGGCGTGCGTTTCTCGGGCGTGCTGTGTGGCCGTGCAACCTGGAAGGACGGCATCTCAGTGTTCGCCAAGCAAGGTCCGCCAGCGTTCCGGGCGTGGCTTGAGACCAAAGGTGTGGAGAACATCAAGAATGTGAATGAGGCCGTCAAGCCGGCGAGTCCGTGGTTTGCGGTCTACGGAGCTTCTTCGGCTGACGAACTAGGAAGCTGAGGAAGTGGGGAAGTGATGGGTCGCTCACCTATTTCCTGAGAATCTCTGTCCCGGCTACCGGCCCGAGGCAGGTGATGCCTGTGTACGGGATGCGGAGCTGATTGTTGGCCAGGGTCGCTGTGCCCGTCAGGGCGACCGGGCAACTGCCGACATCCAACACTGTTCCCGTCCCCGTGGCCGCCCACGTGAGCTTGGTGGTGTCCAGCGTGCCAGACGCGGTGCCGGCGACATCGACATTTCCGTGGCAGGTGGCGGTCCAGGACCCGGTCACGCTCGTCAGTGTGACATCGGTCATGGTCCAGTGAAAATTGGTGCAGGTCTGCGGCGCCGTGCTGGCCGCAACCGAGGCCCAGGAACCCTCATACGAAGATGTCTCGGATGAGGGACTGGTCGGTGAGGTGGTGAACATCTCCAGGCAACTGGTGCCGGAAGTGGCGAGGAGCAGGCCGACGACGAGGGTCAAACGGGGGAATCCGAGCATATTGCCGTCGTATCGGCCGGCTACCGTCGTTTCATTAGCTGCCAGGGGCCGCCAGGAGGCTCGGCGCCTTCTATAATCTTCGAATGGCGATTCTGAAGGTCTCGCGGCTCGGGCATCCTGTGCTGCGCGAAAAAGCCCATCCGATTGATCGAAGGGCCATTACGTCACCCGGCGTTCAACGGCTGATCGACGATATGTTCGACACGATGCGCGAGTACTCAGGGGTAGGCCTGGCGGCCCCGCAGGTGCACGAAGGCGTACGACTGTTTGTGGCGGGGCTGCGAGCAGGCGTGATCGGCGAGGAAGTTGGTGAGGGTGGCGAGATGCCGCTGATGGCGCTGGTTAACCCTGAAATCACGCTCCTCGACGAACCAACCCACGTTGGCTGGGAGGGGTGTTTGAGCATTCCCGACATCCGCGGGCGCGTCCCCCGCGCGACCAAGGTCAGGGTCAAGGCTCTCGACCGGACGGGCAAACCTCTTCGCTTCACGGCCCACGGGTTTTCCGCGCGCGTCATTCAGCACGAGTACGACCACCTTGACGGTATCCTGTTCTTCGACCGAATGGGCACACTGGAGTCGCTCACCTATCTCGAGGAATACAATCGCCACTGGGTGCGGGATGACGACGATGACGAGCTGGATGATGAGTCCGAGGCGGAGCGTGAGACGGGAGAAGACGAGTGAACGGCCACAGTGAGTTTTCTCCCGAGGAGGCCGCAGCGCTACAGCCCTATTTTACGAATGTTGATCAACCGGTCTTCGCCCTGACCAACCTGCCCGAGACCGTGAAGGGGGCGTTGTTCGCCCGGTATTCACGGTCGGCGAAGTCTCTGCGCCGATTGTTTCTCGACGAATTTTTTGAACAGATATCGGCCGTCGGTCCGGAGATCGATCCGGCGAAGAGTGCTGACGTCGGGGCGGGACGGGCTGAGACGCTCTACATGAAGATCTTCAACGAGTATGGCGACGATTCGGTGGCCCAGCTCGGCGGAGTGCACCTGGCGTGCGAAGACGTCTCAAACCTGCTCACCAAGGTTCTTGAGCGCGGGCGGCTGGCAGCCTATCTTGAGCAGTCCACCCGCTACGTGCCCTACACGCAGCGGCGCCACGACATGTGGCGATATCTCGTGCCTGCCGAGCTCGACGGCCATCCGATCCGCGCCGACTACGTCGCCGCGCTCGACCTGGCGTTTGAGACCTACGCACGGTGGATCGAGCCGATGCGGCAGTGGTTCGAGGCGCGCCACCCCAAGGCGTCGGGCGATTCTGATTTCGTCTACAAGTCGGCCATTCGCGCCAAGGCGCTTGACACGTTGCGCGGCCTGCTGCCGGCGGCGACTCGGTCGAATGTGGGGATCTACGGCACGGGGCAGGCGTACGAGGCGTTACTGCTGCGAATGCGTGCCCATCCGCTCTTGGAGATGCGCACGTGCGCAGACCTGATGCTGACGGAGTTGCGGAAGGTGGTTCCCGCATTTTTCACGCGGGTTGATCAACCAGATCGCGGCGGTCGGTGGAGCACCTACTTCGCTGACACACGCCATGCCGCCGCCGACATGGCCGATCGCGTGACCGCTGGCGAAACGACTGAGAGTCGCCCTGAGGTCGTGCTCTCTGACTTCGATCCGGATGGTGAGATCAAGGTGGCCGCGGCCGCGCTGTATACCTCTTCGTCCCTGCCTGACGACCAGTTGATGGCGCTGGCGCGGCGGATGAGCGTGCAGGAGCGGGCGGCGATTTTGTCCGCGTACATCGGCGACCGCAGCAACCGGCGTCACAAACCAGGCCGCGCCTTTGAGCGAACGAGTTATCGGTTTGATGTCCTGACTGACTATGGTGCCTTTCGCGACCTTCAGCGGCATCTGCTCTGCACGATCGACTGGCAGTCGCTGTCGGTGGCGCACGGATACACGCTGCCTGAGGCGATTGTGGAAGCCGGAGCTGAAGAAGACTTCCGTCGTGTGATGAGCACCTGCGCGCAGGTGCACGATGGCTTGATTGTCGCGGGCCTGTCGGAGGTGGCACAGTACTCGGTGCCGATGGCGTATCGTGTACGTTTTGTCATGGACATGAACGCGCGTGAAGCGATGCACGTGATCGAGCTGCGGACTGCGCCGCAGGGGCACCCCGCGTATCGGCGTGTCTGTCAGCAGATGCATACCCTGATTGCCGAGCGCGCGGGCCACCAGGCGATCGCGGCCTCGATGAAGTACGCGGATCACTCGGTGGTGGAGTTGGAGCGACTCCAGGCCGAGCGCCGGCTTGAGGCCAAGCGCCGTGGCTGAGGTGTCACACTGGCTGATCCGTCTGCGCCAACAGGTACGGTTTCGTGACTGTGACCCGATGGGGCATGTCAATAACGCGGTGTACCTGACCTACCTAGAGAACGCTCGGTTCGCGTTGTGGAAGGCGCAGGGAATGCAGGGCGTGATTCTGGCGCGTGCAGAGGTGGACTACCGGGCGCAGGCCCGATACGGCGACGAACTTGAAACGCGCATCCGCCTTGAGGGCCTGGGTCGATCGAGTTTCCGCTACGAATACGAGGTGGTCGACGTGGCCACCGACCGCATCGTGATTACTGCCAGAACGGTGCAGGTTCATTTTGACTACGAGAAACAGGAGCCGGTCGAACTGTCAGACGCGGTTCGCGAGAAACTCCACAGGCTCGTGTGAACCACAAGATGTCTCCCCCATGATTCCAGCCATCGACGCACTCAACCAACTTCGAGAAGGTAACCAGCGTTTCGTCGCCGAAATACGTAGCGACGACAACGTGTCCAGCCATTCCCGCCGACTCGAACTGGCGACCGGCCAGGAGCCTTTCGCGATTATCCTCGGCTGCTCTGACTCTCGTGTGCCTGCAGAACTGGTCTTCGACCAGGGGCTGGGCGACCTGTTTGTTATCAGGGTTGCTGGCAATATTGTTGCGCCGTCGCAGGTCGGTAGTGTGGAGTTTGCGGCCTCGCGGTTTGGCACCCGACTGGTCGTGGTGCTGGGGCACTCAAACTGTGGCGCCATCGAAGCCACGGTCGAAGAGCTCGGGCGGCCGTCGGCCGACCAGTCGCGCAACCTTCGGTCGATCGTCGACAGGATTCGGCCGTCCGTCGAGCCCCTGCTCGCGACAGAATTGAGACACGACCCGAACGCCCTGATGTATGAGGCGGGCCGCGCCAATATCCGCGCGTCCGTGAGCCACCTGCGACACGGTTCAGAAATGCTTGAGCAACTGATCGCTGACGGGGGACTGATGATTGTTGGCGGGGAGTACTCGCTTGAGACTGGCGTGGTCGATTTCTTCGATGTGCCTGCGTGAGTTGGATATTTATTCTTTCGGGAAAGGCCTTGACTCTTTGTGAAAAATTTCACATAATGTGTTCATTCGTTCCTGGCCTGACTACTTGTATGAATCCCGCAAGGCTTCCTTTCCCCGGAAGCCACTCGTCAACGTAAGACCGATGTCTCGCCTTTTTTCTACCTTCCTCATAGCTCTCTTCCTAAATAACTGGGCCGGGAACGAGCTTTTTCTTCAGGGGATGGCGCAGCCTGCCGGCCGGACGGCTCAGGAACAGGGGGAGTGGGTGGCCCGCCGGGCCCAGGACCGAGAGACCGGCGCTGACGGCCGCTCGTTGCTGCGAATGCGCCTCTTTGATCGACAGAACCGCGTCCGCGAACGTGCGCTTACCATCCTGAGCCTCAAGGGCGGTGCTGGTCGACCCGTGCCAGGCGATCGGTCTCTGACGCGCTTCACGTATCCCAATGACATCAATGGTACCGGGTTCCTCGTCTGGGAAGATCCGGACGGCGACGACGAGCGGTTCCTGTTCTTGCCGGCGCTGGGTCGCGTGCGTCGGATCGCAGGTAGCGAGACTCAGGACAGCTTCGTTGGCAGTGACTTCACGTACGAAGACATCGGCGGCCGAGAGTTCAACGACTACACCTACACACTCTTGGATGCCACCAGTGCGTGGACGGCGCCAGGGGGGAGCACCCATCCCGCCTACCGACTAGAGTCGCGAGCGAAGGACGCCAGCGCCAGGTTTCCCCGCGTGGTTTCGTTGATACGCCAGGACAATTTCGTGGTCGTGCACGCTGAGATTCACAACAAGCGCGATGAGCTGCAGAAGGTGTTTGACGTCAAAAAGCTGGACCGCGTTGACGGCATCTGGACTGTGCTTGAGATGGTCATGGCCGACTCGGCTCGGCGCACCAGGACCGAGCTCGTTGTCGAGCAGGCTGAGTACAACGTGGGGCTCAAGGAGTCCGATTTCAGCCGGCGCGAGCTTGAGCGGGGCTCGGGCCGTTGAGCCTGAGGGTTGCCCAGTTTCTCTACCGTTGGCGCCTGCTCCTCTCGGCGTTGGCTGTGCTTGGTGCACTCATCCTGGCCCCGCGGGCCCAGATCCAGACTATTGATAACGATCTGACGGCCTGGTTTGCCACCGACGACCCGATTTACCAGGACTACAAGCGATTCAGCGACGAATTCGGAGGCACCCGAACGGTGATCGTCGCCATTGAGGCCCCGACCCGCGAACGGCTCCTGAGTGCCGAGGGATTTGCCTTCCTCGACAAGGTGAGCAGCGATATTGAACGAGTGCAGGCCGTCGAACGCGTGAGCAGCCTGGCCACCGCCACGGTGGTCGACGCTGTGCCGCCGTCTGGACCTGATGATGCCGGTGGTCTCGACGTCAGGCGCCTGATCGACGACTTGGACACGATGAGTCCCGCCGTCGTGGGCCAGCGGGCGATTGACGACGAACTGTTCCGGGGCGACCTCATCTCTCCGGACGGCACGGTGACGGCGCTTATTCTTTTCTTCGACGAAGTCCGTATCGATGACGTGCGTGCGGAAGTGCTCGCGGAAATTCGCAGTCTGGTTGACTCGCAGCTGCCTGAGGGATTCGTTGCGCATTACAACGGCAGCCTCGAGATCTCCGAGTGGTACAACCGCGTCACGCTTTCGAATCAAACCACCTTCACGCCGCCGATTTTCATCCTGACGCTCGGTGCGCTCTGGTTCATGTTCCGGTCGTGGCGAAAGACGCTTCTCACGTTTTTTACCATCCTGGTCAGCTTGTCGTGGACGCTGGGGCTGTACGACCTTCTGGGCTTTAGCTACAACGTGTTGAGCAGCATGATCATCCCTCTCGTGGTCGTACTCGCAGTCGCCGATGACGTTCACATCCTGCAGCATTACGAAATCGCGCGTCGGCGCTCGTCTCGTGAGCAGGCGTTTGTCACCACGATCCGCCACTTGATGGCGCCACTGTTTGGGGCCAGCGTGACGACGGCCCTCGGGATGCTGTCGCTGGCGACCAGTCAGGTTGTGGCCGTGCGGGAGTTCGGCATGGGCGCTGCGGTGGGCGTCATGGTCGATTTTGGTATTTCGCTCGTCCTCGTGCCCACGATGCTCGGCTGGATCAATGAACGGTCCGAACCTGCACCCCAGGAGACCTGGTTTCTGGAACCGCTCCGCCGCGTCGCCAGGTTTTCCATACGCCACGCGACTTCGGTCATCGTCGTCGCGGCTCTGCTGGCCGTTGTGGCCGGATTCGGGATGTTGAGGCTGCGTGTCGATACCAATCACATCAACTTCTTCAGTGAGCAGCACGAGCTCTACAAGTCGGCACAGGTTATCGACAACCAGCTGGCCGGAATCTATACCTTCCAGGTGTTTCTCGAAGGCGAACCAGAGTCGATGCAGCAGCCAGACATCCTGAAGCGAATGGATCGGCTGAGCAGCGCACTCACGGACCTTCCCTTTATCAAGAAGGTGACGTCGGTCGCAGACTATGTCAAACGTGTGCACCGCGAGTTCAATGATGGTGAACCGGCCGCGTATGTCGTTCCTGATACATCCGCCGAGATCGCACAGGAGTTGCTGGTGTTCGGGCTGGGCGATGCGGGCCGTGCCGAATTGGAGCGGCTGGCGGCGAGCGACTTTTCGCGGGCACAGGTCACGGTGAAGCTGGCCTCGATGAGCTCGGACCTCGTGTTTGAGCAGGTGGCTGAAGCGGACCGGATTGCCCAGGACATGTTCGCGGGTTCAGGTATCACGGTGACCGTGACAGGGTCAGGTCGTTTGTTCAGCGTGCTCGATCACTATCTGGTGCGATCACAGATCTCGAGTTTTGCGACCGCCTTTGTCACCGTGTTTGCCGTCATTTTTCTTGTGTTCCGCTCGTGGAAATTCGGGGTGTTGTCAATCGCGCCGAACCTGCTTCCAGTGCTGGCCGTGTTTGGCGTTATGGGCTGGCTCGGCATTTCCCTTAATGTGGCCACCATCATGGTGGCGAGCGTCGCGTTGGGCGTGGTTGATGACGACACGATTCATTTCATCAGTCGGTACCGGCGAGAGACACGCGACGGCGCGACTACCGGCGAAGCTATCGAAATCGCCACCACGCAGGAGGGCCGGGCGGCACTCACCACGGCCATCGTCAATAGTTGCGCGTTTGCCGTCCTGACGTTGTCCGAGTATCGGCCGAGCGCCTGGTTCGGGGGACTGCTGGCCCTGACGATGGTGGTGGCGTTTCTGGCGGAAGTCTTCATTCTGCCTGCGACAATTGCGCGGTTCCCGAGGTTGTTCGGCGCCGACCGTGTGCACGGGCGTGGGGTGGCCAGAGCGTGAGGAGAGGCATGAAGAGATGTGCCGTAAGCGGATGGTGGGTGGCGGTGTTGCTGTCGGCCCAGGCGGCATCGGCTCAGACACTTCAGTCACCGGGCAGACCGTCTCACCCGATCACGGTGCACGGCGCCATATCTGTACTGGCCGACACGTTTCCCGCGCAGAACCGCACCCGTGAGATTCGTACACGCGTACGTCTGGAGGTGACGGCCGAGCCCCGAACGTGGATGAGACTTCGCGTGGAAGGTGTCGCGGAAGGGTTGGTGGCCAATCGTGGCTGGGCATCGGGCCTGGCAAGCGCCGCGAACATTCGGTTGCGCGAGGCGTGGACTGAACTGCACTCCGAGCACGTGGACGTGCGGGTCGGGTTTGGGCGTCTGGTCTGGGGGCGCCTCGACGAGGTCATGCCGTCAGACGTGATCAACCCGATCGACACCGCGTCATTCTTTCTTGAGGGGCGGTCAGCCGCACGATTGCCGGTGGCGTTCATACGCACGCGCGTCTTCCTGCCGGCAGACACACGCCTTGAGTTGGTGGCTGCGTTGCCCGGACACCGCAGCCGGTTCGACCTGCTTGATGAGGCGTCCTCTCCCTTCAATCTCTTGAACGATGCGATCTGGCCTGCGGGCGTGGCGGTCCGAGGCGGCGTCAGTCGTGAGGAACCGCCAGTGGCGTGGGCGAGCCTGCAGGGCGGCGCGCGTGTGTCGACGACGGTGCGGTTGGTCGACATGAGTGTCTCGGCGTGGCGCGGCGTTGAAGGATTTGGCCTTGTCAGTTTCGAGACCCAGTTTGAGCCAGGACCCGTGCCGGCCGTGGTGGGCGAACTCGTCGAGCGGTACCCTCGTTTCACGATGGTGGCCAC
The DNA here is from genome assembly GCA_013203475.1 of Acidobacteriota bacterium. GTDB lineage: Bacteria > Acidobacteriota > Vicinamibacteria > Vicinamibacterales > SCN-69-37 > SYFT01. The sequence goes on from JABMNV010000015.1 coordinate 26,407, forward strand.
CGACGCAGAGATGGTTGTTGGACCATGGGCCATTCGCAGTGAAATAGCTGGGTTTGTCGACAAGACGCTGAGCGGAGTGCGCGGGCCCGTGGCCGGCAAGGCCTTTGACGCGGGGCTCGGTGTGGACCGAGCGGTGGGGCCCTTCCGCGTGTTCGGATCGACCGTCTGGCATCGCGAGTGGGCGCCAGCGGAAAGCTCCCTGACTCGCAGCTACGTGAATGTCATCGGTTCGATTGAGCGCCGGTTCGCGCGCGAACGGCATCTCGTGCGGATATTTGGCGTGGCGAACCCGGCGGACGCCTCTGGTTTTGTGCGCGGCGTCTGGTCGTGGAATCTGCGCGACAATGTCTCAGTCGACGGATCGGGGGGCCTGTTTCTCGGGTCTGGCAACGACGTGGTCAGCCGTTTTGCTGGCCGGGACTTCGCGTTTCTCAGGGTTGCATATCTTTTTTGAGGGAGACGGGTGTCGACCTGTGGAAGACTCCTGAGGCACGATGGCGTTTCCTACCAGTCGACACCCGTCTTCCTACTGCCTTGCCGCCGGTAATCCGGGGGCGTGGACGGGGCCTGGCAATAACACCTACCTGTTCGATGGCGAGGAGCCGACGCTCCTCGATGCGGGTGTCGGGCATCAGGCCCACGTGGACGCCGTTGCGGCCCACCTCAACGGCCGCGCCTTGGTGCGGATCCTTGTCACCCATGGTCATCCAGACCACGCATCGGGTGTCCCAGCGCTTCGTGCGCGCTGGCCGAATCTGAAGGCTTTCAAATGGCTCGACCAGCCAGGCCCTGGCGTCACGGCCGACAGCTGGTCCCCTCTGGCAGATGGCGAACGTGTTCGTGCTGGCGACATCTGGCTGACCACAATCCACACACCAGGGCATGCCGCAGACCACGTGTGTTTTTGGGAGACGGACTCTCGCGAGTTGTACTGCGGGGACATGATGACGGCCACGACGACAATTCTGATTCCGCCGGCCTCACGGGGCGGCAGCCTCAAGGCGTACCTCGCGTCTCTGCACCGCCTGGCCGCGCTCCAACCTGACACGTCGTGGCCGGGTCACGGCCCCGTGATCGACGCACCGGTCCGTCGCATTCAGGAGTACCTGACACACCGTGCGGAACGCGAGCGCGAGGTGCTGGCGTGTCTCGAAGATGGCGTGACTGGACTCGACGAGATCGTGAGCCGGGTCTATGTCGAGACGCCCCAGAACCTGTGGCCGGCAGCCCGCTTGACGGTCGAGGCACTGTTCGAGAAACTCCATGAAGAAGGGCGGCTCTAGAGAATGACGACGGGCACACTGAAGACGATGCGGCGGATGCTGCTGGGGTTGCTGGCGTTTGGGCTGGCTGGGACGACGACCGAGTTGTCGTTGATGGGGCACTACGAAGATTGGCAGCAGATCATTCCCCTCGTCGGAATGGGGCTGTCGTTGCTGGCCTTAGTCTGGTGTGGCGCGACGTGGTCAGGCCGTGCCGTCTGGGTCTTGCGCGCGTGCATGCTTCTGCTGATGATCAGTGGCGTGACCGGCACCGTACTGCACTATCGGGCCAATATGGAATTTCAACTTGAGATGGATGCCTCGATCGCCGGGTGGGCGCTGATGTCCAAAGTACTTCACGCCAAGGCCCCGCCGGCGCTCGCGCCCGGCAACATGGCGCTGTTGGGACTCCTCGGGCTCATCAGCACTCTTGCCGTGAGGAATAATGAACCATGCTGATCACGCCTCACCAGCTCTACCAGGAATCGCAAGGCGCCGCACCGCCGCTGTTGCTTGACGTTCGACCCGCCGAGGAATTCGCTGCGGGACATCTGCCCGGCGCCCTGCATCTTGACCTATGGGGCATCAGTCTCATCGACACCAGCGACGCGCCCCTGCGGGCGTTCATGTGGATGGTGGGGCATCTGTTTTCGTTGCGAGGCGTCACGCCTGATCGACCGGTGGTGGTGTACGAGAAGCAGTCGGGCATTCGCGCCGCGCGGGCATTCTGGTTCCTCGAGTATTTTGGTCATCCGAATGTGCGTGTGCTTGATGGTGGCGTGCCGGTGTGGACAGCCGCCGGATTTGATCTGACTACCGACGCGGTGGCACCTGTGCCGAGCACGTGGCACGGTGACGCAGACGACCGACTGCTCGCCACCTGGAACCATGTGCGTGGCCGACTCGGCAACATGGACACCGCCTTCGTCGACACACGGAGTGAAGGCGAGTACTTCGGGGAGGTCGTGCGCGCCAGGCGCGGCGGAGCTATTCCGGGCGCTGTCAATCTTGAGTGGACGCAGAATCTGGCGGCCGACGGCACGTACAAATCGGCCGCAGACCTCAAGGCGATGTACTCCGCGATCGGAATCACCCACGACCGAGAGGTGGTGACGTACTGTCAGGGCGGATATCGCGCGGCGCATACCTATCTGGCGCTGCGCCTGCTCGGCTTTCCGCGCGTCCGTAACTACACGGGATCCTGGAAAGAGTGGGGCGATCGAGAAGACCTGCCCGTCGAACGACCAGCCAGGTAGGGCGCGGGTCACGTTCTTACCGTGGCCTCAAGACCAGTGTGGTCATCGTCTCGCCTGGCAGGAATGGCGTCGGCTCACCCGTGACCCACGCCTGATGGCCGTCGCGATAGTGCGGCGAACGTGGATGCCCCGACTGCCCGGTCGCCATGTGGAAGTACCCATCAGCCTCGTGACCAGGCGAGACCGTCAACCGCTCGGAGGCACCAAAGGTGGCGCTCTGCACGCGAGGCATGTGACTGTCGCCGGGCATGGCCGTGCGGGGCATGTCGAGCCACCTTCCTAGCATCGGGACCGCACGTGTGAGCGGGTGCTGAATCACACTCGTGTTCGCTTCACCCCATGTCCGATCCCCCAGGGCTTGCCCGTTCCTGGTCAGCGCCGCAATCGTGTCGTCGACGGCGGCCAGCATCAGCACAGTCCAGTCGGCATATGCCGGATCGAGAAGATGAACCGGTCGCTCCGTGATGAGGGCCCAGACCGCGCCCTCAAGGCTCCGACCGGGCGTGGCTGGATACGTCCGGTCTCTTTGGCGGAGGCGCTGGACAAACGGCGCGAGCGCGAGTTCGGCGGTTGTGAGCCGAAACTGTCGCACCAACCGATAACCCACCGAATCGATAGACGCGCGACCCGTCCAGCTATCGGTGAGCAGGCGAAGGAATTCGAGACGTCCAGCATCTGCCGAGTCGCCGATGGCGTCGATCGCCAGTGCGCGCCAGCGGTCCATCAACAGGGCTCGGTCATCAAGTTGGATGGCGAGCATGTCGGCGGTCGTGGCCGCGTCGACCGCGAGGAGGCCATCGAGAATCTGTCGCGCACGCGCGCCAGGGTCGTAGCCCCCATCGCCGAGCATGTCCAACTGTGGGCCCGACACGATGCGGTTGTTCGCGGTCACAATCACCCCGCTCGGCGGGTCCACCAGACGGGGGTACTCGGCCGCCTCGTACCAGCCGTCCCACCGCCGGGTGCCATCGGCCCACGACGTCGGCACTCGGCCGTCAAAACCAATCCGCCGAGGAATGCGACCGGCCACGGTCCATCCGATGTGGCCCTCGCTGTCGGCGATGACACAGTTCTGCCCTGGCACACCCGCGCGGTTGGCGACAGACATTGCGTCGCCGATGGTCCAGGCCGTTTCCATGCCCGAGAGGTTGAAGTTCAGGCCCTCTGGGTGATGTGCCACCCAGGCGATCGCAAACTCGCGGTCGGCGTAGTCGGGTCCGCCGACTGGTCCCCAGATCGTTTCCCTGACGTCAAGCCACTGATCAGCTTCGCCGTCGACGATGAGTCGCTCGCGGCTGACGTCGAAGGCCCGCGGGCCTTCCGGGGTCAGGTAGTGCGTTGCGTCTCCGTCAACCAACTCGACAAGCACCCGGTCGCTCCAGTCTGCCGTGGTGTTGGTGAAGCCCCAGGCGATATGGCCGTTGCTGCCGACAATCATCGACGGTACGCCAGGCAGGGTGACGCCGGTCACCCGATGGTCTCCGCGGCTGTCGCTCCACACCAGGGACGCTCGGTACCAGATGTTGGGGACGCTCAGTGAGAGGTGCATGTCGTTACTGAGCAGGGCTCGTCCGTCTGCGGTACGACTGCCGGCCACCACCCAATTGTTGCTGCCCCGCGCGTCGTCGTCTTGCGGGGTGAGGCCTAGCGCGAGCGCGAACGTGTCTGCTGTTGAGACTTCTTCCAGCCGACGACCTCTGGTGGCTGCCGATGGCGCAGTACGGAGGTCGTAGACGCTGGCTGATGGCGGGACGGGCGCCGCCAGTGGTTCGCCAAGCATTGGCGTGTCCCACTGACTGGCCGTCGTGTTCAGGAACCCCGCCAGCTCAGCTGGAAAGGTCTCTTGCAGCAGGGCGGTTCTTGCGTCGCCGGTGGCAGTCGAATCCTGGAGGCTGAAGAACATGGCGGCCGCCACGAGGATTGAGTCTTCTCGCATCCATGGTCGAGGTGTTGTCCGAAGGAGTTGGTACTCGACGGCAGCCGTCCCAAGCGCGTTGAGCCCGGCGTTGACGCCGTCGACGTACGCGGCGAGATGGGCCATGTCCTCTGCCGACATGGCCGCCAGCACGGCCCCCGCTCGGTAGCGGAAGCGGTGGAGCCTCGCGCTTCGATCCGTGGCGACGGCGGCAGGACCGAACAGTTCCGACAATTCCCCTGCGGCCCGACGTCGGGCCAGGTCCATCTGGAAGAATCGATCCTGCGCATGTACGAATCCCAGGGCGCGAGCCACATCCACTCTGGATTCGCCCGTGACGGTGGGAACGCCAAGATGATCTCGTTCCACCGTCACTGAGGCTGCCAGCCCGGCAAGTATCGTGGTGCCGTCCTGTTGTGCCAGGCTGCGTCCCAGCTGGATCCACGCCCAGGCCGACGTCCCAAGTGCGATGACGATCAGGAAGGCCAGCAGCCAGCCAAGTGCTCGTAATGTGCGCGCCATAGATGGCGTATTCTACGCCGGTGAGATCTTTGAGTCTTCGTATGGTGTCAGGCGTCGTGTTCTGTGTTCTGCTCGCTGGTGGGTCTGCGGTTGTGTCTCGATCAGGAGTACACGCGCAGGCGCCAGGCATGGGTACCGCCGATGGCATTACCGAGGCCGGTATCCGGGCCCACATGGAGTTTCTGGCCGGTGACGCCCTGAACGGGCGTGGCAGCAACTCTCGAGACGAGTGGATCGCGGCCGCATACATCGCCGCCCAGTTCCGCCAGTGGGGCCTTGAGCCGATGGGCGACGCCGGCGGGTTTGTGCAGGCGGCAGAGATCCTGCGCGAGCAGATGGCTGCTCCGGCCGTGCTTTCTTCTGGTGCCGCCCAGTTTACGCATGGGCAGGAGATGCTGGTGAGCACGCTGACTGGCGCCCACGTGGCAGGCCCGCTGGTGAAAATGGCAGAGGGCGCGACGTCAGTGCCCGCCGGATCGGTCGTCTTGATGCCGGTTCCCGCGGCAACTGGCGGCGCGGCAGGGGCAGGACGCGGTCGTGGCACACAAGCGACGGCTGGTGCGGCGTTCCTGATTTCATTGGCGACAGACCAGACCGCCGAACAGTGGGCGACTGCGGCCGCTCGGGTCATCAGTGCGGGCTCACGTTTTGCCACTGTCCCGCCGACACCGAATCCGGCGCGCGCGGCGCGGATCTCGGTCAACAAGGCGACGTATGACGCGTTGGCCGCCATGGCCGATGGGACGACCGTTTCGCTGGACGCAGAGCTCCGTGCCACCACGGCCCACACCTGGAATGCCGTCGGTCGGTTGACCGGCAGCGACCCGGCCGCACAGGCGGAAGTCGTCGTGCTGGGGGCGCACCTCGACCACTTGGGGCTGCGCGAAACCGCCCGAACTGATGACAAGATTTACAACGGTGCCGACGATGATGCGTCCGGCACAGTGGCGGTGATGGCCCTCGCCCAGGCACTGGCAGCGGGACCTCGGCCAAATCGCACGTTGGTGTTCGCGCTGTTTGGAAGCGAAGAGGGTGGCGGCGCGGTCTCGGGGTCGTCGTATTTTGTCGAGCTGCCGGTGGTGCCCCTCGACCAGATCGTGACGCAGCTGCAGTTCGAGATGCTCGCGCGACACGACCCGATGGTGCCGGCCAAGAGTCTGTGGCTCACCGGGTACGAGCGGTCAGACCTTGGTTCCGAGTTGGCCAAGCATGGCGCGGCGTTAGTGCCGGACCCTCGACCGGAGCAGAGTTTCTTCACGCGCTCAGACAACATCAAGTTTGCGCGCAAGGGCGTGGTCTCGCACACGGTGTCGAGCTTCAATCTCCATACCGACTACCACCAAGCCAGCGACGAGATCGACACCGTGGACTTCGCGCACCTGCTGGCCTCAGTACGGTCGATGCTTGAGCCAGTCCGCTGGCTGGCCAACTCGACGTTCAAGCCCGCCTGGACGCCTGAGGGGCGGCCGCGGTAGGTAGACGCGACACGGCAGGAGCAAAGGGCGTGCGATATGCTGAGCGACATGGTCAACGTCATTGATTTCATCAATACCAATCGCGATCGATATGTCAGAGAACTGAAAGACTATCTGGCGATTCCGTCCATCAGTGCCCTGCCAGCCCATCAAGGCGACCTGCGCACGTGCGCCGAGTGGACTGGGGCCGAAATGACCCGCGTCGGGCTTGAGAACGTCCGATTGATCGAGACTCCTGGCAACCCGGTTGTCTATGGCGACTGGCTCCACGCCCAAGGCGCACCAACGATTCTGTTCTACGGCCACTACGACGTGCAGCCCGTTGACCCGCTGGAGTTGTGGGAGTCGCCGCCATTTGAAGCCACCGTCCGCGATGGCGAAATCTATGCCCGCGGGTCCGCTGACGACAAAGGCCAGGTCTTCATGCACTTCAAGGCCATCGAAGCGCACATGAAGAAGAACGGCCGCCTGCCGGTGAACATCAAAGTGATCATCGAGGGCGAGGAAGAAGTGGGGTCCGAGAATCTGGACGACTTCATTCGCGCCAACAAGGCCGACCTCGGCGCGGATGTCGTCGTGATCTCTGATTCGGCCATGTTCGACCGTGGTATTCCCTCAATTTGTTACGGGCTCCGCGGGTTGACGTACTTCCAGATCGACCTGCGCGGTTCCAATAGCGACTTGCATTCAGGTGTCTTTGGCGGTTCAGTGGCCAACCCGGCGATGGTGCTCGCGCAGATGTTGGCGCAGATGCGAGACAAGAGCGGCCGCATCAAGATCCCAGGGTTTTATGACGACGTCCGCGAGTTGACGGAAGAAGAACGCGCCGAGTGGCGAAAGTTGCCGTGGAACGATAGCCGGTACCGCAAGGAACTGGGTGCACCGAAGCTGTTCGGCGAGACGGGGTACACCACCAACGAACGGCGATGGGGCCGACCGACGTTTGAAGTGAATGGATTGCTTAGCGGCTTTACCGGCGACGGCGCCAAGACGGTGTTGCCGGCCGTTGCGATGGCCAAGGTCAGCATGCGTCTTGTGCCCGATCAGCATCCTGACAAGATTGCCGAACAGTTCGACGCGTATGTGCGCAAGATCGCGCCCAAGACGGTTGACCTGAAGGTGACGCGCATGCACGGTGGTAAACCGTGGATGGCAGACTTCAACAACATCTACGTGCGTGCTGCTGGCCGTGCGATTGAGCAGGGGTTCGGGAAGACTCCGGTATTCTGCCGCGAGGGCGGTTCGATTCCTGTCGTGTCGACGTTCCAGGAGGAGTTGGGCATTCCGTCAGTGCTCTTTGGCGTCGGTCTGCCGGACGAGAACGCTCACGCGCCGAACGAGAAGCTGGACCTTGGCAACTTCCACGGCGGCATCGTGGCCGCGGCCATTCTCTATGAGGAGATTGGCAGCCGGAAGTAGGCGGCTGCCGCCTATTCCCAGCGAAGTGCCTTCATCGGGTCGACTCGTGACGCCCTCAGTGCAGGCAGGAACCCGGCGGTCAGTGCGACGACGCCAAGCACAATGAAGGAGGCTGCGAAGACCCCCAGGTCATGGCCCTGCATCTCGAACAGCTGTGACTCAGCGGCGCCGCCGATAGCCCACGCCAGGCCAAACCCCACAATGCCTCCGATGACCGCCATGGCGGCCACTTGGCGGAGGACCAGCATCCTGACGTTGGCCCCGTCGGCGCCCAGAGCCATGCGCAGGCCGAATTCGCGCGTCCGCTGGGTCACCGTAAAGGCGAGTACTCCGTAAAGCCCGATGGCGGCCAACAGCGTGGCTAAGGCGGCAAACGCCGCGGACATCGTACTGATGAACCGGTCCAGAAAGACGTTCTCCCGGACCTGCTCCGGCATGGTGCGCAACTCTTCGACGGGAAGGTCGGCATCCACCTTGGAGACCAGGACATTGATCGACCGCAGGAACTGCTCGGGATCAATTTCAGTCCGCACATAAAACGACATTGATCCGACCCGCTTATCCTGGCGATAGGGCGTAAAGAACAGAGGGGGAATCGTGCCCTTGACCTCGCTGTACTTTGCGTCCTGGACCAGGCCCACGATTTCCATGTCGAGAGGTGCGCCCGAGCGGCCGTCCGACATGAGTGTGCCGACGGCGCTTCCTTCAATGCCGAACTTCTTCGCGAACGCCTCATTGACGACCGCCACGTGTGCCGCGCCGAGGCGATCGGCTGCGGTGAACTCCCGGCCCGTGATGAGTGGGATGCCGACCGTGCCGAAGTAACCTGGGCCTACCTCGTTGAAACGGGAGTTGTTGTCGATGTCCGGTCCCGTTGTGAACCCTTGCACGTTGACGTCGGTGCCCCAGTTGTTGCCCGCCAGCAACGGCACCAGAGAACCGGTCACGCTCTTGACGCCTGGCAGTGCTGACAATTCGCTTTCGATTTCCTCGAAGATCGCCATCGACCGCTCGGCCGGATATCCATTGAGCGACGGTGAGACTCCGAATGTGACGAGGCGGTCGATTTTTAGACCGAGATCGACTCGGCTGACGTTCAGCAAGCTCTTGGTGAAGAGACCAGCCGAGGCGAGCAAGGCCATGGACAAGGCCATTTGCCCAACCACCAACGCCATACGAAAGCGCGCGGCCGAACGAGCGCCCGACGGTTGACCGGCGGTGCCCTTGAGGGTCGTAGCCAGGTCAGGGCGTGTGCTGTGGATGGCCGGAAAGAGTCCGAAGAGCACGCCTGTGGCAATCGATAGCGCGCCGGCAAATGCCATGACCGTCCAGTCGAGTCGGAAGACCAAGACGGCAGAGGCGTCCGCCGGAAGGAACGCGGCGATGATGCCGAGTGTCCATCGTGCAACCAGCAGGCCACCGAGGCCTCCCATGAATGCGAGTAGACATGACTCAAGAAGCAGTTGCCCAATCAGCCGGCTACGGCTGGCCCCAATCGACAGACGCACGGCGATTTCATTGGCTCGCGCTGCCGACCGAGCCAACAGAAGGTTGGCGATGTTGGCGCAGGCAATTAGCAGAACGACCCCGGTGACCGCAAAGAGCAGCGTCAATGGCGTACTCGCTTCCTCGTGCATCGAGCTCTGTCCACGCAGTCCTGACGTGATGACCAGGGGCTTGGCCCTGAAGCGCTCCATCGTGGCGTCACTCATGCCCTCCTGAAGTGGAGCCTCCACTTCGTTGACGATGGTGTGATAGCGCGCGGAGAGCTCCGTCTGAGCGCCTTCCAGAGCCACGCCAGGTGCGAGGCGTCCGAACACGTACGCCCAGTAGGACTTGCGATTGTCGAAGTCTCCGAACCACGTTTGCACCGCACTCCGCATGGTGATTGGGAGATAAATCGATGGCTGGGCACCCATCGTCGTGCCCGTGAAGCCTGCCGGTGCCACGCCGACGGTCGTCATCGACACACTGTTCACGATCAGTGTCTTGTTCAGCACCGTCGCGTCCGCCCCGAACCGGTTCACCCAGTAGTCGTGTCCAAGCACCACGATGGGTGATTGGCCCACCGTCTTGTCATCAATCGGGCCAAGGAGGCGTCCGACGGCTGGTGTCAGGCCCAGGGTCGGAAAGTAGCTGCCCGAGACCAGGGCGCCTTCGCCGTTGAGCGTCTGACCCTGGAACGAGAGATTGGTGGAGAAGAGCACGTGCGCGGCGAGACCAGAAAGCGACGTTGACTCCCGCTCCAAATCGCGAAACATCTGGTAGCTGAAGACATCGTCACAATCGCCCGCCTGATTGCACGACTGAGAACCGGGTTTTGGTTCCGGCGCCGAGAGGTTGACCAGATTCTCAGGCGCGGACACCGGCAGCGGCCGAAGGAGCATCTGGTTGAACAGTGAGAAGATGGCCGTGTTGGCGCCGATGCCGAACGCCAGTGACATCACCGCGATGGTCGTCACAAAGGGAGCACGGAACAGAGTACGGATCGCGAACTTGAGATTCAGCAGCAGGTCATGAGACGGAAAACACGGCGGATGAGTTATCCATGAACGCACAAATTCGTCGCATTTTCACTCTGGTCCTCCTATTACTGGCCGTAGTTGTCGCGCTTTGGTCGTACAGCGCGGGGGGAACCGTGCGGCTGCTGTTGGCGGGTGCCGCGAATCTGGGCGATTCCGGTCAATCTCTGGACGCTCTGCGTGCCGCGCTGGGCCAATGGGGCCGTCTTGCGCCCGTGATCTACGTCGTCGCGGTGGTGATTGAGGTGCTGGTGGCGCCGATTCCGGGAACGTTGCTCTATGCGCCCGCAGGTGCGCTGTTTGGCGGATGGTGGGTCGGCACCTTGTCGCTGATGGGCAACACCATCGGCGCAGCCATCGCCTGTGGCGTCGGTAGCGCCCTAGGCGAAGAGGCGCTGGCTCGGCGGATTGAGGGCACGAAGTTCGAGCGCCACCGCGACGCGGTCCGGCAGCGCGGTGTCTGGGTGGTGCTGCTGCTGCGCCTCAATCCCCTCACCTCCTCCGACATCGTGTCGTACATGGCTGGCGCGGCGGGAGTGCCTATCTGGCGGGTTGCGCTCGGGACCTTCGTTGGAATGGCACCACTGTGTTACGCCCAGGCCTACCTCTCTGAAACGATCTTCGATGTATTGCCCGGGGCGTTGTATGTCCTCATCGGCGTCGGGTTGCTGTACGTGCTCTTCCTGGTGGTCTGGTTCATGCGTTCTCGCCACTGACGCCGAGCGATGTCACCTCTTCCACCATGACACCACTCAGGTGCGGATGAACGTGCCTTGTTTCAGGTCTGACATGGCCTGACGGATCTCATCCTGGGTGTTCATCACGATCGGACCGTGCCAGGCGACCGGTTCTCCCAGGGGGTGTCCTGAGACGAGCAGAAACCGGATACCGTCGGGGCCAGCCTGGACGGTGATCTCATCACCACGATCGAACAAGACCAGAGAACGGTTGCCTGTGAGGTCCAGTACCGGAGCTTCGTCAATTTCTCCCGTGGTGTCGGTCAGCACCCCCTGGGGAGCCGATGCGTCCCGGAAGTGTCCCGCGCCGGCGAACACGTAAGCGAACGCATGGCGGGTCGTTTCCACTGGCAGTGTCTTGCGCACGCCAGGTGGTACCGAGACATCCAGGTACATCGGGTCGGCGGCGACACCGTCGACCGGGCCCCGTCTGCCCCAAAATTCTCCGCACACGATTTTCACCCGTGTCCCGTCGTCATCCACGATGTTCGGGATGTCGGCGGACGTGGCTTCCTGATATCGCGGTGCAGCCATCTTGAGCGACGATGGCAAATTGGCCCACAACTGGAAGCCGTGCATCCGGCCGTCGGCGTCTCCCTGGGGCATTTCCTGGTGGATGATGCCGCTGCCGGCCGTCATCCACTGGACGTCGCCTGATGTCAGCGCTCCTTCGTTGCCCAGACTGTCGCCGTGATGCACGGTGCCAGCCAGCACATACGTAATGGTTTCAATGCCGCGATGGGGATGCCACGGAAAACCGGCCAGATAGTCGGCGGGTCGCTCACCGCGGAAGTCGTCGAAAAGCAGGAACGGGTCGAACTCCGAAGTGGTACCGAAGCCGAAACCTCGGTGCAGTTTGACGCCGGCGCCTTCGAGGGTGGGCTGGGCAGCGATGATGCGGGACACGGAGCGAATCGACATGGGCATTCCTCTAAAGAGTGGCTGATGGATGTTCAGGGTACGGTCGTGGCACATCGCCTGGAGCTCGGCGTTTCGACTGTTGTTCCGAGCCGTACTCGAGCTCGATCATGGCCGCGTAGAACGAGGGCGGCCCCCCGTGGTGGTGGCAGAACTCGGTGACAAGCGTCTTCATGTCGTTCCCCATCACAGACGACAGTTCCCGTCCGTCTCTGAACGCATTCCAGGCATCAACGATGACCGACATCGTGAGGCCAGGTTCGCGCTGCAGTATGTGGATGGTCCTTGAGGCGCCCATGCCGTTGATGACGTCGACATTTCGCGTGCCTTCAGCAATATCGTCCGCGCTCATCGAGGGGTGTGATCGGACGGTGTACAGGGGATTCGGATCAAACGAGATACCCAACGCCTCTGCCTTTGTCCACAGCTCTGTACCGGGAAGGATCAACAGGATGAAGACGCTCAACTCTGAGGGCTCAAGGCTCGCGGCAAAATTCAGTGAGCGACGGAACGTCTCCGGCGTTTCGAACGGGAGTCCGAAAATCAACTGCAGTTCGAAGTAGAGCTTATGACGTTTGAGATGCTCGATTCCCTCCAAGAACGGAGTCATTCTCAGACGCCGCTCGACGGCCTGTAATGTGGTGTCGTCGGTCGTCTGCAGGCCCACTTCCAGCCAGCACATGTTCGCCGCCGCCATCAGGGAGGCAAGTTCATCGTCCATGAACTCCGCCAAGATCGCGGCATGCATCTGCACGCGCCGTGTGTTGTGCTTCGCGATGAAACGGCAAATCTCCTTGGCGCGGGTGGCGTTCAGATTGAAGATCGGGTCCATCAAGTAGATCTCGACGACATCTCGGTTGAGCCAATACAGGAGCTCGGACTTGACCCGATCAAGGTCGAATCGCCGGTTTCTGATCGACATGTCCTTGTTGTAGAAGCAGAAATTGCATCGAAAGACACAGCCCCGTTGGGTCTCGACCGACGCCACTCGTCTCTCAACGGTCATGTATTTGTCAGTGTGCGGTGAAGGCAACAGATTCAAATCGCGCACGATCGCGGCCTCGGCGGTGCTCACCACCGCCTCACCCCGACGAAAAGAAATTCCTGAGACCTCGTCGAGGTCGCCTCCAGCCCCCCATGCCTGAGCAATCTCGGCGAAGGGGACTTCGCCCTCCCCGTGGACGATGACGTCAATGGCCGGATCGCCTTCTGCTGGCGCGCCAATGTTCGAAGGGCCAGGCTGTTCCAGATGTAACACGACCGACCGACCGCATCCGGTGCCCCTGCGAGAATCTGTGCGACGTGTTCGTCTACCGTCGCTTTGGGTGACAATTCTTCAATCACCACATCGTCAAACGGGTAGCCGTGGCGCTCCACCAGATTGGCCTTGAGATACAGCAACGCCAGCGGCAGGAAGTTCTCGTCCGCGTGGAGCGTCGCAAGACAGATTTTCATCGAACCCACACATTGTAAGGCCCTAGGGACCCCGGATTGCCTCAGCATCGAAATCGGGTCGAGCCGCGTGGCCCGAGGGCCAGCGCAATGATCATGATGGGGAACCTGCGGGACCGGCGGGCATTGTAGAATTATCGCGGAAGGATTCTGCGTGCCCAAGAAAATCTGCGACAACATCCTCGAGGCCATCGGGCATACTCCGATGGTTCGTATCAATGCCATCACGAAGGGCATCATTCCGGCGACCGTCCTGGCAAAAATCGAGACGTTTAATCCTGGCAACTCGATCAAAGATCGCATGGCGCTCAAGATGGTTGAGGATGCCGAGCGTGATGGCCGGCTGAAGCCTGGCGGCACCATCATCGAGGGTACCTCGGGTAATACCGGGATGGGCCTTGCGATCGCCGCCGTCGTCAAGGGCTACAAGTGCATCTTCACGACCACCGACAAACAGTCGAAAGAAAAGGTCGATGCCTTGAAAGCGATGGGGGCAGAGGTCATCGTGTGTCCGACCAACGTCGAGCCTGAAGACCCCCGGTCGTACTATTCGGTCTCGTCACGACTTGAGCGGGAGACTCCGAATTCCTGGAAGGCGAACCAGTACGACAATCTGTCGAATTCCCAGGCACATTACGAGCAGACTGGACCGGAGATCTGGGACCAGACAGACGGCACCATCACGCACTTTGTCGTCGGCGTGGGCACGGGGGGAACCTTGTGCGGGGCCGGGCGATACCTGAAAGAAAAGAATCCCAAAATTCAAATCCTGGGCATTGATACCTACGGCTCCATCTACAAAAAATACAAGGAAACAGGCGTCTTTGATAAGACCGAAATCTATCCCTACGTGACGGAAGGAATCGGCGAGGACTTCCTGCCCCAAAACGTGGACTTCTCGATCATCGACCACTTCGAGAAAGTCACGGACAAGGACGCCGCGGTCATGACCAGTCGGATCTCGCGCGAGGAGGGAATTTTTGTCGGCAACTCCGCAGGGTCGGTGATGGCAGGCCTGCTGCAGATGAAAGACCGCTTCAAGGCCAGCGACGTGGTGGTCGTGATCTTTCACGACCATGGGACTCGTTATCTCGGAAAGATGTTCAACAACGACTGGATGCGCAAGATGGGGTATCTGGACATCTCCGGACTGACGGCCCGCGACCTGGTGTCCGCGAAGAAGACCGTGCCGATGTTGTCCATCGAAGAGTCCGACACGGTGGCCCGGGCCGTTCAGGTCATGACCGAGCACGACTTCTCGCAGATTCCCGTGATGCACTCCGACCGCCTCGTTGGCTCAGTCAACGAGTCACGCCTGTATGCCGCGCTCGTCGAGGATCCGACGATACGAACCCAACCGGTCAAGGTCATCATGCAGCCGGCGTTTCCTTTCGCCGACATCTCCACGGGCATTGACGCCCTGGCTTCGATGCTGACGCCGGAGAGCCCTGCCGTGCTGGTCCGCGACTTCAAGAGCGATGAGACGTATGTCATCACGCGCTCGGATATCGTGCGCGCGTTGGCGTAGAGACGATTCACATGCCTTCATGTGGACCTGCCTTTCGTCTAATAGGAGAAATATCGTGATCAACGTTCGTCGGTCGGTCGGAGCGCTGTTGGTGGCGGTTCTTGGAGGGCTGGTGGCTGCTTGTGCCTCGGCGCCGTCGGGCTCGCCCTCACAGCCGATGTACAACCAGTTCGACAGCGACTGGCAGTACTGGATGGCGCAGTACCCCGAAGTGGCCGCCAGTCTGGGCGTGACGGGCGGCGAGCGGCGCTGGACGGACTACTCGATTGACGCCATCACCATTCGGGAAACGTTTCTTCGCGAGAGTCTGGACCGATTCAGGTTCATTGATCGGTCGGCGCTCGACCCGGCTGATCAGTTGAACTACGACCTGTACCTGCAGATGCTCGAGACGGCAGTCCAGGGCCTTGACTTTCACAACGATGCCATTCCGATACGTGGGGTGATTCCCCACAATCTGATGATGCCCATCAATCAGATGGAGGGCATGTAGCAGGACATTCCACGAACGATCGCGCTGATGCCAGGTGCGACCGCAGTCGAACTGGGGCATATCGTCTCAAGGCTGCGGGCCATTCCGGCGGTTGTGGACCAGGCGATCGGCTTGATGCGGCAGGGCGTCGGCGAGCGGATGACGCCGCCGCGCATTGCGCTACGAGATGTGCCTGGTCAGGTCGCGGCGCAGGTCGTGGACGAACCATTGACGAGTCCCATGCTGGCGGCGTTTGTCAGGCGCCCGGCCGGCGTGCCAGAGGCGGACTGGGCGCCGCTTGTAGACCAGGCGATGACCGCCTATCGCGATCAGGTGGCGACCGCCTTCAGGCGTCTTCATGTGTTTCTCGTTGAGGAGTACCTGCCGGCATGCCGGGAGACCACCGGGGCAAACTCCCTTCCAAACGGTGACGCGCTGTACGCCTACAACGCGCAGTGGCACACGACCAGTGCGGAGACAGCCCAGCAAATCCACGACATCGGCTTGGCCGAGGTCGCCCGTATCCGCGCCGAAATGGATGCGGTCATTGCCGAGGCGGGCTACGCCAACCGTTTTGACGACTTCGTGCGCTTTCTCCGCACCGATCGGCGCTTCTACTACACCGATGCCGATGCGCTTGTCAGCGGGTATCGCGATGTGGCTAAGCGCGCGGATCCGGAATTGGCAAAACTCTTCGGGCGTCTCCCACAGACCCCCTACGGTGTCATTCGAGTACCCGACGCTGTCGCCCCGTCGCAGACGACGGCCTACTACGAGCCCGGTTCGCTGGTGGCCGGGCGGCCGGGGTACATGTTCGCGAACACCTACAAGTTGGATGCCCGTCCGAAGTACGAGATGGAGGCACTGACACTGCACGAGGCGGTGCCGGGCCATCACCTTCAGATCGCCATCGCTCAGGAACTGACGGGCCTCCCGGAGTTCCGGAAGCACTCCAGCTACACGGCCTACGTCGAAGGATGGGCGCTGTACGCAGAACGCCTGGGCACCCCGATGGGGTTCTACGCCGACTCGTATTCGCGGTTTGGACAGTTGACCTACGAGATGTGGCGGGCCGTGCGCCTGGTCGTCGACACCGGCCTCCACTCCATGGGCTGGACCCGGCAACACGCGATCGAATTCTTTCTCAAGAACACGGCCAAGACGCTGCAGGACATCACCGTCGAGGTGGACCGCTACATCGTCTGGCCCGGCCAGGCCCTGGGATACAAAATGGGCGAAATCAAGATTCGCGCCCTTCGGGCAGAGGCTGAGGCGCAGTTGGGTGAGGCCTTTGATCTTCGAGGGTTTCACGACGAATTGTTGGCGTCCGGTGCCGTGCCTCTGGACGTGGTTGATGCGCGCATCCGTGCGTGGATCGAGCGCATGCGGGCGGCGCGGTAGTCGGCCGGGGAGCAGACGAATGACACGGGAAGACGAGCAGAGGGCAGCCCTCCGCCTGCAGCTACGCGAGGCCATTGAGACGCTTGAGCTGATCGACAGCGATCGGCGCCTGCTGGCGGCCCTCCCCGAAGACGAACGTGCGCGGCTGGTCCAGGCGGCCGGCAACGTCTACAACCCGGATGTGCCCTCGCGCCGTCGGTTGGTGAAGGAGATCATTCGACGGCGACAGGCCGAGAAGGTGAGGCGCGACGAGGCCGCACTCCACGAGACAGGCATCCGCGAGTTGCGGCGGCGTCCTGTCTTTACGACGCCGAACTACTTTCCACCGCCGGCCACCGACCAGGGAGAACCGGTGGAGTCACACACGCGGCCGGCGGCGCCTCGGTCTTCGGAGGAGCGCCACTGCTATGTCTGCAAACGCCACTTCCGGGAGATCCACGATTTCTACGATCAGCTCTGCCCTGAGTGCGCGGCCTCGAACTTCGCGAAGCGCACCGAGTCGGCCGATCTGACTGGGCGCGTGGCCCTGCTGACCGGCGGCCGGGTGAAAATCGGATACCAGGCCGGACTGAAGTTGTTGCGGGCGGGCGCTCGCGTGATTGTCACAACCCGGTTTCCTCGTGACTCGGCGATTCGCTACGCCAACGAGCCCGACTTCGGCGAGTGGGGGCCTCGACTCGAGATTGTTGGTCTCGACTTGCGGCACACGCCCAGCGTCGAGGCGTTCTGCCATGAGATGTCGTCCAAGCTCGACCGTCTCGACTTTATCGTCAACAATGCGTGCCAGACCGTGCGACGGCCACCGGAGTTCTACGCCCACATGATGGAAGGGGAGACGGCCGCGGTTCACACCATGCCAGACCACGTTCGGGCACTCGTCGGGGCCTACGAAGGTCTGCGCGGGTATCACATGCTGCCGGAGTCGGACGCGACGCCGGCGCTCAGTGGCTCGCAGGACACGCTGGCCACACGGCTGTCGGAGGTGGCGGGCCTGACCCATGCGGCGGCGCTGTCACAGGTGGCTCTGTTGCCCGAGGAACTGCAGGCGCAGCGGGACTTGTTTCCCGAAGGTCAGCTGGATCAGGATCTCCAACAGATTGACCTCAGGGGCCGAAATTCCTGGCGACTTTTGATGGCTGAAGTGCCGTCAGTGGAGCTGCTGGAGGTGCAGTTGGTCAACGCCATCGCGCCATTTCTGATCAACGCTCGGCTCAAGCCACTCATGCTGCGGACGGCAGATCGAGACAAACATATTGTGAATGTGTCCGCCGTTGAGGGCCAGTTCTACAGGGCCTTCAAAACCACGCGTCACCCACATACCAACATGGCGAAGGCGGCGCTGAACATGATGACTCGCACGGCGGCCGCCGACTACTTCGCGGATGGTATTCACATGAACAGCGTCGATACCGGGTGGGTCACTGACGAGGACCCCGCCGAACTCGCGGCCCGGAAAGTCATCGACCATCGATTTCATCCCCCGCTCGATATCGTCGACGGTGCGGCCCGCATCGTTGACCCCATCATTGAGGGAATCAACACCGGCGTACATGTCTGGGGCCAGTTTCTGAAGGACTACAAACCGACGAGTTGGTAGGAACCTTGGGTGCAGGGCTGCGTGAGTTTGATGTACGCTGGTAAGATGGACTGTTATTCAGGAAAAGACTGTGCTCGGTCGTTTCGGACCGTCAGGAAGAACACAATTCAAGTTGCAAACGACATCCCGGTAGAACAGTGGGGATTTCGCCCGACGCCAGAGTCGATGAGCGTCCACGAACTGCTGGCCCATCTGGCGGCGGCCACGACCTGGCAGTTGAAGGCACATCGTGACGACCGAAAGACGACGATTTCGTTTGACGAATTCCGCGTGTACATCGAAGCTGCCACCGCCTTTGGCCAGGCGCTCGATTCGCGCGAGCGTGTGCTCCAGGCACTTGAGACCGAGGGTGAGGCGTTTGCCTCGTATCTTGAGTCAATGACCAGCGAGAGGATGGCTGAGCACGTCAGTTTGCCTGCGCCGATCGACCCGCCGAGCAAGTCACGGTTCGAGATGCTGCTGGGCGTGAAGGAACATGAGATGCATCACCGAGCGCAGTTGATGGTGTACCAACGCCTGGTTGGCGTCGTGCCGCACTTGACCCTGAGCCGGCAGGCGGCCTTCGCGGCGCGCGCGGCCGAGACCTCGAAGCAGTAGTCGGACCTGAGCATGCTTACCGCTGGAATCGTCGGACTGCCCAACGTGGGAAAGTCCACCCTGTTCAACGCCGTCACGCGGACGCGGAAAGCCGAGGCGGCGAATTACCCGTTTTGCACCATCGATCCCAATGTGGGAATCGTCACGGTGCCTGACGCCCGATTGTACGAACTTCAGAAAATCGCCAAGACCAACGTCGTCATTCCCGCAGCCATCGAGTTTGTCGATATTGCCGGACTGGTTGCCGGGGCGAGTACTGGCGAAGGGCTGGGAAACAAATTCCTGACGCACATCCGGGAAGTGGACGCGATCGTGCAGGTTGTACGCTGTTTCGAAGACGAAGATGTGCACCACGTGTCGGGCACGGTGGATCCCGTGCGCGATATCGACGTCATCAACACCGAGCTGATTCTGGCGGACCTCGACTCCGTCAAGAAACGCCGGGATCGGCTGCAGAAGGAAATCAAGCGTGGGGACAAGGTCGCCGCAGCTGAAGACGCGGTACTGATCAAGCTTGAGCCGGTGCTCGACTCAGGCAAACCCGCGCTTTTGGCGGCACTGACACGGGAAGAAAGAGCGCTGTCGCGGGCGTTGTTCCTGCTCACGGACAAGCCAACCATCTTTGCGTGCAACGTCAATGAAGGTGACCTGGCGACAGCCGACAGCAACCCGTACGTGATCAAGGTGCGTGACTACGTCAAGACCCACTTGGCGTGTGAAGCCGTCGTCATTAGTGCGCAGATTGAAAGTGATTTGGTTGATCTTGAACCAGATGAGTCGCAGGCGTTTCTGAAAGAGCTTGGTGTGTCAGAGAGCGGGCTCGGCTCCATGATTCTAGCGACCTATCACTTGCTTGGCCTCCGCACCTATTTCACGGCAGGTGAGAAGGAAGTGCGGGCCTGGACCATTCATGCCGGCGACACGGCGCCCCAGGCGGCCGGTGTCATCCACTCCGACTTCGAGCGGGGCTTCATCAAGGCCGAGACCGTCGCCTATGGCGACCTGGTGGCGTGTGGGTCGGTGGCCGTTGCCCGCGAAAAAGGTCTTTATCGGATGGAAGGGAAAGAGTACGTCGTCGCCGATGGCGACGTGCTGCTGTTCAAGTTCAACGTCTAGCTCCCCCTGAGGTATCCGAGTGACACGCCCAGAGACCCTGATCCGACAGCTGAGCCTACGCCCACATCCGGAGGGCGGCTGGTACTCGGAAGTCTTCCGTTCGAGTCGACTGGTGTCGCCAGACGACGGCCGGGAGCCCAGGTCTGCCATGACCACGATCTATTTCCTGCTGACACGGGGCCAGCGGTCGCGCCTGCATCAGGTGAACTCCGATGAGGCGTGGCACTTCTACGAGGGCGACCCTCTGCGGTTGACGATCTGCGATGCGACATTCGAACGCGTGGAGTCTGTGACATTGGGCCCATGGGACGGTACGTTCAGGCCGGTCCACGTGGTGCCGGCAGGTGATTGGCAGTCGGCTGGCACCCTGGGCGACTATTCTCTGGTCGGTTGCACGGTTGGGCCGGGGTTCGATTTCCTCGATTTTTCCATGCTTCGTGACGATCTCGTGAAGGCCGAACAGGTGAGGGCGCTCCATCCTCAGTTGGCCGACGACGTCTAGAGGCCCAATCTTCGGGCTACACTGGACCGGGGAGGCACCGTGCGGAACATTCGATCTGTCATCGGCATTGGGTTGGTTGTCGGTCTCATCCTGACGGCTTTGGCTGATGGCGCCCTGTCCTGGTTCGCGTCGCTGACCGTTGTCGGCGGTCTGGTTCTGGGCGGACTGATGCTCGGCGCCGCTCGGCTGGGCTTTCGTCGGGCCTCCGCGCACGAGTCGGACTCGATGCTCCCGCTGGGGCAGGCCACAGACATAATCAATGTGTCCCGTATCCGGGTCGCTGGCATTGGGGGCGCGGGTCTCGTTGTGATGGCCTGGACCCTGGCAGCCACCTTCCCGCTCATCGGTTGGTCAGTGGGACTCGGCCTGGCCGCTGGCGTCGTAATGGCCCTCTCGGTCATTGGGTACAGACATCGGCACGGACCCTTGCCAACTGGGCACGGTGCTCCACGTGGCGGTGGCGTGTTGTTCGGACAGGAGAACTGCAGATGATAATGGGCTTCGTACTGGCCGTCGGCCTCGCGGTCGCACCGCAGGTCCAGGCAACACCACCACCGCTCCCGCCATCGCAGGCGGATCTATCGGCGATCGCGTTCCACGCCGCGAGGCTGACCCTGCTTGAGCAGCGGAAACAGGAAAGTGATGCCGCCCTCGTCCGGGCGCGAATCCGGCTCCAATTGGGAGACAAGCACCCTGATGTGATGGCGCTGGTCCGGCAGTTGGACGCGGCCGAGCGCGCGCTGGCGGCGGAGTTTTTCGAATGGAACGAAGCGGTTCTGCAACGGTTGACAGACAAGAAGGCTGTGCTCGAGCGAGATATGAATCAGATGGTCGTGGGCCGTCGCCTGGGGACGCGCCATCCTGAAGTGCAGGCACTGGTGGCCAGAATTGCCGCCGGACCAAGCGACCTCTATCCCTTATTTCGTCTCGCCAGATTGTACGAAGGGGCCGGCCGCGATGCCGACGCGGAGCGGACGCTCTCGGACGCCTTGGTGTGGCTACGAGCCCGCGGCAAGTAGGCGTCGGTGTCACGGCCTGCGCGGTACTGATCGCGGCCCTCTGCTCCGTCGCCAGCATCGTAGCCACCTCTTCAAATACGAGCATCCGCACGCCGGCGCCGCCTCAGCGGTATACGGTCGTTGCAGACGGTCATCCGCTCGCTGTGTGGGGGCGGACGCCGCCGACTCCTTGTGCTGCCCTGGTGTTGATTCACGGTCGCACCTGGAGCAGCCGACCCGACTTTGATCTCCAGGTGCCCGGACTCAGCCGGTCGGTCTTGACCTCGTTGGTGGCCCAGGGCGTGGCTGCGTACGCCGTTGACTTGCGCGGCTATGGCGAATCCCCGCGTGACGCGTCTGGTTTCCTGACGCCAAGCCGGGCCGCCGCCGATGTGGCTGTCGTGCTCCGGTGGGTTGCGGCACGGCATCCAAAACTGCCTGCTCCAGCCCTGCTTGGGTGGTCGCAAGGTGCCGCGGTCGCACACCTGGCGGCGCAGTTGCCTGGTCTTCCGTTGTCTTCCCTCGTTCTCTTTGGATTCACGATGGAGCCGGGCCTGAAGTCCGCCGCTCTTCCTGTTCCGGAACTGCCAGCATACGAGAAGACCACGCGTGCCGATGCGCTGCTCGATTTCATCTCGCCGGCGGTCACGCCTGCGGCCGTGGCGTCGGCGTTTGCCGACCAGGCGCTGGCCGCCGACCCCGTCCGAACAGACTGGGTCCACGAAGAGGAATTTAATGCACTGGACCCGTCGCGGCTCACGATGCCGACGATGATTCTGCATGGATCGCTGGACCCCGGCGTCCCGACAGACGTCACGGCGCGGTTCTTTTCCAACATCGCCGCCTCGCGGCGCCAGTGGACGCTGTTGTCGGGGGGGGATCACGCCGCGCAAGTGGAGGACACGCACGCCGCGTTTATCAGCGCGGTTGTCGAGTTCATCACCCGCCCGGCGCCCCCGCGCCGCTGACACCACGAATCGATATTTCGACTATCGTGTGCAGGTCACTCGGGAGGTGTTTGTGTATGAGCCAGATGAATAGATCCATGGTGGGTGTCGTTGCGGTCATTGTGACTGCGGTGGCGTTGGCGTCGTCCATCCCAACCGCCGCGCAGCAGCCGGTCCGGCCCGAGGATGGGGTTGCCACCTTCTCCATTCTTGGATTCGACCCTGAAACCGGTGAGTTGGGCGGTGCCGTACAGTCGCGCGTGTTCTCCGTGGGGAACGGCGTGTTGTGGGCTGAGGCGGGCGTGGGCGCGGCTGCGACCCAGGCCATTGTTGATGTCAGTTATGGCCCACAAGCGCTGGACTTGCTCCGCCGTGGACTCAAACCAGCCGATATCGTGAAGCAGATTTGGGACCGTGATCCGGATCCGGGTCTGAGAAATCAGCCATGGCCCAAGGCTGGAAGGCAGTTCGCGGTCATCAGTCCGTTTGGAGAAACGGCCGTGTATACAGGCCCGGAAGCCAGTGAATGGGCCGGACACAAGCAGGGGCTCTACTGTACGGCGCAAGGTAATATCCTGGCCGGACCAGCCGTCGTCGAAGGCATGGTCAAGGCCTTTGAAACCACCAAGGGACGCCTCTCGTTCCGTTTGTTGGCCGCGCTTGAGGCCGGGCAGCTGGCCGGAGGCGACAAACGTGGCATGCAGTCGGCAGCGATGTTGATCGTCAAGAAGGACGGCGGCGTGTGGCTGCACAACGATGTCGTCCTGCGCTTGCAGGTCGACGACCACACCGAGCCGATCGTCGAACTGCGACGCCTGGTGGAGAAACGGTATCCGCGCGGATGACTCTCAAGCTCCCACATCCCCTTGTTCTGCTGATGGGGGCGGTCGCTCTGGCGGCCGCCTCCACATGGGTGCTGCCTGCCGGAGAATTCAGTCGGAGAGAGAACGCAGCCACAGGCCGCATCGTCGTCGTTCCGGGGACGTACGAAACAGTTGATGCGGCTCCCGTCGGGCTCTTTGATCTGTTTGTCGCCGTGCCCCGTGGGTTTATCGAAGGCGCCGACGTCATCGCCGTGATCCTGTTTGTCGGAGGCGCATGGGTCGTTGTCGATCGCACCGGCACGTTAGCCAGGATGATCGCCTCGCTCGTCGCAGTGTTTCGCCGTCGCGGGCTCTGGGCGATTCCCGTGTTCTCGTTCGTGTTCGGCACGATGGGGGCTCTCGAGAACATGCAGGAGGAAATTATTCCGTTGGTGCCAGTTCTTCTGGTGCTTGGGCGCGGGCTCGGCGTCAACGCCGTGGTCGTGGTCGCCATGTCTGCCGGCGCAGCGATGGTGGGCAGCGCATTCGGGCCCACGAATCCATTTCAGGCCGGGATCGCCATGAAGCTGGCGCAGCTCCCACCGCTGTCGATGTTCGGTCTGCGTTCGGCGATGTTTGTGGCAGGTCTCAGCCTCTGGTCTGCCTGGACGATGCGATATGCGGCGCGCACGCGATTGGCCATGTCAGACGCTGACGCGACCGGCGAGCGTGCCGGCACGAAAGATGTCGTGATCATGTTGTGCGCGCTCGCGCCAATGGTGGCGTACGTCTACGGGGCCTTGGCCCTCGATTGGGGATTCAACGAACTGTCGGCCGGCTTTGTCATCGCCGGTATCGTCGTGGGGTTGGCAGGCGGCCTCAGAGTGACCGGAACGATCAACGCTTACTTCGAGGGCATGCAAACACTGCTGCCGGCGGCCATCATTGTGGGAATGGCACGATCGATTTCGCTGGTAATGGCCGACGGTCGAGTGATCGATACCATTCTGAACGCCATGGCCGCACCGCTCAGCCACATGTCGGGTGCTTCGGCGCTACTGCTGATGATTCCTTTTCACGCCTTGCTTCACATCCCGGTCTCAAGTGTCAGTGGACAGGCCGTGCTGACCATGCCGATCATGGTGCCCCTGGCAGATTTGCTCGGACTGTCGCGCGATGCGGCCGTGATCGCCTACCAAACCGGCGCCGGACTCATGGAATTGTTGACGCCGACGAACGGGGCTCTCATGGCACTCTTGCTGGCTGCCAAGGTGCCGTTTGGTCAGTGGTTCCGCTTCGCCATTGCGGCAGCCGGGCTGATGCTGCTGGTGGGTATCATCGGCGTCCTGGTCGCCTGATGGCCCAGGACGTCAGCCGCTCATGGCCTCCGCGAGGCTCCGACTAAAATCCCACACTCAGGCTCACGCCGAAGGTCCGAGGCCGCCCCGACTCTCCGACGAACCCGGATGGTGCCAGCCCCGGATACGCAAACGCGGTCGGTATGTAGCGGGCGTCAAAAGCGTTCCTGATCCAGCCCTCCACCGTCACGGCCCGCATCTGCACGCCGCCTCGCAGGTTCACCATGGTGTAGGCGGCTTCGCCGGCGGTGTTGCCATCGTCGTACTGAATGGCGCCGTGGCGGACCACTTCACCACGGCCGAACACTTGGACCGCTTCTCGTAGCGCACGCGAGAACTGGATGCCTGCCGCGGCCGTGTAGTCAGGTGTGAATGGGATGTCATTGTTCGAGACGTCGGCGCCGCTCGACACGCTGCCGCTGGAAAACCTGGCCCGTGTGTAGCCGAAGGAGCCGAAGAGGTCGATGCCCGCTCCCGCTCGTGCGGTGAGCTCGAACTCAACGCCGCGGCTGGTCGCACCACCGACGTTCGAGATGTAAAACTGACCAGGCGCGTTCGGAATCGGCAGGTTGAGCTGCAGGTCAGACCAGTCGATGTGAAAGGCGGCGACGTTCGTCCAGACGCGTCCATCCGCCCACGTTGTCTTGACACCGACTTCGCTGTTCCAGGTGTGTTCTTCGTCGTAGGTGTCGCCTGACGGGGGCGCCGTCGGATTAAAACCGCCGGCCTTAAAGCCACGCGACACGGCGACGTACGTCATGGTGTCTGGACCAGCGCGGTAGGAGAGCGAAGCGCTTGGCGAGACGTTTGCCCAGGTGTTCTCGGCATCCGTCGTGCGTGTCGGCGCAATTTGTGGTTCAAAAAACGTCCGCAGGCTGGCCGTCTTCTGTTCGCGGTCAGCACGAACGCCAACGGTGATGTCCACGGTGTCGTTCATGCTGAAGGTCGCGTGGCCAAATACCGCGAGTCCAGATTCATCGATCGTGCCCTGGGGGGAGTGCTGGCTGACAGGGAACGGCACGAATTGAGAAATCAAAAACGGCGCGAATGTGTTGACGGCGTCCTGCTCGTACTTCTGCGTGAATCCGAAAACTCCCGCCTGCCATGCCAGCGTCGTCGAGGTTGAGAGCCGAACGGGCGCGGCCGCCGCAGAAGCGAAACGCACTTCCTGGCTCAGC
The DNA here is from genome assembly GCA_013203475.1 of Acidobacteriota bacterium. Taxonomy (GTDB): domain Bacteria; phylum Acidobacteriota; class Vicinamibacteria; order Vicinamibacterales; family SCN-69-37; genus SYFT01. Next base: position 52,382 of record JABMNV010000015.1, read on the forward strand.
TGTCGAGCCTTCTCCGCGTTGTCCCTGGTAATCAGCGGAGCCGGTGAGTAATCAAGATCGGTCACATCCTGAGTGGTCCAGCGAACAAACCCACTGGTGCTGGTCACACTGATGGCTGGACCCTCCCGCCGGGCCACAATCGTGGCGGAGGTCACGTTGCGATCTTGACGGCCTTCAAAATCGCGAGCGACAGAGAAGGGAGCGCTGCGCAGGCCACCCAGGTCGCTCAGCGCATAGTCTCCATCGCGCGAACGCTCTGCGCTCACAATGAGGCGGGTTTCCCATTGGGGCGTCGGCGTCCAGAAGAGTTGGGCCTTGCCGAAGGTTGCCGAACGATCATCGATCGTGTGGCCGGTGACCTGGTTGGTCGTGAATCCATCTCGTTCCCCGTGGCCGATGGCGAGACCGAAACCGAGTGTCGGGGCCAGCGGGCCCGAAAGCTCCGCCCGGATGTCGCGGGCACGGTAGTTGCCGAGCGGGGCAGTCAGACGGCCCGTCCAGGTCGTCAGAGACGGACGTGTCGAGATGACGTTGACCACGCCGCCGAGTGTGTTGCGGCCGTAGAGCGCACTTTGGGGGCCGCGGACAAATTCGATCTGATCGACGTCCAGCAATTCGATACTTGATGTGCTGGCGTTCAGCTGCGGAACTCCGTCGAGAAACGTCGCGACCGCCGGGTTCGCTGGGCTGGAGCCGATGCCGCGAAACCGCGCATTGCTCAGCTTGCGTGCCGTGAACTCGGTGAAGACGGTGTTGGGAGTCAAGAGGGCTGCGTCCGACACAATCCTGACGCCCATCTGCATCAGCATCGACGCGGTGATGGCCGTCACGCTGACGGGCAGTTTCTGAATCGTGGCGGGCTCTTTCACCGCCGTCACCGTGACTTCAGGGAGCTCAACGCGGTTGGGCGCCTGACCGCTCTGACCGCTCTGGGCAATGGTCCACGAAGGACAGACCACCAGAGCAACGGCAATGCCGATTGGGACACACGACTGACGAACACGATGGGGCGACACGACAAAACGCATACGACAATTATAGATGAGCGTTTGAGCGCTCTGCTAGAATCCGCGTCATGCGAACAAGGCAATGGGGTATCGCGGCGGGGCTCGCCGCGGCAACAGTGGTCGTTTCTGCACAGCAGCTACCTGTGAGTAACGCGATCAAGTCGTTTGTGACCGTGAACGATGCAGTGGTCGCGCTGACTCACGCAACCGTCATCGATGGAACCGGGGCACCGGCCCGCGATGATCAGACGGTGGTTCTGCGTGATGGGCGGATCGCGGCCGTGGGGCCGTTTGGATCGACGCTGGTTCCGGACAACGCACGCGTGATCGACCTGACCGGCAAGACCGTGATGCCTGGCATGGTCATGCTGCATGAGCACTTGTATTACCCGACAGGACCTGGCGTGTACGGCCAGTTGGGAGAGAGCTTCGTGCGCCTCTATCTGGCGGGCGGCGTGACAACGATGCGGACGGGCGGAAATGTGAACGGCTTCATGGATCTGAACATGAAGCGATTGGTTGACGAGGGCCGCAAGGCTGGGCCTGCCATTGACGCCACGGCCCCGTATCTCAACGGGCCCAATTCCTTCATCCAAATGCACAGCCTCTCGGGCGCCGACGATGCGCGAAGGCAGGTGAACTATTGGGCCGATGCGGGCGCGACGTCGTTCAAGGCCTACATGCAGATCTCGCGCGCCGAACTGGGGGCCGCGATCGACGAGGCTCACAAACGCGGCCTCAAGGTGACAGGGCACCTGTGTTCGGTGACCTACGCTGAAGCGGCTGATCTGGGGATCGACAACCTTGAGCACGCGTTCCTGGCGTCCACCGACTTTGTGGCGGACAAACAACTGGATGTGTGCCCAGGCCAGGGCGTGGGTCAGGGAACCATCGCGGACCTTGACGTGGAAGGGGCGCCGTTCCGGGCGCTCGTGCAGAAGCTGATCGACCACCATGTGACGTTGACGACCACCCCGGCCGTGTTCGAGACATTTACGCCGGGGCGGCCGGTGCCGCCGGGGCTCGAGGTGCTGGTGGCCCCGCTGCGCGAACAATTCGAGCAAGGGTTTGCACGCACCGCTCGAAACGAGCGGTCAATCTACGCGCGTTTGTTTCCCAAGGCGATGCAGTTGGATCTGGCGTTCGCCAGAGCAGGCGGTACACTGGTCGCTGGAACCGACCCCACCGGGGGGGGCGGAGTGATTCCCGGGTTTTCGAATCAGCGCACGATCGAGTTGCTGGTTGAATCGGGGTTCACGCCCGTAGAGGCCATTCGAATCGCGACACTCAACGGCGCGACGTATCTTGGGCGCGGTGACACGATCGGTTCGATCGCGGTAGGAAAACAGGCCGACCTCATGGTCGTGTCAGGAAATCCGGCCGTCGCAATTGGTGATGTGCGCAAGGTCGAGCTGGTGTTTCGACAGGGAATAGGCTTTGACAGCGCGCGCCTGATTGCGTCGGTGTCCGGGCGCGTTGGAATTTGGTAGAGGTGCAAAATGCATAGTCGTTTTACCTGGATCAACGGAGAAATGATCGACACGGCACAGGCGACTGTGCCATTTCTCACGGCGGGCTTTCACTACGGGATTGCCGTGTTTGAGGGCATCCGGGCGTATCAGACGCCGCGGGGACTGGGCGTCTTTCGGCTGCGGGAGCACATGCAGCGTTTTGAAGACTCCTCGCACATTCTGGGGTTTCTGGAGATGCCACACTCCGTAGACGAAATGATCGAGGCGGTGTGCTCCACCGTTCGCGCGAACGGATTCGGCGACTGTTACATTCGCCCGCTGCTCTGGCTCGCCGATGGGGGGTGGAATCTCACGCTGGACTCGGGACGGCCACATGTGGCGGTGACAGTGTGGGAGGAGTCGGTCTATCTCGGACAGCGTTCACCCGAGCAGGGACTCAAGGCCTGTGTCTCGAGTTTCACTCGACACCACCCCGCAGCGATGATGACCAAAGCCAAGGTGAGTGGAAACTATGTCAACTCGGTCATGGCCAAGACCGAGGCGCAACGACGTGGGTTTGACGAAGCCATCTTGCTCGATACCCAGGGATACGTGACCGAGTGCACCGGGGCCAATCTGTTCGTGGTCCGGAAAGGGAAGCTCGTCACGCCGCCGGCGGACGCCATCCTGGAGGGAATCACGCGCGACACCGTCGTCACGCTGGCGCAGGACCTCGGTCTCCCGGTGCAGGAGGCCACACTCAGTCGTGACCATCTCTATGTGGCGGATGAAGTGTTTGTGTGCGGAACAGCGGCCGAAGTGGTCGGTGTGTCAAGCATCGATGGTCGTCCGATTGGCGCGGGCGTTACTGGACCGGTGACCCGGGCGATTCACGAGGCGTACTTGACCGCCGTACGCGGCGCCCACCCCAGATCCGACGACTGGGTGACCATCACGTAAGAAAAAATTGGGCCGGGATGCAGTAGCACCCTAGTTCCCCAACTCCCCAATTCCCCAGTTCCCCAACTCTCTTATTGTCCTCCCCGGCCCCCGGCGGTCGGAAGCAGCTTGCGTGGCAGCAATTCGTCACGATTCGCCGCCAGATACGCAAACGCCGCAGCGATGGTGGCATTGCGCCTCATGTCTTCGGGCTGGAGTCGTTCGTAGCTGTCCATGTTGTAGTGGTGCGTCACGGTGTTGTATTCCACCGTGTCCTGGATGAACTGGAAGCCCGGTAGACCGACGCCATCACACGCCTGGTGATCCGTGCCACCCGTGTTGCGAATCGTCAGATGGGTCATGCCCAAATCGGCGAGTGGTTCCATCCAGGCGCGGAACGTTGACGCGATGGCATTGTTGCCTTGCAGGTACACGCCATGAATCGCACCCGTGCCGTTGTCGATGTTGAAGTAGCCCGCGAATTTTGCATGTGCGGGTTTCATTTCCAACGGACCCTGTGCTCCACCACGTCCGCCACGGCCGGCGGCCGGCGGTGCACCTGCCGGCGGTGCTGGCGCTGCGCCTCGACTGGCAAAGTGTTGCGCCACGTAGTCGCGTGATCCGATGAGTCCCTGCTCTTCGCCATTCCAGAGTCCGAGGCGGACGGTGCGACGGAGCGTGACGCCCGAGGCCTTCAGGATGCGCAGGGCCTCCATCATCGCGGCTGAACCGGCGGCGTTGTCGGTGGCACCGGTCGCGCCGTGCCACGAGTCGAAGTGGGCGCCACGCATCACGATTTCGTCAGCCTTGTCCGTGCCCGGAATCTCGCCGACCGCGTTGAACATCGTCGGAGTCGGGTGGTAGGTGTTCTTGATGTCGGCCTCGATCGTGACGGGAATGTTCTTCTCCAGCATGCGGGCGACCCGGCCGTAGTGCTCGGCGGCCACGACAATGGTCGTCAGCGTTGTCGCGGGGTCGGAATTACGGTTGCCGCCCAGAGTGAACAGACCGTGACCGCGCGCGTCCGCCGCGTTCGCCACCCCGCGCGCCGCGCCCAGCCGGCGCTGGTGCCCCCAGCTCAGAAAACGTTGGGGCGCCCGACAGGGCATCAAGCTCCTCGGTTGTGTACCGTGATGCCTGAGGTGTCCAGTACGCGGCCACGTCCGGCGGTGCCTGCGTCAGGATGAACTTGCCTTTCAGGGTGCCTGCCAGCTTCGTCAGTTCGGCCTCGTCTGCACTCGTCAGAAGCACGGCCTCGCCTCGGATGAGGCCATTGGTGCCCGGCGTCCACGCCGTAGACATCGCGGTCATGGGGAACGCCTGCGGTGACACGGCGGCCAGATAGAACTTGTCGTTGGTCCAGCCACGCGGGAACTGGGTCTGGTCCGTCCATGGTTCGATGGCGACGTTCTGCAAGCCCCATTCCTTCATCTGGCCCACCGCCCATTCGCCGGCCTTCTGAATGTTGGGTGACCCGCTCAGGCGCGGGCGGTGCACGTCCGTCATCCAACTCGCCAGATCCATGACCTGTGAGTTCTGCATGCCTTCTGCTTTGATCTTCGCGAGTGCGGCGTAGTCGATCACCTCATCGGCTGCCCGCAGCGGCAGGGCCACGAGAGCGGTAAAGACCGCCGTGGCGAGTCCGAGCGTCAGAACCTTTGTGTGTCTCATCTGCTCTGTCCTCTTGTCTCTCATAGTGGGGGCCTGACGACCCGCTTCCGGAGCAGGGCACAACGAGTGTCCGGAACAGTTCATGATACGACTGCCCCGCCCGGGATGGTAAGGTAATCAGCGATGCGTCAGGGGCGACTGCTGCCAGTACGTGTGTGTGCCGTACTGATACTTGTGTGTGCCGTGCTGTTTGCCTCGTGCGGGCAGGGCACCGCACAACGCGAGCGCCGCGACATCATGGTCGCGCGTGACGTCGACATTGTCGAGGCCACCGTTCCTCGCAACGCAACCCTGCAGGGATTGCTTGAGAGCCACGCGGCGTCCAGTGGCTTGGCCGACTCGATTATTGGGGCGGTTCGTCCGGTCTTCGATCCGCGTACCCTGAAACAAGACCAGCCCTACAGCCTGATCACTTCACTCGATGGTGTATTCCGGGAATTTCGATACATGGTCGATTCCAACCGGTTTCTTCGCGTCGCGCTCCGTGGGGACAGTCCGGCTGACGCCCCGGAGTTTGACGCGGAAGTCGTGCCGTATCCGAAGGAAATTGTCAGCGACGCCGTGGCGTTCGAGATCACAAAGGCCCGCCCGTCGTTATGGGCGGCCCTCCAGGACGTGGGAGAGGACGCCCAATTGACGCTCTTGTTGGCTGATGCGTTCTCCGGTGAAGTCGACTTCAATTCGGAGCTTCAGGATGGCGACAGATTTGAGGTGCTCTTTGACCGTGTGCTGCGCGACGGCCAGTTCTCCGGCTACGAAGACGTCAAAGCCGTCACGTTTGTGAACAACGGTCGCGAGTTGACCGCGATTCGTTATCGAGGCCCCGATGGGCAGAATGCGTGGTACGACGCAGAAGGACGCTCCCTGAAGCGCCAGTTCATGAAGTCTCCGCTCAAGTTCGATCCGTATGTCACCTCCAGTTTTTCCCGGAATCGGCTCCATCCGGTGTTGGGCACCTACCGCGCCCACCGAGGCGTCGACTACCGAGCCAAGTATGGGACGAACGTCGTGTCCGTGGCGTCCGGGACGGTCGTGGCCGCCGGTTGGGCGGGTGGCGCGGGTCGCCGTGTGGCGATTCGACACGCCAGCGGCTACGAAAGCGCGTATTTTCACCTCTCGGCCATCGCCGCCGGCATCCGTCCAGGCGCACGCGTCGAACAAGGGCGAGTGATCGGTCGGGTCGGCAACAGTGGCACCGTGACGGCAACCCATCTTCACTATGAGTTGAAGAAGAACGGGAGCCATGTGGATCCCGTGACAGAGCATCGGAAGATGCCTCCCGGTGTGCCCATTCCGGCCGATGAGATGCCTGCGTTTGAGCAAACGCGCGATCGGCTCTTTACCAACCTTCGTTCCACACTCTTATCCGCGAACGTCGTCCCGACGTCGCGCGGTCAATAACGTTATGGCTGTGTTGACACCGTTCCGGGCGCTCCGCCCGGCTCTTGACGTGGCGTCGCGCGTCGCTTCCGTGCCCTACGACGTCGTGGATACGGCTGAGGCCCGCGTGATGACCCGCGGCGAACCACTCAGTTTTCTCCGCGTCACCCGATCCGAAGTCGACCTGCCAGACAGCATCTCGGCGTACGACGAATCTGTCTACGCCAGGGCCGCAGCCAATCTGAAAGACCTCATCGCAACCGCGCCTCTGATTGTGGACGATGCGCCGACGTTGTTCTTTTATCGACAGCAGATGGGCGCTCATGTACAGACCGGACTGGCCGGGTGTTTTTCGATCGACGAATACGAGCGCGATCTGATCAAGAAACACGAACGTACACGGCCTGACAAAGAGGACGACCGGACGCGCCACATCGTCGCAGTTCGGGCCCAGACCGGCATCGTGTTCCTGACGTACCGCGCCTCGGTGACCGTGGACGACCTTGCGACGCGCGCCTGCAGCGGAACACCGCTGTACGATTTCACATCTCCCGATGGCATTCAGCACACCGTGTGGCCCGTCTCCTCCGATGATGTTGCCGCGCTGGTCCGTGCGTTCGCGGGGGTGCCGGCGCTCTATATCGCTGATGGACACCATCGGGCGGCGAGTGCCGCGCGTGCGCGCGGGGCGTTGCGGTCGCTCGGCCATGTGTCCGCGGACGCGGACGTCTTTGTTGCGGTCGCTTTTCCCGATACCCAGTTGAAGATCCTGCCGTACCACCGTGTGGTCAAAGACCTCAATGGCCACACTCCAGAGACCCTGCTGGCCAGCCTGCGCACCAGAGTAGCGGTGACCGATGGACGACCCACGCCGACGCGGCCCGATGAGGTCTCGATGTTTCTGGCTCGACAGTGGTATGGCCTGACGCTGCCTGGGTCGCCGTCCGGTACGTCGCGGGCCGATGCGTTGGGCGTGGCCATCCTGCAACGCGAGGTGCTCGCGCCTGTGCTGGGCGTCGGCGACGTTCGGACCGACAAACGTATTGAGTTTGTGGGCGGAGCCCGAGGCACAGCCGCGCTGGAGGCCCTGGTGACGTCTGGACAGGCTGCCGTCGCGTTCTCCATGTATCCGGTGACGGTTGACGATTTAATGACAGTCTCCGACGCCGGAGACAGCATGCCGCCCAAGTCCACCTGGTTTGAGCCCAAATTGCGCGACGGGCTCCTGGTCCACCAGATCTAGTCCACCAAACGTAGTCGCCGCCCCCGCTGGAGTCCTTACCCATGAGTGTTCATCGCGTCTTCAATTTCTCTTCGGGACCAGCCGTGCTTCCGCTTCCTGTGCTCGAGGAGGCGCAACGCGACCTGCTGGCACTTCCAGGTGTCGGGATGTCGGCCATGGAGGTCAGCCATCGGTCCAAGGCCTTTGATGAAATTCTGAACGGTGCGACCGCGCGGATGCGGTCGATCGCCCGTATCCCTGATCAGTACAAGATCCTGTTTCTGCAAGGCGGGGCCAGCCTTCAGTTCTCCATGGTGCCGATGAATCTGCTGACGCCTGGGACCACGGCCGACTACATCGTGACCGGGGACTGGGGGAAGAAAGCCCTGAAAGAGGCCAGGAAGGTAGGGGCTACGTCGGTGGCGGCCACGACCGAGGATGGCAATTTCACCCGTGTGCCGTCGCAATCGGAACTGCAGCTGACACCGGGCGCCGCCTACGTTCACATGACGGCGAACAACACCATTCACGGGACGGAATGGCACCAAGCGCCGGACTCTGGAAACGTGCCCCTGGTGTGTGATGCGTCGTCAAATATTTTGTCTGGTCCAATCGATGTCGCGAAGTACGGCGTCATTTATGCTGGGGCCCAGAAGAATCTCGGCCCCTCAGGTGTGACCGTCGTGATCATTCGCGAAGATCTCCTGGCTCGCTCCGCCGAGACCCTGCCGGCGATGCTGAACTATCGAGTGCAGGCCGAAGGCGGCTCGCGGTACAACACCCCCCCCGCCTTTGGTATCTATGTTCTCGGACTCACCCTCAAATGGCTTGAAGGCATCGGCGGCCTCGCGGCGATTGATGCGATCAACGCCAGAAAAGCCGCCACGCTGTATGCCGAGCTTGATCGCACCGCCTTCTGGACGGCACATGCCGATGTGGAGTCTCGCTCGCGAATGAACGTCACCTTCCGCCTGCCATCAGAAGAGATCGAAAAGCACTTCGTGAAAGAATCCACCGCCGCCGGGCTCGATGGCCTGAAGGGCCACCGATCCGTGGGTGGTCTCCGCGCGTCGATTTACAACGCGTTTCCTGAAGATGGCATCACCGCGCTTGTCCAGTTCATGCAGGAATTCGAACGTACATACGGCTAGAGAAATTCTGGAGAGACGATGTTGAACGCTGTAGCCATTGCGCTGCTGCTCACCGGCGTGGTGCGAACGAGTGACGGACAGCCCGTGGCCGGCGCGCGGGTCATCGTGCACCAGGCCTCGGCGGCCATTGTTGTCACCGACGCCTCAGGGAGGTTTCGCGTTCCTGACGTCACCCTGCCTGTTGACCTCACCGTGCAGGTGAACGGGTTCGCCGAACGCAGAGTGACGGTCTTCGCTTCGCCGGTTGACCTGACCGTACTGCCCGAAACCGTCTCAGCATCCGTACTGGTCCTGGGCAACGCCGGAGGCCGGGACCTGGCGACCGGGGCCGTCACGTTTGACAAGACGTTTCTGTCGAACGCGCCGGGCTTGACCGTTGATGAGGTCCTGCGCCCCTCGGCTGGCCTCTCGCTGTTTCGGCGCTCATCAGCCCGCACAGCCAACCCGACCACCCACGGCGTGACCCTGCGCGGACTCTCGGCCTCCGGCGCCAGTCGGGCGCTTGTGCTGTTCGATGGGCTTCCCCTTAACGATGGATTCGGCGCCTGGGTCACCTGGACCCGAGTGCCAACCGAGGCGATCGATTCCATTGAGGTCCTGCCTGGCGCGGGAGGGGACCTCTTCGGCTCTGATGCTCTCGGAGGTGTGATTCGCATACGTTCGACGATGCCCCACCGTGCGGACCCTTCGCTGACGCTTGCTGTCGGCACACGTGAGACGAAGACGGGTGACGGGTCCTTGGGCCTAACACACGGCCGGACGGCGATGTGGTTGGCGGCGTCAGCCGTCGACACGGCCGGTGATTTTCCACTCGAACCCAGCTCGCGCGGTCTGGCGGATCGGCCCGCTTCCGCGAACTGGTGGAACGCCTTCGGGCGGGTCGATGTCACCGCCGGACCTCGCCGCTGGACGCTGACGGCGCTCGGCGGCCGCGATCGGCGCGGTAATGGCACGGTGTTGCAGCGTAACCGGTCGGCCGGTGGCTCCGCGTTGGCGGCGGTGCAGTCTGTGAGCGACACGGCGACCTGGGCCGCGCGCGTCGCGGTCAGTCCCAACCGGTACGAGCAGACGTTTTCGGCGGTCTCGTCGTCACGAGCCACCGAGTTTCTGGTGTTGACGCAGCTTATCGACGTCACGACGACACGCGCCAATGTGGAATATGGTCGCACCATGCCGATGGGGTTCGTGATGGTGCGTGCGGGCGCGACGCGCGCGGTCGCTGATTTCGAGGAGCGCCGCACGAGCGGGACGACGACCGTGGCACTGAGGGACGACAGTGAGTCGATCTCGGTGCAGGCGGCTGTTTCGCCCTGGGGGAGCGTGACCGTCGGGGGTGGTGTGCGTCACGAGTGGCGGGCGGCTCCGACCTCCACCGACGGGCGAGACCGAGCGGCGATTGGTCGACTGTCGGCAACGTGGCAGGTGCGGCCGTCGGTGGTGGTCCGCTCCGCGGCCGCCATGAGTCATCGCTGGCCCACCCTGAACGAACTGACTCGGGGCTTTCGTGTCGGGAGTACGTCTACGTTGGCGAATTCTTCGCTCAAGCCTGAGCGTGCGGGGATGGTTGACGCGGGCGTCACGTGGAGCGGCCTGGCCTGGACCGGCGGCCTCGCAGCATTCCAGACCACGGTTGATGATGTCATCGCCAACGTCACGCTTCCCTCGCTGACGGGCATCGTCCGCGAACGGCAGAATGCCGGGCAGGCCCGGGCGCGCGGCGTTGAGGTCGACCTTGATGGCCGCCCTGCCAGTTGGCTACAGGTGCGGGGGTCGGTGATCCTGACGGACTCGACGTTCCAACACTCTGCCGAACCCGCGATCGAAGGGAATCGACTCCCGCAGGTGCCGCGGGTCAGTGCTGCGCTGGCGTTCAACCTTCGCCCCGCATCCGGGTGGCGGGTGGATGTGGTCGCCCGGTCGATCGGCGCGCAGTTCGATGATGATCGCAACGCGTTCGAGTTGGCACCGGCTCACCAGGTGGACGGCCGCATCGCCGCACGCACATCAAGGATTGAGTGGGCCGCGGTTGTTGAGAATGTGTTTGGCGCGCGTGTAGAAGTGGGCCGCACGCCACTTGTGACACTGGCCCCCGGGCGGGCGATGCGCTTAAGTGCGACCTGGCGGTAGCAGGCGTCATCTCGCAAGCGCCCCGGAGACTACTCGGCGGACGGCTCAGAAGTCTTGCCGCGCCCACCGCGTCTGCGTCCGCGCCGGCGGCGCCGCTTGGGGTGGCCTGACGGATCACCCTCGGCGCTCGGCGGCGTCGGGGCCGCCGCCTTCAGCGCCGTCCAACGTGCCAGCTCGTCTGGAGCGTCGGTGAACACTTCGAGCCACAACAGTGCGTCTCTGAATGCCGGGCGCTGCGGCAGGCTGCGTGTGAATCGCACGGGCGGATCCGGCTCAAGCATCCGCGGCAACACGGTCACGACCTGACTCAACCGATCCAGATCGCGTCGGGCGATGGGCAGAATTCCAAAGCTGACGCGGGTATCGCTCGGGTTGCCAGGCGTACGGCGGACGATAAGCTCGGATGGCACCAGGAGCGCACCGATCAGAATGGCATTCGTCAGCGTGTCCGGCGGTTCTTTGAATCGGCGACGATAGGCGTCGAGCCGTGCCAGTGAATCCCAGACCGCGTCGGATGGGCCTTCAAGTTCCGGCGTCATCAGCCCGAGCAACCCGAGCCGATCCAGTGCTCGAAAACTGGCCTCGGCGTACCCGGAGCGGAGAATCTTGTAGTACTCCTCAAGCAACCGGGCGCCCGAGGCTTCGGCAATGAGTGGGCGAAGTGTGGCGATCGCATCCAGGACGAGCGCGTCAATGTCGAATCCCAGGCGTGCACTGAGTACCGCGGCGCGGAGCATGCGAACCGGGTCTTCGACAAATCGCACCATCGGATCGCCAATCGACCGGATCAGCCTGCGCTCCAGATCGCCAAGGCCACCAACGAAGTCAATGATGGAGTACGTGGCTATGTCGTAGAACATCGCGTTCACGGTGAAGTCTCTTCGGAACGCGTCTTCTTCGGGGGTGCCAAAGGTGTTGTCTCGACGGATGATGCCGTCGTGTTTCGTTGCCTCGTCTGTGGTCGTATCGGGTGGCGCGTCGGACGCCGAATCGGGGGGCTGGCTGGGAACGTTTTTCCGAAAGGTCGCCACTTCGATCGTCTTCTGACCGAACTTGACGTGCGCCAAGCGGAAACGTCGGCCGATGATCCAGCAGTTCCTGAACAGCTTCTTGATTTCGTAGGGGTGGGCGTTGGTCGCGATGTCGAAGTCCTTCGGTCGCCGACCCAACAACAGGTCACGCACGCCACCACCAACGAGATACGCGGTATGTTGCCCCTGCGCAAGACGATAGAGCACCTTGAGCGCGTCGGGATCAATTTCGCGCCGGGAAATCGTATGCTCGGCGCGGGGAACGATGACGGGCTCAACCACGAATCGGAATTATACCGGTCACCTTGAGGCCCGAATGCTTTTACTCGCGACTAAATCATAGTTAAGTCCAATAAAAACAACGAGTTATGAGTATTATCAAGAATAACGCGGACTATCTCCAGGCCCGGGTCGGTCACTAGGGTTTGGCTGCGTCCCAGTTCGGTCCTGACCCCACATCCACCGTGAGTGGCACGGCCAGAGCGAATGCGGCCTCCATCGTGTCTCTGACGAGAGTCATCATTGTCGGCACGTCACCCTCGGGCGCTTCGAACAGGAGTTCGTCATGAACGGTGAGGATCATGCGGCTTGGGACGGCTGCGGTCGCGTTATGCGAGGCCAGTGCGCTGGCGACGTCGATCATGGCCTTCTTCAGAATGTCTGCCGCCGTGCCCTGGATCGGCATGTTGACCGTTTCACGTTCCGCGGCGGCGCGAATCTGACCGTTGCGACTGGTCAGTTCAGGCATCAGCCGCTGGCGGCCCGTCAAGGTTCGGACGACGCCGCTTTGCCTGGCGGCGTCCAGCGTCTGGTCGATGAATGTTCGCACGGCCGGGAAGCCCGCGAAATATGCGTCGATGAACTCCTGCGCGGCTTGTTGTGGCACGCCGATGTCTTTCGCGAGCGTGAACGCCGTTTTTCCGTACAGCAGCGCGTAATTGATGATCTTTGCGCGTCGCCTCAGCTCGTGCGGATCCAGGCCGCTGTCCGTTCCGAATACCCGTGCTGCAGTCTGGTCGTGAATGTCTTCGCCGTGCTTGAACGCTTCGATCAAAGCGGTGTCGCCCGACAAGTGTGCCAGGACGCGGAGTTCGATCTGAGAGTAATCCGCAGAAATCAGCGCGTGCCCGGGTGCGGCAATGAAGGCCGCACGGATTTGCCGACCGGTCGAGGTGCGGACTGGAATGTTCTGCAGATTCGGGTCGCTGCTGCTCAGGCGTCCCGTTGCGGCCACGGCTTGATTGAACGTGGTGTGGACGCGCCCTGTGGCGGGATTCACCAGCAGTGGCAGCGCATCGACGTACGTGCCCTTGAGTTTCTGCACACTGCGCCACTGGAGCACGAGTCCGGGGAGTTCGTGGGTCTGGGCCAGTTCTTCGAGGACGGCCATCGCCGTCGAGGAGGCTCGGGTCTTTCCGGTCTTTTTCGTCGACGGCAATTGCAAACGCTCGAACAGGATTTCCCCGAGTTGTTTGGGTGAATTGATGTTGAACTCTTCGCCCGCCAGACCAAAGATGCTTGCGCTGAGGCGGTCCAGGTCGTCTTGCATCGAGCTCGATAGTCGAGCAAGTGCTTCCACGTCGAGTCCCACGCCCTCGCGTTCGATGTCTGCCAGAATCGGAATCAGGGGCAATTCGAAATCGCGGTAGACGGCCGAAAGTGCCGGGTCTGCCAGGTCCGCGCGCAGGCTGTCGGCCATTCGGAGCGGCAGGTCGGCCCGTTCGCCGGCAAAATTCAGGAGAGACGTCGCAGGAACGGCATCCAGGGAGACGGCTTTGCTGCCTCGCCCCGTCACCTCGTCGACCTGAACGGCCCCGTAACCCGTTCGGGCCAGGGCCAGGTCCCGCAGGCCATGGCTCGAGCCGGTGGCGTCCACCACGTAGCTGGCAATCATCGTGTCGAGGTCAAGTCCGGACAGGGGGCACCCGATTCGTGCGCACAGGACAGACGTGGACTTCAGGTCGTGTCCGATCTTTGCCACTGCGGGGTCGGCGAATAGCGGGGCCAGGCGGCTGGCCACGTCACGTGTGCGCAGGTTTGGCGTCTCGGTGAGGCCGCTGTGAGTCAGGGGAACGTAGCGTGCCTGATGTGGCGCGGTCGCCAGACTCAGGCCCACGACGGTGGCGTCGACGGCGGATGTGCCCGCGGCAACGGCGGCCAGAGCCGCGACTGAGAGCTGGCCCGCCGCTCGCGCCGCGTCAGTGATGGCGTCCAACTCTTCCAACGTCGTCACCACGGCATAGTCCTGTGCCGAGGTGGCGGCGGTGGGAGCGAATTCCGGAGTCAACGTTCGAAATCCCAACGAAGAGAACAGGGCGTAGCACCGGGCGGCGTCCGGTCCGCGGTACCGCAGCGCGTCGGCGTCGAACTCGACCGGCACGTCGAGTCGAATCGTGGCAAGTACTCGACTGGCCCGTGCGTCTTCGGCGTGCTGGGTCAGCGCGTCGCGATACCGCTTCTGTGTCAGGCCCGGAGCCGCGGCGAGCAGCGCGTCGAGCGTGCCGTGGGACGTAATCAACGCGCGCGCGCCCTTTTCGCCGATCCCTGGGACGCCCTTGATGTTGTCGACGCTGTCGCCCATGAGCGCCAGTACATCCACCACCTGCTCCGGCCGCACGCCGAACTTCGCCAGGACGCCCTCAGCGTCAAACCACGTGCCGTCGTCTTTCGGGTTGTAGATGGCAAGTCCGTCGGTCACCAGTTGAAAAAAATCCTTGTCGCCGGTCACGATGGCCACGTCAAAGCCGGCGGCCCGGGCCTTGACGGCCAGCGTGCCCAGCACATCGTCGGCCTCAAAGCCGGCCACGGTCAGGTATGGGACACCCATCGCCTCACACGCGTCGTGAACCAACGGCACTTGTTCGGCGAGGTCGGTCGGCATCGGTGCACGATTGGCCTTGTAGTCCGCGGCGAGATCGTCTCGAAATGTACGTCCTGGCAGGTCAAATGATGCGACGAGATAGTCGGGGTGATGGTCGGTGATGAGCTTGCGCAGCATATTGACGAAGCCGTAGATCGCATTCGTCGATTTGCCGTCGGGACCGGACAGTTCGCGTATCGCATGGTAGGCGCGATACATCTGTGAGTTGCCATCGATAAGAAACAGGCGCGGCATGTCGATGGGGAAGAATGTATATCATTCGACCGTGCGTAGTCCTGTCGCGAAGCTGGTCATCTTGGTGCTGTGCGTGGGCGCTGCCGCGGTCGGGTGCACGAATCCACTTGTCCGGCAGTATGAGTACGACGAACAGACGTACCTTGAGGTGGACGGTTCAGCGACCGTGATCGTCTCCGCGTCAGTCGCGTCGTTGATCGCGCTGCGGGGGCTCGCATTTGACCCGGCACCGAACACGCGGCTCGACAGCAATGATGTGCGGCAGTTGTTTGAGGCGGCTGGATGTGACGTGGAACGGGTCAGTCGCCCGTGGCGACGACATGGTCGACGGTTCGTGCAGGCGCGGATCCATCTCGATGACGTGCGCGAAGCGGGCACGTGTGGCGCATTGGCGTGGTCCACGTATACGTTCGATGCGACTGAACACGAGATTCGTTACACCCAACTCGTGGGCGGGGCGCCGGGGACGCCCGGTCTGGTTCCGCCGGATGTCGGATGGAATGGGAGCGAGGTCGTTGGGTTCAAGCTCCATCTGCCGAGTCGAGTCACGTATCAGAACGTACGACGACTGGACGACGGCGAAATTGGGAGCGTGGAGCGAGGGAATATCCTCACCTGGGAACAGTATTTGAGCGACCGCGTCGCAGGCGTGCCCATTGCCATGGAAGTGCGGACCGAGGCCCAATCGATTCTCTATCGCACCGTCTGGTTGTTCGGTGCTGCTTTTGCGGCGGCGGTCGGCGTGCTCATTGTGTTGATCTGGTACACCATGCGACGCGGCCGAGCGCGGTTGCGCACCTTCAGACAGTAGGCGCCAGGTCTGACGGGCCCTTAGCCGCCCGACAGGCGAATGTCCTGAGTCTTCGTCTCGCCGTCCCTGAGCGACAGTCGCATCGCTGCCGTCGCCAGTTCCGCCAGAAAGTCAGGGTCGTACCATTCTCCTGGCTCGACATCGGTCACGGCCACAAGCATGTAGTCGCCCGCTGGCAGGTTGCGCACCGAAAACTTTCCGTCTGTGCCGGGTCGGACAGACTGGATGCGTCGCGACTGGGGCTGCCAATACTGCTTGTCCGAGGGGAAGACGATAATCGAGTAGTCAGACGTGGCAAGGCCGGTGGCATCCTGGAGCGTGCCCGACAGCTGCGTGGACCGATCCGCAAATGTGAGGATGGCGCCGTTCACGTTGACGTTGGGTTCAATGACCAACGGAAAGTCGAGTGTGTCGCGTCCCTCAACGACTGACGAGGCCAGCACCCAACTGCCCGATCCTCCCGCCTGTGGGGCACCTCCCTGAACGACGCCGCGCCCTCCTGCGCCTGCCTGAGCCGAGCCACGCAACGAATATCGACCGGGGGGCACGCCCTTGATCGTGAACTGACCACTCTCGTCGATCGTGCCGGCGGGTGGGTTGCCGAATTGAGCATCCTGGGCGCCGACGGTTGTCAGGTTCACGCGGACCCGCGTCATGTCCGTGGGTGGCAGGAGTTGCTGCCCGTCAAAACTCACGCGGCCCAAAATCGTCATTCCTGGCTGCAATTGCAGTGTCAGGCCGGTCTGGTCCTGTCCGTCGACGAAGACCTCAGCCAGTGCCCAGAGGACTTCTGCCGGCGGTCCCCCGCGCCCACCGCCGCGCCCGCCCCCGCGCCCGCCTCGTCCCGCGGCCTGACTAGCGTCTGCGGCCGCCGCTTGAGTGTCTGCGTTGGGATCGACGGTTCGAATTTGCGCGCGCGCCGTCACCACGTACTGGCCCGGAATCACGTTCCTGAAAGAAAAACTCCCGTCCTGGCTGGCCCGGGCATTCATGGTGTTGCCCGGCAAACCCGGGAGACTGTCCTTGGGGACAAGCGTGATTTGCGTGCCGCCCGGCGTCGTGCCGTCGGGGAAGAGCACCGACCCACTGACCAAGGCGGTCTGTGTCAGGCGCAGCTGAAAGTCGACGCCGAAGCGCTCAAGACCGGCGGTCACCTCCACATTGGACGCCGTGGACGGGGACGTGGTGCCGGGAAAGAACACGGGCGCATAGGCGACCGCCGTCTGGCCGTCTGCGTTGAGTTCGTCTTGCAGTTGCTGCAAGACCTGTTGTCCTAGACCACCACCAAGGGCACCGAGCAGGGCGCCAGCTTGCGCTTGTCCACCTCGGCCCCCGCGACCTCCGAGCGTCGTTCCCAACTCTTGTCCCACTTGCTGCATCGCGGCTTCGATCTCGGCTGCCACGGTGGTGAGGTTGCCCAGCCCCTGATTACGTGGCTGAGCGTAAACCAGATACTGCGCAGGCTGGAGGCCGTAGATGCGATACATCCCGCGGTCGTCCGTGGTATCCGTTCCCGCTGATTGCAGTTGCTTCTCGCCCGTTCGGATGACCTGTCTCATGGCTCGCACGGGCGTGCCAGGCGCTGGCTCACCGTATTCGTCGAGCACGATGCCCGTGATGATGCCACCCTTCGGCATCGCGATCGGTTTGGACTCAACCTTCTGGTCGTCAGCGACCTGGATAGGGGTGCCCGCCCGACCAGGCGACTTGGCGCCGTATGAGATCGCCACAAACCCAGCCTTCGACGCAGTGATGTTGTAGCGGCCTTCCACCAACTGCGTGAACACATACCGCCCTTCATCGTCGGTCAAAGTGGAGCGCTGGGCTCGGATACCCTGGCCACTCAGGCTGACGCGGGCGCGACGGACCGGGCTGCCGCTATCACCCGTGATCACCTGGCCCAGAATCATGGCGGTGCCGGTCGGCTGCGGAGTTTGGGGGTCCCTCGCCTGTCCGCCGCCTTGGCCGCCACCCCGGCCGCGGCCCTGCTGCTGGCTCGTATCGTCCCCTCCACGCTGCGCAGCAGGGACGGTGGTCAAGAACAGGCACGCCGCAAATGCGGTGGCGAGCCAGGCAACGTGGGGTCGGTTCTGCATGGAGGGCCTCATGGTCAGGAATCTCGTGTGGTTACGCCCGTCGGCGTGTGCCTGTTTAGACCGACGTGGGCGCGCAATGGTAAATTGCCTGCACATGTCCTCTTCCTTGTTTTCAGCGAAGCCGTCAGTCCTGAGGTGTGCGCGCTGCGGCCGTTTCGTGGATTGGGCCGAGGCGCGTCTGCAGTTGGTCTGCGGCTGCCGGCCTCATATGGACTTGCCCCCAGTCGCCGTCCGAGCGTGCGACGACACTGATCGTCAGGCCGTCCTCGACCTGTTTCAACGTGACTTTGGCACCACCAGGGTCAGCGCGTTCGGCGTTGAACACGTACTGGCCGAGGTGCCAGTGTTGGTGGCTCTCGTCAAGAGTGACGAACTGGCCGGAGCGCTGGCGTATCGGCTGACTGACGACGCGCTGCAGATGCTGGCGCTGGCGACCGATCCCATGTGGCAGCGCGCGGGGGTGGGTGGAAAACTCGTGGCTGAGGCTGAGGCCCTGGCTCGCACGGCCGGTCGCACGCGCGCGGTGCTTGCCACCTCCAACGACAACCTGCCCGCGTTGTATTTCTATCAGCGGCAGCGCTATCGCATCGTCTCGCTGACACCTGGGTCGCTGATCACCAGCGCGGCCGGTCGGCAAGGTTTCGCGGGCATCGATGTGCGCGACGAAATTCGGCTTGAAAAAGACCTCTAGCGACCTGTCCAAGGACAGGTCACTACTGCAAGAACTGGTCAACCAGACCGATCGTCAGCAAGCCCAGTGCGATCAGGACCACCTGGCCCACGCCAGTGCTGCGCGCGTCGTCTCGATGCAGATGCGGGATGAGATCCGCCATCGCGACATAGAGAAAGTTGCCCGCGGCGAACGCCAGGACGTACGGAAGAAAGAAGGGCACGGCAGATCCCAGGAGCAGCATCGCCAGCGCGCCGACGACACCGCCGATGGCTGAGACCGCGTTCAGAAGCAACGCCTTCTTGCGCGAATGCCCGGCCGCCAGCAAGATCGCGAAGTCACCGGCCTCCTGCGGAATTTCATGTGCAATCGCCGCCAGAGCCGTACCGATGCCCAAGGGGATGGAGGCCATGGTCGTGGCCGCAATCGTCACCCCGTCCACGAACGTATGCACGGCGTCACCGACGATGACGAGCGTGACCGTGCTTTGATGCACATGGCAGGAGCCGTCGTCATGGCAGTGCCGGAGCAGGACCAGCTTCTCAAGCACAAAAAACGTCAGGATGCCGCCGAGCAACGTGGCAAAAGCCCTCGAGGGCGGCAGTGTCTCCAGCGCCTGCGGCATCAAGCCCAGCGCAGCCGCACCGAGCAGGGTGCCGACCGCGTACGACACCAGCGACGGCACCACCCGGGCGCGAACCGCCGGGCCAAACAGAAGGAGGACGCCAGCAACCAGCAAGCCGCCGACACTGCCGGCAGCCGAAAGTCCAATCGCTGTTACCCACACAAGGGAGGATTCAGACACGCGTGAGTAGGTTACTGCTAACTGGCGATGAATCCTCGCCGCGCCCGGACCAGATAGTCACCTTTCTTCTTGATTCGGACTTCGATGGTGTGCCATCGCCCGTCCTTGGGCGCGACCGAGGTGTAGGCCAGGAAATACTGCTGGCTGAGCTCGCCGGCGATGCCTGCGGTCGCCGCTTCAAGGTCCTGGGCCGAATAGATAATCTCCGTGCGCCCACCGCTGTCGTCGGTCATCGAACGCAGCGCGTCGGCGTTCACGCCGGAGTTCGACCCGCGCGTGCCTGATCCACTCGTGCTGGGCACCGCCGTGCGTCCTGCGGGTGGCGCTGACGCCGGCGGCGTGGGCGGCTTGACGGTCGCCGGTTTTCTTCCCGGGAACGGCGACGGCACTGGAGGCCGCTTGGTCTGTGTTGTGACGGCCGTCGTGACTTGTCTCGGGGCCGGCTGAGAGGCACGTTGCGCAGACCGCTGGTTCCCGGATGTGTCGATGCCGATCGCGTAGACCAGGACCTCACTCTCCTGAATCAAGCGTGTCAGTTCCGCGGGCCGTGTCTGGCTGCTGGTGTCCTGACCGTCCGAAATGATGACGAGCGCCTTCTTTCGTTTGGTGCCCTGCTGTGCGAGCGGAATCGCATCTGCAACGGCGTCGTACATCGCCGTGCCGCCACGCGGTGTCACGCCCGCCAGCATCCGTCCCGCGGCTCGTCGATCGCTCGTCCAGAGTTGGACCAGCTCGGGGCGACTGTCGAAGCGTTGGAGAAAAACCTCGTCTTGTTCGCCAAGCAAGTCGACGAGGAATCGGCTCAGTGCCGCCTGAGCTGCCACCCAGCGCTCGCCCACCATGCTGCCACTCGTGTCGACCGTGATCCCGAGACTGACAGGTACTCGCTCGGCGTCAAAGTGAGAGGTGGACTGCAACACGCCGTCTTCATAGATTTCGAAGTCATTTCGCTTGAGGCCCGTCACGAAATGCCCCGAGTCATTTGTCACCGTCACAGTGACATTCGTCAGGTTGACGTTCGATCGGAAAGAGAAGCCCTGGTCAACTGGGCGCTCCTGCGGCGAGGCCAAGGTGAAACACAGCGCGACGACGGCGCCGAACATGCGCATCTCAGTCGCCTCCCGTTTGCGTGCCCTCGACTGGTTGTCCGCGATGGTCGACGTGTGCCACCACCGTTCCGTCGTTTGCCCGGAATCCCACGCGAAAGCGGCTGACGCCAGAGGTTTTAGGTAGACGCACGACGAATGGAGACTCCGCGCCGGGAGCGAGTGGCGAAAACTCCAGCAGGGCCTTGCCGGACGCAAAGTACTCACCTTTAGCGTTGAACGCGTACACCACGGCCATGACGTTCGGCGCCATCTGGCCGGTGGGCGGATTCTGGAGCAGGCCCGTCACGACGAAGTCGCCTCGATCGACGCCGTGGGTCAGCGAGACCAACTCGAGCGGGAGGGCGTCGGTGTGTCGCCACACCCATGTTGTGAAAGCTGAGAGGGGACCGACCTCCGGGCCATAGATGCCGTAGACCGTGCCCGCTCCCAGCGTGACAAACAACGCCACAATCATGGTCGGCATCCATCGTCGGGATCGCGACCGACTGTGAGTGGGTGCGACAAACATGGGTAGCGGCATTTCCACATCCCGCCACAGCAGCAGGTCCTGTGAAAATTCCGCCGCAGGCTCTAGCTCCGGTTCCGGCTCAAACGCCATCCGCCGCAGGGCCGCGGCGCGCGCATCAGTGCGTTGACGGTCGCCGCCCAACAGTCGCCAGGCCAACGCGGCCATGCCCAGCGCCAGCACCAGTGCCACGACCAATACCACCCACAACATCGTCTCCATTGCTTCTGATCCCCCTGATCTTCAGACCCTCATCGCAGCGTGAAACCCACGGCCACTTCCACGACCACGTCGACGGCCTGACCACGACGACGCGCGGGCGAAAACTTCCATTGCTTGACGGCGGCGATCGCGCGCTGTTCGAGCCCCGCGCCGAGCGAGCGCAACACGCGCACGTCGCCGACTGTGCCGTCACGCTGCACGACAATTTCCATCACGACGTCTCCTTCGATGCCCCGCCGCCGACCGTCGTCGGTGTAGAGCGGCTTGACCTCGCGCTGCAGCGTTGGCGGCTCGATACCGGATCCTGGCTGATATGGACCGCCGCCAGTGCCGCCCCCAGAGCCCGGACCGATGCCATTTCCTGTGCCTTCCCCGAGTCCAGTGCCCTCGCCGATGCCGGCACCTCCTCCCGTCCCTGGCCCCTGACTCGCGGATGGCGGAGCGGGAGGTGCGGCAAGCAATCCGGCCAGGTCGTCATCGTCTCCCGCGAACGGAATCACGGCAGACTGCACGACGGGAAGTGGGCGAGGAGGCAGGGCCGCCGGCGGCACCGGCTGCGGTGGCGGCGGCACAGGTCGAGGGGGGGGTGGCACCCCGCGGGTCACTGGCCGTGGCGGTGGACGGTACGGCCGCTGCCGTGGCGCAGGTGTACTGATTTTCTTGAGCGCTGGCGCTTTGACCTTGGCGTTGGGCA
>JABMNV010000168.1 GCA_013203475.1 Acidobacteriota bacterium
AACGCCCCGGTCTCAGTGGTCACCTGCGTCAAGGCCTGCTGCAGGGTGGGCCCAGCGACGGTGACGACCACGCCCGGCAGCACGCCGCCAGAGCTGTCTGTTACTTTTCCGAAAATCCCAGCCGCTTGCGCGTGGGCGGTTCCTGTGACCATCACCACCAAGGCGGTGGCCATCAGCATTACCCGAAAAATTCGACTCATCCTTTTTCTCCTCCGTTCGATTTCCGGCCTGTCGCGGCCAGCTTTCCTTCGAAAAGCCCCCCAAGGCTGGCCGCATTTCGCGCATTTCGTCCGGCGATCGCGGACCGAATCCAGCCTTATCAAGAGAGATGTCGCATACTACTACTGAGTATAACTATTGGTCAACATCCAATGGCAAAATGAGTCATATTTATACTAGTACCCCAGTATTTTGTGTGTACACATACGGTGTGTGGACGGGAGGGCGTCAATAGACCGAAACGGCCCAAAACCGCCCTATATACTGGTAAAAGTCATGGCTGCCATCGGTTTACCCCCCCAGCGTCGGCGTCCCAGCCTCGCGGCGGCGGTCATCGTGGTCGTGGGAGCCCTGGGCGCCACCAGCCTGTGGTGGTGGCCGGAACGGGCCTCACAGACCGCACAGGGCCTGGTGCTGGTCGTATCCATAGATACCCTGAGGGCCGACCGGCTGGCCTCCTACGGCTATGCAGAGGGCCGCACGCCAGCTCTGGAGGCACTTGCCAAGGACGCGGTCGTGTTCGAGCGCGCGTATGCCCACGCTCCCCAGACGCTGCCGTCTCATGCGTCCATGCTGACTGGACGCCTGCCGTTTGAACACGGCGTGCGCGACAACCTGGGCTTCACGCTGGCTCCGGACACCACAACTCTGGCGTCTCTGTTCAGAACCGCCGGCTTCCCCACAGGCGGGTTCGTGTCGTCGTTTGTCCTCAGAGCCGACACGGGAATAGGCCGGGGGTTTGATGTCTACGATGCGGAGTTTCCGGCCTCGGCGTCAGATCGCTCGCTAGGGCAAGTGCAGAGGCCAGGCTTGCAGACGCTGGCGGCCGCCGATCACTGGATGCAGTCGCTGACCACCGACCACGCGCTGGTGTTCCTCCATATTTACGAACCCCACAAACCGTACGCGCCACCCGAGCCGTACCGGGACCTTGCCAGCCCCTACGACGGCGAGGTGGCATTGTCAGACGCGATCGTCGGCCGCCTGGTGGCATCGCTCAAATCACAGGGGTGGTACGACCGCGCGACGATCGTGATTACGGCAGACCACGGAGAGGGCCTCGGGGATCACGGCGAAGAAGAACACGGCCTCTTTCTCTACGACGAGTCCGTCAGGGTACCGCTCTTCATCAAACTGCCCAATCAGACCAACGGTGGCACGCGACGTCAGGAACCGGTGCAACACATCGACCTGTTGCCCACTCTGTCCTCGTTGGCAGGCGTGACGCAGCCCCGGGGCCTGCGCGGACGCGACCTGTCGCCGTTGCTCACGGGAACTGGGACGATTGCTCCACAGGGCATCTACGCCGAAGCCTTGTACGCGCGCTACCACTTTGGCTGGAGCGAGCTGGTGTCGCTCACGGACGACCGCTATCGTTTTGTCCAGGCACCGCGAGAAGAGCTGTACGACCTGGACCGTGATCCCCGAGAGTCGCACAATATCGCGGCCGATCGTGCCCAGGTGACACTCGCCATGCGCTCGGGTCTGGCCACCCTCACGGCGGACCGGCCGATTGATTCACCTGCCGACGTCAGTGACGCCGATCGCCAGCGGCTCGCGGCGCTCGGGTACGTCGGCACACAACAGCAAACGCCGCTGGCCAACAGGTCCGCGTTGCCCGACCCCAAAGACAAGGCACACATTCTTGAGCTGTACCGGCACGCCGTGGACCACCTGAGCGCGCGTCGTTACGTCGAAGGCGCGCGCGACCTGCGCACCATCCTCGACGACGAGCCCGAAATGACGGACGTCTGGTCGCAGTACGCGACGACCCTTGTCCGGCTGGGACGATTCACCGAGGCGTTCGCTGCATGGCGCGCGGTCGTGCAGCGCAAACCCGAAGAACCGTCGGGCCTGCTCGGTGCGGCCGCGGTCCTGGTGGAACTCAGGCGCTTTGACGACGCCCGCTCGTACGCGGAGTTGGCCATCACTCGCGCGCCAGCGGCCGCGCACCAGGCGCTGGCGAATATCGCCCTCACCCAGGGCGACCACTCCGCCGCCCTTGAGCAAGCGGCGCTGGCCGAGCGTGCGGACCCCACGTTACCTCTGATCGCCATGGTCGAAGGCATACTTCGCTATAACCGCGAGGAGTACGCCGACGCACTCCCGTTTCTGATGGCGGCACGCGAACGATTCGCGCAGCGCCCGATCCAGGCCAGCGATCTCAACTACTTCATCGGCGATACCCTTGCCAGGCTGGGGCGGTACGACGAAGCGGAGCCCTTCCTGCGTGAAGAAATTCGGCTCTATCCCAACAACACGCGTCCCCGTGTTGGCCTGGCGATGCTCTATGCCTCCACTGACCGCGTGCCTGAGGCAGAACAGGCCATCAACGACTTGCTGCAGGTGGCCCCGTCACCCGATACCTACAAAACCGCCGAAGATCTGTTCACGATGTTCGGGCTCGAGTCGCAGGCCGCTGCGGTACGCCAAGCGGCTCGCTCGCGATTCGGTCGGTAACCAGTGGCACCACGCTCTTTCCGACCATGGTTCATCCTCGTGGCACTGGCGTCGGCCATCGCGGCTGGATTGTGGTGGTGGCCGTCTCCAGCCTTTCTGTTGCAGACCGATCCGGAACGGAACGTACTGCTCATCACCATCGACACGCTGCGCGCGGACGCGCTCGGTTCGTACGGCGGGCGCGCCGACACACCTCACCTTGACAGCCTGGCCGCCCGCGGCGCGCGATTCACGGCGGCCCACGCGCACGCGGTGGTCACGCTGCCATCACATACGAGCCTGATGACCGGTCAGTACCCCTTCACACACGGCGTGCGCGACAACAACGGGTATCGAGTGCCGGCAGACATCCCGACGCTGGCGACGCGCCTGAAAGAGGCAGGATTCGCCACAGGCGCATTCGTCGGGGCGTTTCCACTCGACCAGCGATTAGGTTTGGGGCGAGGCTTCGACGTCTACGACGACCGGATCTCCGAAGTCGGCACCACGGTCGATTTCGCCCTCCCGGAACGACGCGCGGACGTGGTCGTCTCAGCAGCGACGTCCTGGCTCGACGCGCAACCCTCAAAGTGGCTGGCCTGGGTGCATGTCTTCGATCCTCACGCCCCCTACCAGCCGCCACCCGAATACGCCGCGCGGTACCCCGATGCGCCGTACATCGGAGAAGTGGCGTGGACCGATGCCGCACTGGGACCGTTGTTCGCCACGCTCAATACACAAACGCGCCCCACGCTCGTCATCGTCACGGCCGATCACGGCGAGAGTCTCGGCGAACACGGCGAGCTCACGCACGGCATCTTTGCGTACGAGGCCACGCTGCGGGTTCCCCTGCTCATCGCGGAGGTGGTTCCCGGCGATACAGACGCGCCGCGTGGTGTCACGCTCGACACTCCGGTTCGACACGTCGACATCGTGCCGACGGTGCTCGAGGCCCTGGGTGTGTTGCCAGACGCCAATCTCGCCGGTCGCTCGTTGCGTCGCGTGATCGCGGGAGAGGCCGACGACGAGCGGCTGGCGTACTTCGAAGCCATGACCGCACACCTGGGACGGGGATGGGCGCCTCTGCGAGGCGTGGTCACGGGGATGGACAAATATATCGACCTCCCAATTCCCGAAATGTACGCGCTGGCCACGGACCCGCACGAGCAGCGCAATATGGCATCGGTCGCGCCCGAACGGACGACCATTCTTCTTAACACGTTGCGCACGTTCGACCTGGCTCCGCCGGGCCCTCCGGGCGAAGAAACTGCGGGTGTTCTCGATCGCCTCCGCGCGCTGGGATACATCGGCGCGGCGGCCGCGCCGGCGTCGGCGGAGTCCACTGAAGCGGATGATCCGAAGGTGCTGATCGAACTCGATCAGATGTTGCACGATGCGGGCGACCTCTTCGCTCGGGGCCGCCTGGCCGAAGCCGCGACTGGATTTGGCGCCGTCATCACTCGCCGCCCGGACACGGCCGACGCCTACCGCTATCTCGCATTTGTGCAGTGGGAGGCCGGGCGGCCGGCCGAAGCCATCGCCACGCTCGAACTGGCGCTGTCACGAGGCATCACGCAACGCGACGTCCGAGTGAAGCTCGGCCTATACCTCGCCCAGACGGGTCAAGCCGCACGCGCAATCGCCCTGCTCGAGCGCATGTCGCTGAACGACAGCGAAGTACTGAACGCGCTGGGCATCGCCTATGGCGAGGCGGGTCAGACGACCGACGCGCGACGCACGTTTGAGCACGCGCTTGTGATTGACCCCACCAGCGGTCTGGCTCACCAGAACCTTGCGACGCTGCATCTGCGTGCCGACCAGCTCCAGCCGGCAGAGGCCGAGCTTCGCCTGGCGCTCGGGATTGACGACTCCTTGCCTGGTGCGCACACGGCATTGGGCGTGGTGTTGCGACGAACAGGACGTACCGCCGAAGCGCTCGAGGCGTGGCGCCGGGCCGTGGTCCTTGACCCAACGGAACTGGACGCGCTCTACAACCTCACGGTTGAGTTGTTTGGGCTCGGACGCGATTCTGAGGCGCGACCCTACGGCGAACAATACCTGGCCGCGGCGCCATCGGCGCTGTTCGCGCAGGAGATCGCGCGGGTTCGTGCGCTCATGCAGCCGGGCACGACTTTAGAACCGGACGCGCACACCCAGACGGATGATGCGCGGATTCATGATCTCCAGCGCCTGATTGGGATTGCTGGCATTGAGGTCGTACTGGCGTCCCAGGATCGTGGACGTATTGAACAGATTGAAGAAATCCAGATCCAGGTCGGCAGTCAGGGTGCGGAGCTTGAGCGTTCTGCTGACGCGAGCGTCAAGCGAGTGCACAAACGGCAGGCGGTCCGCGTCAACAGCGCTGTTGAGCAAGATGTTGCGACCACTCGGGTTCAGGTCGTCTTCGGTTCCCGCGGCCTCGCCCAGGAAATAGGGTGTGGCATATCCCTGTCGGCCCACATAGTTCAGGCCGAGATTGATCCCGTACCTGGCCTGATAGGCGGACGTCAGGATGTACTGGTACTTGGGTGCCACCAGATACACGTTCCCTTTCCCGCTGCCCGACGTTTCAGTCAGCACTGGTCCACGGCTGACATTGGCTGACGCCAAGGGCGCCGTCGCCTGTGGCAGCGTGGCCGTTGGATCGAACTTCGCAGACAGATCAGAGAAACGTTCAGTGTGTTCGCCCGTGGAGAACCCTGCGCGCATCATCCAATGGTTTGACATGCGCTTGGTCGCCGCCAGCTCGACACCCCAGTACTGTTGCGAATACCCGTTCCGACTCTCGTAGACCCGGCCATTGTCCGCAGGCAGCGCGGCCGCGTTCACCGTGTACAGCGGCACTGAATAGGAGCCAGCCGGCGAGGCCGATCCTGTCAGCGTGCCGGCCTGAGTGAAGTCGTTGCCAGTGACGCCACGCTGGTGGAGCCAGTTGAAGTTGTTGTAGCGCCGCCACGTGAACGTGCTACTCACACCGAAGTTGGCGCGCAGTTCACGCTCCAGCCCCAGGGTCACTTCGTGGGTCGTCGGCACCTTGTAGTCGCCGATCGTATCCGGGTTGCCACTCAGTGGATTCGAAGCATCAAACCCTGCCGTCCCCAGGAAGGTGCCAGCCGCGATCTCTTCCGCGTCCGCCACGTTGTTCGCATTGGCGTCGGTGACGCGGTAATACACGTACGAATAGTACGGAATCGCGGACGCGATGATCGACGCACGATTGGAGTCGAGCTGCGACGCAAACTTCGAATAACTGGCTCGAGCAATGGTCTTGTGCGAGTCATCGAGCGCGTACGTCAGGCCCACTCGCGGCGTGATCGTGTTCCAGACGATGGCGTTGTCAACGGCCGGGGCATCGAGGGCCGGCAGCAGATTCGGCAGAACCAGGTTGCCTGCCACGGACGCTGCCGCGATGCTGCTGATGGACCGATCCCACCGCACGCCGGCGTTGATGGTCAGTCGGTCGCGGCTGATCGTGTCTCCGAGATACCCGCTCCAGTACTCGCCATCGCCCGCCGCAGCCCAATCGCGTACGACGACGGCCGTCATCCTGGGGTACGTCGCGTGACGCGTTTGGATGCCGGTACCCGGCCATCCGCTCTCGGACGTCACCGCAGACTTCCGATAGCCGAAGCCGAACTTCAGCTCATGCTCCCCATTGAAGAGGTTCCCCTCGACGTTGACGTTGTGCTGCGGACGGTCCGTGCTGTAACTGACGAAGCTGCCGTGGTGCACACGGGCATCGTCGCGATAGTGATTGACATCGGTGCCGCCCTGGGGGACCAGGCTGAAGCCGCTGGACGTGTAGGCGTACCGTCCGGTGAGGAAAATGGAATTTCCAACCGTGCGGCTCAGTTCCGCTTTGAACAACTTCGTGGGCGACACCTGATTCCAGGTCGTCTCGGCCGGGCGGGTCGCAGACGCGCCGCGGCCCAACTTGCCCTTGTCGCCGTAGAAGAACGTCAAGTTGCTTCGGGTATTGCCGTCGATTTCCGCGGTCAGCTTCGCCGAATAGTTCGTCAGCGTCGTGCAGTCACGGGCACTCACCGAATAGGTGCCGGCTGCTGCTGGCGAGGAAGACGTCGGTCCACATCCGGCCGTCGGAACGACGAGGGTGCGCGCGGACCCGCCATAGGTGTAGACGTCGATCTCGGGCTCGGTCCTGCCGAACGCGCCCCACCCGAACAGACGGTTCTTGAGGATTGGGCCACCCATCTCAAGGCCATAGTCGCGATACGTCGCGACGCGATTGTAGCTGCCCAACGTGCCCTGGAGATCACTGGGCACGTTGTCCGACTGCAGGTCGTTGTTTTCAAAGTAGTAGCGCGTCGACCCGCGCCACTGATTGGTGCCGCCGCGCAGGACGAAGTTCAGCTGCACGCCAGGCGTGGGCGTGGTCACATCCGCGCCGCCGGTGGTGACCTGCATTTCCTGAAACATGTCGAAGTCGTAATACGTGGGAGACGATCCTAATGCCGCCATATCTGTGATGGCGATGCCATCGAGGTTCCACGTGTTCTCTCCGGCGCTGGCACCCTTCGCCACGTAGTTGGACTGCTGGCCGGATTCCGCACCGCCAACATTCACGCGGTCGACGATGATGCTCGGCACGGTCTGCAGAATGACCCACGGGTCGCGCGCGGTCGGAATCCCCTGTAGCTCATCGAGCGAGACG
This sequence comes from Acidobacteriota bacterium, assembly GCA_013203475.1. Taxonomy (GTDB): domain Bacteria; phylum Acidobacteriota; class Vicinamibacteria; order Vicinamibacterales; family SCN-69-37; genus SYFT01. The sequence continues at coordinate 7,331 of JABMNV010000168.1, forward strand.
CTGGTGGAGATCGTCTGCTTCTTGGCTTCGATAATCGGCGTCACGGCTATCACGTCAACCGACGTCTCGAGCCCGCCGACCGACAGGAGCACCTTCAAGGCCACGATGGACCCGGCGCCAACCGGGACGTTGTCGTTCCTCCATTTACCGAAGCCTGACAACTGTGCCGTCACGACGTAACGACCGGGCGCCACGCTGAAGAAGCGCGCCTCGCCGCGGTCGTTCGTGACAGTGTTTGCCAGTTGCGGGCCCGAGAGTTCGACCGTCACCCCGGGCAGCACCGCGCCGGTACTATCGGAAACGGTCACATCAATTCGCCCCGTGAAGACCTGCCCGACGGCGGGCACAGCGCTCGCAATCAAACACAAAGCCATCAGGGCCACCGGCACGATTCTCTTCTTCATTCGGCCTCCACTCCCAATAAGAAATACGCGAAGATCTTGTGAGGCGCCTGATCGCGAAGAAGGATTCAGGCAAGTCGATATACTGGATGAGTCACGATGAGAGTGCCGTACACGTTCGTGCGAAGTCGAGCCGTCGCGCTTGCCTTGGTGGCTGTCGGCACATGTGCGTGTCGTGCGGCGGAGGGCGAACTGCCCGAATTCGGACGCGGTGCCGATCAGAATATTCTGCTGATCACCATCGACACACTTCGCGGTGATGCGCTCGGCGCCTATGGCGGTTCCGCAGCCACGCCGCACATTGATCAACTCGTGACCACGGGCGTCAAGTTTACGTTCGCCCACGCCCATAGCGTTGTGACCCTCCCCTCGCACACCAGCATTCTGACCGGTCGATACCCATTCGACCATGGTGTTCGCGACAATGCCGGATTTCGGGCGAGTCCCGCCCTGGACACCATAGCCGAACTCGCGACCCGGGCCGGTCGGCCCACGGGCGCGTTTGTCGGTGCGTTTCCACTCGATCGGCAGTTCGGGCTGTCACAAGGCTTCGATGTCTACGACGATGCGGGCGGGCGTGGCGCAGCGGAGAACGACTTCGCATTGACGGAACGGCCTGCGCCAGTCGTGGTGAACGCCGCGATGGGCTGGATCACTCAACAGTCGTCGCCCTGGCTGGCCTGGGTTCATCTCTACGACCCGCATGCCCCGTATGCACCGCCAGTACCCTTCAACGTGACCTACGCCGCATCACCCTACGCTGGAGAAGTGGCCGCCGTGGACGCGGCCCTGGGGCCATTGCTCGACAGCCTCCAACGCGGGCCACGTCGCACCACCATCATTGTGACCGCTGACCATGGCGAAGGCCTTGGAGAACACGGGGAAGGCACGCACGGGACGTTCGCCTACGAGTCTACGTTGCGCGTGCCGCTGATCATTTCCCAGGTCGGCGGATCCGTTCCGCTGCGGGGCGGTCTCACGAGCGACACTCCCGTGCAGCATGTGGACATCGTCCCAACCATCGCCGATCTCATATCGCTGCCCGCCGATCCGCTGTGGCCGGGCCGATCGCTGCTCTTGCGCGACGGCCGGGATGCCGAAGTGCGGGCCTCCTACTTCGAGGCCATGAGCCCGATGTTGACGCGTGGGTGGGCCCCATTGCGCGGCGTGATTGCCGACAGGAAAAAATACGTCGACTTGCCGATCGAGGAACTCTACGATCTCGCGACAGACCCTGGGGAATCACGAAACGTCGCGGCAACCGATGCCTCCCGCGACCTCCTTCGCGCCAGACTTAGAGGGTTTGCGGCCGCACTGCCTGGTGCGGCGCTCCAGGAGGACGTCGAATCGCGTCGACGTCTTGAGAGCCTCGGTTACGTCGGGCGCAGCACGCCCGGTCGAGATCGAGTTACGGAGGATGACGATCCGAAGCGACTCATCTCACTGGATCAGCGGATGCTCGCAGGCATTGATTTCTACCAACAGGGCCGCTTTGCTGAGGCCATTCATCTGTATCAACAAGTGGTCGCCGAACGACCCGAGATGTCGGTCGCATCGCTGCGACTGGCGTTCATTCAGTGGCAGTCCGGCGCCGTCGGTGCAGCGATTGAGACGCTGCAGACCGCGACCGCTCGGTTTCCCGACAGCGACGTTGACGTGCGCCTGGCGACGTACCTGACCGACAGCGGCGCAGTCGGAGACGCCATCCGCATCTTCGAGGGTGTGATCGCTGCGGCACCGGACCAGCGCGACGCCCTGAACGGCCTGGGGATCGCCTACGCGCGGTCGGGCCGGACGGACGAGGCACTTCGCATGTTTTCAACCATCTTGTCCGCGCACCCGCGCGACGTACAGGCATTGGAAAACCGCGGCACGGTCCACCTGCGGCAGCGCGCGTGGAGTCTGGCAGAGGCGGCATTCCGGGCCGCGTTGGCCATCGACCCCAGAGCCTCGCGGGCGCACGCCGGCCTCGGTGTGATCGCGCTCGAACAGGGGCGGCGAAGTGCGGCCATTCAACACTGGCAGGACGCGGTCGAGATGGACGCGCATAACTTTGACGCCCTGTTCAATCTGGCCACTGAACTGGTCAACGTGAATCGCTTCGCTGAAGCCCGTCCACACCTCGAGCGTTTCGTGAAGACCGCGCCTCGCGCTTTCTACGGACCTGACATTGAACGCCTTCGCGCAGTGCTGGAGGGACGATGACTGGCGGTCTGGCCGCCAGGACCGCGAAACTGATCGCTGGCGCTGGGCTTGTGGCCATGGTCGGAATCGGGTGGTGGTGGCAGAGCGAACGCCCAGCCGACGGCCCCATCGTCGTGATTTCAATCGATACGTTGCGCGCAGATCGGCTGCCAGCCTACGGCTACACACTCACACAGACGCCCGTCCTCGATCGCCTGGCCTCGGACGGAGTTTTGTTCGAACATGCGTATTCACATGCGCCGCTCACGTTGCCGGCGCACACGTCAATTCTGTCTGGCCGCCTGCCCTTTGAGCACGGGGTCCGCGACAACATTGGCTTCACAGTCAAACCGGACGAAGTGCTGCTGGCCCAGCTCTTGCGCGACCACGGCTACGCGACGGCGGCGTTTGTCTCTTCGTACGTGCTCCGGCATCAGGTGGGCCTCGACCGAGGCTTTGATGTCTACGACGATGCGCTGCCGAAGGCCTCGCCAGATCGTCCGCTCGGCATGGTGCAGCGCCCTGGCCGGCAGACCGTGGACGCAGCGGTGGCGTGGATCACGCAACGGCCGTCGTCGAGATACTTCGTCTTCGTCCATTTGTACGAGCCACACACACCCTACACACCGCCGAAGGAGTTCGCCTCAGGCGACCCGTATGACGGCGAGGTCGCGTACGCCGACGCGCTGGTTGGTGACGTGATCGCGGCGCTCAAGACGGCCGGGCACTACGACTCGTCAACGGTGATTCTGCTGTCGGACCACGGTGAGGGGCTGGGCGACCATGGTGAGGACGAGCACGGGATGTTTCTGTATCGCGAGACGATTCACGTCCCGCTGATCATCAAACTACCCGAGGGGACATCGGCCGGTCGCAGGGTGGCTGAGCCCGTGCAGCACATCGATCTGGTGCCGACGCTGTTGGACTTCGTGGGCCTGCCCACACGACCAGGGCTCGCCGGTCGCACACTGCGCCCTGTGCTCGAAGGCTCCGGCGTTCTGCCAACCGCGAGCATCTACGCAGAGACCCTCTCGCCCCGCCTGCATTTCGGGTGGAGCGAACTGTACGCGCTGACCGACGATCGGTATCGGTTTATTCGCGCCCCGAGGGACGAGCTCTACGACATCGTTCAAGACCCGGGAGAAATGACGTCGATCTTGGTGAGCCGGGCGCCTGTACACGCCGCCATGCGGCAAGCTCTCGACACGCTTCTGGCTGGGACGTCGGTCACCACACCAACGACCGTGCCCGATGCGGACCGTCAACGACTGGCCGCGCTGGGGTACGTAGGAACGCAGCGATCCATCTCCCAGGACATGCCCGGCGACGCCTTGCCTGACCCCAAGGACAAGATCGGCGTCTTGCAGCGATATCGTCACGCGTCGATGTTGGCCGGCGAGCGGCGCTGGCCGGAGGCCGCTGACGCCTTTCGTGCGGTTCTGGGAGAAGACGCCGGCATTCCGGATGTGTGGCTGCAACTGGCGCGTGCCGAAGAAGCACAAGGCCGGTTGCCGGAGGCCCTTGAGGCCTATCGCGCCCTCATCACGCGTCAGCCGGAGGATCCGGCTGCGATGACGGGTGCGGCGGCTATCTTGATCCAGCTCGGCAGATGGGATGAGGCCCGCGCGCACGCCGAATTGGCGGTCTCGTCAGCCCCAGAGGTGGCCCACGAACTGCTCGCACGCCTGGCCCTGCAACGGGGCGATAATGAAGCGGCTCGGAGACACGCGACGCTGGGCGCTGCCGCCGATCCAACATTGCCGCTACCGGCCTTTGTTGAAGGCCTGATCTTGTATAACCGGGGCCAGTTTAGCGAAGCGATCGCCCCCCTGAATCAGGCCGCGCAGGCCCTGGCAACGCGCACGGAACAAATCGCGGACGTGCAGTATGTGCTGGGCGACGCACTCGCTCGCCAGGAGCGGTTTGCGGAAGCCGAGACGGCATTTCAATCGGAACTGGCCATGTTCCCCAATCACGTGCGCGCACGAGCGGGTTTGGCGATGGTCTACTGGGCGACGAAACGGTTGAGCCAGGCTACCGCAGCGGTCGAGCAACTCGACGCGTTGGCCCGGGCCGGGTCGGTGCCGGGCGCCCGGGCAATGGCGCAACAACTCTGGGCCGCTTTTGGCCAGCCGGCTCGAGCGGCGGCACTGGACGGAGGGAGACGATGAACAGGCCACGGTCCGGAATCTTCGCACTCGGTGTGTGCCTGAGCTGCCTCCTGGTGGCTGGCCGCGTCCCCACCGCGGAACAGTCAGCGGAAGAATCAGCAGGACAAGCAGCAGAGCCACAAATCACGTTCAAGACTGGCGTGGATTTGATCCGCTTTGATGTGCGCGTGACCGACAGCGCCGGTCGCCCCATCACGGATCTGCGACCAGACGAAATCGTGATCTCCGAGTCAGGCACGGTGATGCCGACGCTGCTGTTCCAGCGTGTGACCGAGCCGTCCGATACCTATGTGGAGGCCGCCAGGCGCGCGGTGACCGCCGAAGTGTCGTCGAACGAGGCGTTTCCACGCGGACACCTGTACATCCTGGTTTTCGACCAGCAGCACATTACGGCGGGCAACGAACAGCGTGCCAGGATCGCGGCTGAGCAGTTTATCCGCACCAGAGTCAGGCCATCGGATCGTGTTGCCGTGTACGCGGTACCAGGGCCAGGCCCCCAGTTGGGATTCACCGCCGACCGTGCGCGGGCAATCGCCGAACTGAGCTCCATCCGCGGCTCGTACCAGCGCGTCGTCACCACACCGTTCGGACGGCTGGGCCTGTATGAAGCGCATCGGATCGTGGAGGGCGATGAGAAACTCATCGTGGACACACTTGAGCGTCTCACTGTTGAGGGGTCTGCAGACCTGCTTGGGCTGGCCGCAGCTGCGGGCAACACCGGACGGGGCGGCGGGGTCGGCACGGCCGAGGACGGCGCCATGGTGCGGCGGTTGCTGGTAGAGAATGCGCGTGTGGTGGTGCAACAATCCGACGCGGAGTCACGCCAGTTCCTCCAACGTCTGGCCGACGTCATCACCGCACTGGGAGACCTGGAAGGCCGCAAGTCGGTGGTGCTCTTTTCAGAAGGCTTTTTCCAGGACAACTTATCGCGTGAGCTTGAGACCGTGGCAGCGGCAGCCGCGCAGACCTACAGCGTGTTTTATTCGTTCGATCTGAACGCGCGCACCGCACCGATTACACAAGCCTATGTGCAGACCACGAGTATGGCGAGCGAGATACAGGCGCGCATCGCGCCGCTCGGCACGCTGGCGGTCGAGACGGACGGTCTGCTGGTCCTGGACGCCGCGTCCCGCACGACCGATGCGCTCAACCAGATTGCGGATCAGGCCCAGGACTACTATCTGGTGGGGTTCGCGCCGTCAGCAGAAGCGACGGTGCGACGCGGCGAGTATCGACGGGTGTCGATTCGTGTCACCCGACCGGGCGCCCGTGTCAGTGCACGCACTGGCTACGCTCTGCGACCCGACGTGACCGAACTCGATCGGCGGCGGGCCATCAGCAGCGTGCTCGGCGCCCCGTTCGTGCAGCAGGGCCTCAAGGTTGACTACACGACGTATGTCATGCGGGCAGACCAACCCGGTCAACACCGGGTCGTGCTCAGCCTGGCCGCTGACCTGCCCCTACGCGCCGCGGCAGGCGACTATGCAGACGTGGTCTTCGTGGCACGTGACGTCCGCGACGGTCGGGTGGTGGCGTCGGGGTCCGACACGATCAGTCTGCCTGCCGAGGCCCGCAGCGGCAGCCCACTGGGAACCGGCGCGTGGCGAATACAGTTCAATGTGCCTGCGGGCACCTACCTGATGCGCACGGTGGTCCGCGAACCCGGTGGCCTGGTCGGAAGCGCGGACCGGCGGCTGGAGATCCTCCCGCTTGACGGACAGGGCGTGAACGTCAGCGACCTCGTCTTGGGCTCGGCATCTGCGTCGCTCCCGGTTCAGGCAAAAGCCTACACAGAAGACGGGCTGACCGGACTCATCGAGACCTACGCCAGGACAGCGGCGCAACTCAGCACCCTGTCGGTCCGGGTCGAGTTGCGCGCGGCGAGTGACGACCATGTGGTCACCTCTACCGTCGCCGATCTTCACGACCCTCAGGCGCTTGACACCGGTATCATTCGCCGCGCGCCGTTCAGCATGCCATTGGCGAGCGTGGCACCGGGCGCGTACGTGGCCCGTGCCGTCGTGCGGGCGGGCGGCGAAGTGGTCGCCGAGCGCACGCGACACCTTGACATTGTGGAGGGCCTCTCACCAGCCAGAGTCGAGACCCCGGCGATCGCACCGTACGAAATCATTCGCGGCGTCGTCGCACGCCGGTATCTGTCCTCGCTACAGACAGCTGCGGCCGGCACACCGTGGGCCGACGCGGCCGCCAAGGCGGTGGCACAACAATGGGAACTGGTCGAGGTGTCGATCGGTGCTCCACCGGTCGACGCGGCGGTGGCACAGGCCCTGCGCGGATTGGCCCTGTTTGCCCGCGAGGACTTCGCAGGGGCGGCCGATGCGCTCGACCGCGCGTTTACGGCTGACAGTGCGGATGCACTGACCGCATTTTTTCTCGGGTGGGCGCAGGAATTCGCCGGCCAGACCCGCGCGGCCTTGAGCGGCTGGCGCGCCGCCGCGCACCTTGACCCCACGCTCGTGCCCGCCCACCTCGCGCTGGCCGAGGGCTATGTGAAGCTCGGTGAGCCGGCGCTGGCCGCACAGGCGCTGCGCGCCGGGCTCGTCGCCCTGCCCAATTCTCCGGAGTTGCTCGCACGGCTGGAGGCACTCATAAAGTGATGGCGAAGAGACGATCGTGGGTCGGGCTTGGCATTGTCGTGGCTGGCGTCATGCCCCTGGTCGCGCAGCAGAGCGGTCCGCAGGAACGGCCGGTGTTTCGTGCCGACGCGCCGGGGGTGGAAGTGGACGTCAGGGTCTTTGGTCGAGACAGCCGCTTCCTGGACACGCTGCAGCGGGAGGACTTCGTCGTTCTCGAGGACGGAGTCCCGCAGCTCATTACCGCGATGACGCTGGTCGGCGGATCGCCGACCTCGGCATTGGCGTCCGTCTCACCGGCCCAGCCTGGGGGGCTCGCCGCCAACTCCGCGGCGACGGCGCAACAGACCTGGATTTTCGTCTTTGATCTCAATCACCTGACGCCCGGCGGCGGCTTTAGTCGCGCCAGGTCCGCAGTCGAAGCGCACCTGCGCGACGGGTTCAAGGATGGCGATATTGGTGGCGTGGTCGCCGGGTCGACGATGGTCAATAACCGACTGACCAGTGTTCGCGAAGAACTCGTCGCCGCCGTGGCCAGCGTGAAACCAAAGTCAGACCAACGTAGCCGGTTGATCGAACTCACGCGTGAGTGGCCGCGACTGCGCGATGAAAGCGAGGCGTTGACCATCGCCTCGGGGAACCGTGACGCCCTGCAGCGCGCGACCCTGCGGGCGTGCACGGATGATCCGACCGCGTGTCGGGTCGTGGCGCCGGATGCCCTCCTTCTGGAAAAGGCCCAGCGCACGCAGCGAGAAGCTGCGCGGGCCAGTCTCGATACCCTCAATGCCCTCAATGCCCTGGCGTCTGGCCTCGCGCGGCGGCCTGGCCCCAAGACCGTTGTGCTTCTCAGCGACGGGTTTGTGACCGCAGATCTTGAGACCACGCTCCGGACGGTGGTCGGACAGTTCACACGAGCCGGCGCGCGCCTGTATGCGATCGACGTCCGCGGACTCAATCGTGGCGCCGCCGCAGGCATCGGCGATCAGATGTCTCCGGACGATCCCGCCGGGGGGGGAGCGCGTTTCGATCTGGGAGAAGACGGCCCCAACAGCCTGGCGGTGGACACCGGGGGGTTTGTCGTGCGCAACGAAAACAACATCGGTCGCGCACTGGCTGAGATCGCGGTCGACGCAAACACGTACTACGTCCTCGGTTATCAGCCGGCCAACTCGAACTTCGACGGGAAGTACCGCGCAATCGAGGTGCGCGTGCGGGACCAGGCCGGCGTGGTCGTCAGAGTACGAGCACGCCGCGGGTACCTGGCGTTGAAGCCGGCGAAGATATTAAGGGACCGTCCGTGACGCCGACGTCTCGACGCCGCTGGCCGCTCCTGCTGGGTGCCGCGACGGCGATGGCGTTCTGTGCCGCCTGGTGGACTTGGCGCGCCCCTGACGGACCGATCAACGTCGTCTTGATCACACTCGATACCTTGCGCGCTGATCGCCTCGGCAGCTACGGGTACGTCGACGCGCGCACTCCGCACCTGGATGCTCTGGCGGCCGCGGGTGTGCGCCTGACCGATGCCGTGTCAGCCTCGCCCATCACGGGACCGGCGCACGCCGGACTCCTGACTGGCCGCTACCCGGCGCGATTGGGCGTGCGTGACAATGCAACAACGCCCCTGCCCGAGGCCGCCGAGACCCTGGCGGAGACCTTGTCCGCGCACGGATACGAGAGCGGCGGCTTTGTCGGAGCCTTCATCCTGGATCGGCCCTACGGTTTCGCCCAGGGTTTCCAGACCTTTGATGGGTTCGCCACGGTCCAATCGGGGGATCAAGCCACGGCCGAGCGGCGCGGCGATGTGGTGATGGATGCGGCCCTGCAGTGGCTGGCCAGCCGGTCGCCCGACCGGCCGTTCTTCCTGTGGGTGCATCTCTATGATTCCCACGCACCGTACGACGCGCCCGCGCCCTATGGTGAGGAGTTCTCCACCTCGCCCTACGACGGAGAAATCGCGTTCACCGACGCACAGGTGGGGCGACTGCTTGAGGCACTGCGTGCCAGTGGCCACATCAGTCGCACGGTGGTCGCCGCGCTGGCCGACCACGGCGAATCCCTTGGCGAGCACGGGGAAGACGAGCACGGTGTGTTTCTTTACGAGCCAGTCGTCAGAATCCCATGGATGATGGCTGGACCGGGTATTCGGAGTGGGCGAGTGGTCACCGAACAGGTGCGTTCGGTGGATCTCGTCCCCACACTTCTTGGCGCCCTGAGCCTGCCGGTGCCCTCGGGGCTCGACGGAGTTGACTTGATGCCAGTGCTGGGTGGCACTGCCCGTCCGGCACCGCCTCCCGCCTTCGCCGAATCGTACTATCCGCGGCTGCACTACGGATGGAGTGAGCTGCGGTCGGTGCGGGCGGACGGCTGGAAAGCGATCGACGCACCAAGACCCGAGCTCTACAACCTCCGCGACGACCCGGGTGAGACTCGGAATCTGTACGACGCCCAGCGGCCGCTGGCGGACCGCATGATTGCCGAGGCTGTGCGTCTCGATCGTGAACTCACCGGGGCGCTCCGTCCGTCGTCGCCTGCGCCTGTCCCGGCGCCCGATCGACAGACGCTGGAACGGCTCAGAAGTCTCGGATACGTCGGCACATCCTCAGCGGCGCCAACCCACGGCGAACGCGGGGCCGACCCGAAGGACCGCATCGACGAACGCCGCAAGTTCCAGGTCCTGATGTCTGAGGCCATCGACGACCTGCGGGCGCGCCGGACCGAACTCGCCATTGACAAGTTCAAGCAGTTGGTGGCGATCAATCGCCAGTCGTATGACCTGCATCAGATGCTCGGTGAGGCGTACCAGACTCTCGGCCGTCTGCGGGAAGCCCTCGGCGAGTATGAATACGCCGCACTCCTTGGTCCGGGCGTCGCCTCGCCCAGACTCGCCGCGGCCGAAGTGCACCTGGCCTTGAAAGACGTCCGCGCGGCGCGAACGCGGCGCGATGAGGCGGCCGCGCTGGATCCCACGTCATTCGACGTGTCCCTGGTGACCGGTCGCATTCTCGAAGCCGAGGGCCGCCCCGAAGAAGCGCTGTCAGCGTACGAACGGGCGGTCGCGCAGAACGGAGCCAATCCGCGCCCTCGGATGCTGCTGGTCGGCGTGGCCTCGCGACTTGAGCGGTATGACATCGCCGAGTCGCAGCTCCGATCGCTGCTCACCATGGGCTACCAGCCTTCGCGCACACACTTCGCCTTGGGCCGTCTCGCTCACCTCCGCGGACGACTCGATGAGGCAGGACGACATTACCGCGAGGCGCTGCGCCTCGAACCGGGCCTGCCGATGGCCGTCGAGGGCCTGCGGATGATCGGGCGGTAGTCCGATTCCCTGCGCTACTTAATCGACGCCAGAATCGTTCTGGCCGTGGCCAACTCCGGTGCGTCCGCGGGCGCGATGGCGACAAATTTCTCCAGGTCCGCCTTCGCTTCGGTCTGCTTCTGCACTGACAGATACGAGAGTCCACGGTAGTAGTACGCATCGGGTTGCTCAGGGAACCGGGCAATCACCCGGTCGAACCACGTGATGGCCTCGGCGTACTTCTTCTCATTGATCATGCCGATCCCGAGGTTGAGGTACACCGTCGAATCCGTCACCTCGTCATCGTCGATCGACGCCAGAACCGCGCGGCCTTCCTCGGCCTGCCCCGCATCCATGAGCATGTTGCCGAGCAGGAGTGTGACCTCCACATTGTCGGGGTCAGCCTGGACGGCACTCCGAAGGGTCTCGATCGCCTTGGCCTGGTTGCCCTCGCTGTGGTACGTGCGGGCAATCAAGGGCAGGAACTGCTTGACTTGAGGGTACTCGCCCGCCAGGCGCTCGTAGATGACACGGGCCTCTGCGAATTGCTTGGTGTCTATCAACCCTTCGGCCTTGATGAGTTCCTCGCGGATGACCACATTCGGGTCGACCACGACCACCGCTTTCTTAAGCATGATCGACATGCCTGGCATTCGTCGGCCCTCAGTGACGGCGACCGAAATGCTTCTGGTCTCGTACCCGTCCTTGATGAAGTCCAACGCCCAGTTGCCACCCGCAATGCCACCAACCGACCAATCGCCCTTGCCATTGCTTGTCCGATCGTCCGGCCCGCGGTGCTCTGACGAGGGCAGTGTGACCTTGATAGCCACGCCCTCGAGGGGCGCGCCGGATTCGTCAACGACCTTTCCCGCCAGTCGACCCTGACCACGCCACTCCTGCGCGAACACAATTGGAGTGACGGCCGAAGCGGCCCAGGCGGAAGTGCCAAGACAGATGGCACACGAGAACAAGGCCAAACGAAGGAGAGAGGAATGAGTCATTGGATCCTCCAGATCGGAGCGTATCAGGAAGCAGGGCGAGTGTGTTGACGCTCGCCGAAACGAAAAAACCCCGGAGTCCTGCGAATGGACTCCGGGGCGTGTTGCGAGTGCGAAGGCGTTTAGAAGCTGAACCGCACGCCCAGACGCAGGATGCGCGGGTTCATGATCTCGCGCACGGTGTCGGCCCTGGACGGGCGCAGGTCGTACTCGCGGCCGAGCACGGTGGCCGAGTTCAGCGCGTTGAACAGGTCGAAATCGAATGTCGCCTTGGTCCGACCAAGGTTGAATTCCTTGCCGACGCGCAGGTCGAGCGACGTCACCGTCGGCAGGCGCTGGTCCGTCACATCCTTGACGAGCAGCAGGGTCTTGTTGTTGCCCAGAGCGTCACCGGTGGCCACGCGGCTCTGGTTGTACGGCATCGCGTACCCCTGACGGGTCAGCATGTTCATGCCAAAATTGATGCCGTACGGTGCCTGATACATGCCCGTGAGAATGAACTGGTACTTCGGCAACACCATATAGATGCCGCTCTTGCCGCTGCCGCCGGTGGACCGCATCACCTGCCCGCCATCAATATTTGGATTGGCCAGGGTCGACGTCGGGTCGGTTAGGGCGTTCGCACCTTCGAAGTACTCGCGATGGTCGTTGATCGAGAAGCCAAAGCGCGCCATCCACTTATCGGACATACGTTTGGTGGCAGACATCTCGAAGCCGGAGAACCGCTGACTGTAGCCGTCGCGATTGACGTATTCGGTCGCGTTGCGGTCGGCCGGCTGGTTGTTGGTGATGTAGTACGGCACGCTGTACGCCCCGACCGGCGATGCGTTGCCGGAGAAGGTCCCACCCTGCACGTAGTCGTCGCTGCGCAGGCCCTGAACCGGACGCCAGTTGAAGTTCACGAACTTGCGATACGTGTAGCTCGCGCTCACACCGAGGTTTGCTCTCAGCTCGTGGTCGACACCGAAGATCGCTTCGTGCGTGGTCGGCACCTGGTAGTCACCCACCGTGTGATTTGGTGTGGAGACGTTACCCGGGTCGTTGATGTCGAATCCGTACCAGTTCTCCGCCGTGCGGCCCGCGAGCTCAGCGGCATCCACCGTGCCGTTGCCGTTCAGGTCGGTCACATCGTAGACGTAGACACCGCGGAACGACCCGACGGTTGAGAAGAAGCCGCCCGCACCAGCGTTCATCTGCGACGCGAACGCCGCGTAGCTGAGGCGACCAATCGTCTTGCGGTCGTCCGTCAGGGCGTAGTTGACGCCCACGCGAGGAGTGATCGAGCTCCAGACGATGACATCGTCAGCCGCTTGACCCGTCAGGTCAGGCAGGAACGTCGGCATGATCGGATTGCCCCCCTGCGAATACGCCATGACCGACGACGACTGGCGATCCCAGCGGACGCCGAGATTGATGGTCATGCGATCCAGGGAGATCGTGTCCGACAGAAAACCACTCACGTACTTGCCAGCGGTGCCGGTGACTTTGTTCCACGCGGTCACTTCCGCAATCATGTTGGGATAGCCATCATGGTAGGTGATGATGCCGTTGCCGGGAACCGTATAGGCGGAGTCCACATCGGCCGTGCGGTAGCCGAATCCGGCCTTGACTTCGTGACGGCCACGGAACAACGTGCCTTCCAGATTCGAGCTGTTCTGCGGTCGCACCGTCGTGTAGTCGTACCAGCTGTTGCGGCCGATACCACTGTCATCGGAGTAGATCATATTCGTGTCAAGACCACCCTGTGGCGTCAGGAAGAACCCGCCGTCAACATAGGCCCATCGCGCGGTCAGGAACACGTCATTGCCCACCACCAGGTTGCCTTCGCCCTTGAACAACTGGGTCGGACCACCCTGGTTCCAGGTCGTTTCTGGCGGACGGGTTGGGCCGGCACTGCGACCGAACTTGTTCTTCTCAGCCCGGTAGTACGTGAAGTTGCCGCGAAGATTCGCTGTCGCCTGGGCAGTGGTCTTGAGGGAGGTGTTCTTCAGAATGGTCTGGTCCGGTGTATTCGACAACGTCAAGACGGTCACGTCAGTCTTGCCATAGGCGCCCCATGCCCAAATCTTGTCCTTCCAGATTGGCCCACCCACTTCGAGACCGTAGTCGGTGTACTTCTTCATGCGGTTGCCCTTGCCCGATGTGCCACCCAGGGTCGCCTGCAGGTTTGAGGGCAGGTTGTTCGCCTGCAGATCCTCGTTCTCGAAATACCAGCGAGCCGACCCGCGGGGCGTGTTGCTACCGCTCTTGAGCACGAAGTTGAGCGCCACACCAGGCGTCACGTTCGACACGTCCGCGCCACCAGTGGTGGCCTGCATTTCCTGGAACATGTCAAAGTCGTAGTACCCGGGCGAAGAACCGAGCGCCGACATGTCCGTGATGGCCACGCCGTCGATGTTCCACGTGTTCTCACCGCCACTGGCCCCCTTGGCCTGGAAGTTGGACTGCTGGCCGGATTCAGCGCCGCCCACGTTCACGCGGTCAACGATGACGCCAGGGATCGTCTGCAGCACGACCCAGGGGTCACGTGACGACGGGACGTTCTGCAGTTCCTCGTACGTCACGTTGGTGGACTGAGAGGTCCTCTTTGGGTCGATCGTGGGCGCGGCCGCGGTGACATTCACCGAGGCCGACACACCGCCGACTGCCAGCGACACTCGCAGTGGCGAACTCGCGCCGGCGACGACCGGCACGTTCTCGTTGCGCCAGTCACCGAAGCCGGACAACGTGGCCGACACCGTGTATTTTCCCGGTGCGAGGTTCAAAAAGCGGGCCTCTCCGCGGGCATCCGTCACCGCCGTGGCCATCTGGTCACCACTGAGTTCAACCATCACGCCGGGAAGCACCGCGCCGGTGCTGTCGACGACGGCAATATCAATGCGTCCCGTGAAAACCTGGGCCGCCGCTGGCATCGCAGTCACTGCCAGGCAGAGCCCTGCGATGGCCAATTGAAGTAATCGTTTGTTCATGTGTCCTCCATTCCCACGAGTCGGGCGAAGATTGCCCGCTCAGGGCTAGTTTCCAGACTTCAGTGCAAATCTGGGTCCACTTTCAGGACAGACCGTGGTCAAAAGTGCTTGATTACGCTGAGGATCGGGGCCGATATCGCGCATGCACAAGAAAATGCCGGCCGGCTACCAAGAGATTGGAGGTTGGGGTCCAATGCCTTGGATCTGGCCACCGCGACCATAAGGAGTCAGAGACGAGCCTGCTGCGAGCCCCGAGCGGAGCCCAAGGTGGGTCAGGATGAGAATCGGTCGAAAATATCGACAAGCTCCTTCAAACTCTTATTTCCTTCTTCTTGGCCTCCTGCGAGTCCCTCCGGCACACACTTTTCCACGTGATACCGAAGGATCGCCAAGCTGACACGATTCAGTGCCGCCTCGGCGGCAGACAGTTGCTGAAGGATTTCGACACAGAGACGGGGTTCCTGAATCATGCGCCTCCCCCTGTGCCAATAATCCGTGAGACAACCTCGTCGTTGAGATTAGTGTAGGGGCGAGGAAGGTTCGATGAATGACTCGTATGCCAGTAGCCGTAGAGATCGACGTGGCCGGGGGGCCGGAGG
>JABMNV010000016.1 GCA_013203475.1 Acidobacteriota bacterium
GGAGGCGGCGGGAGTCGAACCCGCGTCCGAAAGGCCTGTCACCGCAGGAATCTACATGCATAGTCGGGCTTAGAATTTCGCGACTGACATCGAAGCTCGACGAACGTGCCAGCCGCTAGTCCGTGGGTTCTCGTTTCGACGTGCCGGACTCACGTCGAAACCAGCCTGCTAAATGGCGTCTAGTCCCAGCCCGCAGGCTGGCCAGGGTAGACGTCGCGGGGGTTTAAGCCGCGAGTGCTAGCTGCGTGTCCGCAGTTGCGTTGTTTTTCCGCCGGATTAACGAGTCGGAGTGGAAATGGCTCGGCATGCATCCCACGATCCCTTGCCCCCGTCGAAGCCGTGTCGCCCCCACAAGGTCGAAATCGCAACACCATCTTAACAGGTTCAGGTGTTCAACGGTCTTAAAGCACCCAGCACCCTCCCAGCACCCAGCACCCCACCTTGTACCTCCGCCCCCAATTGGTTCATAATGACCCGTCCTATGGCCATCGAGCACCGTGTTCGCGAAGCCGTCGATGCGTATGTTGCCCGGATGCGGCATGACATCGACGCGCACGTTCGGAGTCTGACGTCCGATCCGGTCCGCATGGTCGGCGAGCAGGAGGACCACTGGCGCCGGGAGCTCGAGCACGGCGTCAGCGAGGCGCGGGCAGCAGCGGAGCGCACCTTCGGGAATCGGGTCGACACCATTCGTGGGGAAGTGCAACGGGAATTGGACCAGCGCCTGGTCCAGCCGCAGGTCGAACGGCCGCGCGCCGAGCGGCAGCAGGCGGGGCACGCCCAGGTAGGCGGCTCATCTAGCGGCCAGGCAGTTTCTGCCGAGACGTTGAGGCACGATGTCCACGAGACGCGTGTGGACACGGTCGAGCGACTCCTGGCGTCGGTTCGCCAGATTGATGACTCAACCACGCTGAGCGGCATTCTTGAGGCGCTGGCAAAGGGTGCGGCGGCGAAAACATCCCGAGTGGCTGTCCTGCTCGTTGATGGCGACATGTTCCGCACGTGGGGCCACTTCGGCTTTGCACCCGGCGTCGGGCCTACAGAGATGCCGATCGGCTCGGCTGGAACGCTGGCGGCCGCGGTCGCGCTGCGCCAGACGTCATTCGTGCCGCCGCTCGTTGCAGGGCGGGAGACGACCGTACCAGCGTTCATGCAGGTGCCGGTCGGCTTCACCGGCTTTGTCGTGCCGCTTTCGGTTGGGGGCGAGGTGGTCGCGGTCTTGTACGCCGACGATGTGAATCGGACGGCCGAGCAGGAAGACGCGCCCGTCTGGACCGAAGAGGTGGAGTTACTGGCGCGGCATGCCGCGCAACGCCTCGAGAACGTCACTTCGGTTCGCACTGTTGAAGTGATGACTCAGGCCGACCGACCAGAGACCTGAAGGGAAGACTGCCATTGAATGTGATGCGAATCGGCCACCGGTTTCTGCTGCTGGTCGGCGGGCTCGCGCTCGTGGCATTGGGTGGAGCCGGGTTTGCGACAGACTCGCAGAACGACTTGTGGCTCGTGCCGTCGCCAATGGCGCTGCGCCCCAACGCCGTCGCGACCGCACTCGCCCAACTTGAAGACGGTAAGGCGGAGCTGGCGCTGCCAACTCTCAAGAAGTCGGCGGCTGAGACCCTGGTGGGACGTTACATCCGGGTCCATCAGGGGCAGGCCGAACTGGCGACCGCCGACGCGGCGTCCGCCGCCCAGTCGGCAGCGGCCGTGCTGCGGATGGAACCCGAGGGGTTCCTGCGTGAGTCTGCGCTCTGGTTGTCGGCTGATGCGGCTGAAGCTCGTGCGGATTGGGCGGGCGCGACCCGCGCCCTCGCCGACCTGGTTGCCTTGCCGTTGAGGCCTTCGGCCGAGGTGCAGGCGTACTCTCGGCTTGGCCTCGCGGCACAGAAATCAGGACAGTACGATGTGGCGACGCGCGCATTCCTGCGTGTCCATGATGATTTTCCTGCGTCGGATGAAGCGATGAGTGCGCTCAAGGGACTGCGCGAGCTGTCCCCCTCGATACGGTTGGTCACGGCTGAACGTGCGTCAACGTCGCTGGGGCGCGCCCATGCGCTGTACACCGCGCGGAAATTGTCGGATGCGCGCAAGGCGTATCAGGAGATCGAGAAGTTCACGATCGCCGGCGACCGAGATCTCGTCGCACTGCGATTGGCCCAGATCGACGCCCAGCAGAAGCGGCACACGGCCGCGCTCAAAGCGTTGCAGGTACTCACAGACAATCTGTCGGCCCCGCAGGTGCTCCGCGACGAGGCGGAACACACGCGGTTGGGGGTCTTGCGCGACCTGGGCCGTCACACCCAATACGTCGCGGGTGTGCGGGCGTTTGTGGCCCGTGCACCGGCTTCGGCGTTTGCCGAAGCGGCGCTCAATGATTTGGGCACGCACTACATTCTGACCGACGAAGACGCCAAGGCCGCAGACGTCTTCACTGAGCAGTACGCCCGTTTTGCAGACGGTTCGTTCGGGAGTCGGGCGGCGTGGAAAGCCGGCTGGTGGGCGTTTGCCAACGCCAACTACGCGGAGACGATTCGACTGTTCGAAGACGCCGCCGTCCGCCATCGTCGTGCCGACTATCGGTCCGGCTGGGTGTACTGGGCTGCCCGGGCGCATGAGCGCCTGAGCGAACGGGATCTCGCCGTCGCGGGCTATCAGCAGACGATCCGCGACTACGGTACGTCCTACTACGGGCGCGAGGCCGCGCGCGCGCTGGAACACCTGCTGACTGCGTCGCGCCCTGCCGGCGCCGGTTCGATAGAGGCGGTCGAGCCGGGACCTGAACTCAATCCCGGCCAGGCTCCGACGAACGCCGCTTTGATTCAGGCGTTGCTCACCGCGCAATTGTGGAGCGATGCGATTGGCGAACTTCGACGAACACAACGCGTGGATGGCAATTCCCCCGTGATTGACGCCACGCTGGCGTACGCGCTGAACCGCAACGGGGAGTTACGCGCAGCGATCAACGCGATGAAGCGCGCGTACCCGCAGTATTTGGCTGATGGCCACGCACTGCCGCGCGACCTGTTGACCGTCCTGTTTCCCGTTGCCCACTGGGAGCTCATCCAGAAATATGCCAAGGCTCACCAGCTCGACCCTTTCCTGATCGCGGCCCTGGTCGCTCAGGAATCGACCTTCGACGCCAAGGTCCGTTCCTCGGCGAATGCCTGGGGATTGATGCAGATTCTGCCGTCGACGGGCCAGCGGTATGCGCGTCAATTGAAGATTCGCCCGTTCAGCACGGCGCGGTTGACGCAACCCGAGATCAATGTCCGCATTGGCACGACCTACTTTGCAGAGTTGATCAAACAGTTTGGCGACGTGGCGCCGGCGCTGGCCGCCTATAACGCGGGCGAAAACCGTGTGACGCGCTGGCTGGCTGAACGCCCTGGTCTCGATCGCGACGAATTCGTCGACGGCATTCCTTTCCCCGAAACCCAGGGGTACGTCAGAAAAATCCTCGGCACAGCCGAAGACTATCGCCTGTTGTACTCCTCAACATTGGGTCGCTAACGATCCATTCAGGATTGTCCTTTGCATGACTGACCGCCTTCGCACATCCATCAAAGCCTCGCAGTTCACCGAGTCGGTCATTCGCGAGATGACGCGGCTGGCCAATGCTCACGGGGCTGTCAATCTCTCGCAGGGGTTTCCTGATTTCCCGGCACCAGAGGCCGTGAAACAGGCCGCGTGCGACGCGATTCAGGCCGACGTGAATCAATATGCGATTACCTGGGGCGCTAAGCCACTGCGCGAGGCGATTGCGCGGCAGGCGTCCCGGCAACGCGGCACGGTCGTTGACCCCGAAGCGCACCTGACCGTGTGCTGCGGGTCTACCGAAGCGATGATGGCGACGATGCTGGCGATCGTCGACCCCGGCGACGAGGTCATCGTCTTTGAACCGTTCTACGAAAACTATGGGCCTGACGCGATCCTGTCAGGGGCCACGCCACGGTACGTGCGCCTGCATGAGCCCAAGGCCGGCACCGGTGCCGATTGGACGTTCGACCCAGACGAACTGGCTGCCGCGTTCTCCAACAAGACCCGAGCCATCATCATCAACACGCCGAACAATCCCACCGGAAAAGTGTTCACTCGCGATGAGTTGCAGCAGATTGCGGCGCTCTGCCAGCAGTGGGGCGCGCTGGCCGTGACCGATGAGATCTACGAACACATCGTGTACGACGGTGCCGAACACGTCTCGATGGCGTCGCTCGACGGCATGGCCGACCTCACGGTGACGATCAACAGCATTTCCAAGACTTATAGCGTGACCGGCTGGCGCGTGGGCTGGACGATTGCATCCCCTGACGTGAGTAATGCGATTCGCAAAGTGCACGATTTTCTGACCGTTGGGGCGGCAGCACCGTTGCAGGACGCCGCAGCCGCTGCGTTGGCGATGCCAGCGACCTACTACGAAGGCCTGGCGGCCACGTATCAACAGAAGCGCGATCGGCTGATGCACATCCTCACGACGGCGGGCTTTCGTTGCATTGAACCCAAGGGGGCGTACTACATCATGACCGACGTCTCCGCGTTTGGGTTTCCCGATGATGTCGCTATGGCCCGTCACCTGGTGACGGAGGTCGGTGTGGCCAGCGTTCCCGGGAGCAGTTTTTATCGCGACCCTTCTGGAGGCCGCACCCAGTTACGGTTCTGTTTCTGCAAGAAGGAAGAGACGCTTTCGGCGGCTGAGGAAAAATTCGCGGCGTGGACCCGATAAGTGACCCAGGGCGCGGGCGCACGCTGAGAGCAGCGTCGAAGCCGGCGGTGGCTGCCATCGTGATCGGGGTGTCCGTCTGGTGCGCGGCCGGGACGCTGTCAGTGCTGGTCGGAGACGCCACCTCGCCGAGGCTCATCGTTGCTGCGCCCTGGTGGGTCGCCCTGATCGCGGGCGGCCTGGCCCTGTGCGTCCCCGGTTGGCGTGCGCGGCCGATGACGACGGTACCCGCGCTGTTGACCGTTCTTCCGTGGTTGCCGATTCCGCTGCCTGGCGTTGCCCTCATCTGGACTGGCCCGTTGGCCTGGTTGCCCATTGGTGCCGCGCTACTGGTCGCCGAGGGCAGTCGCGCGCTCGTGTGGCGGAGCGCACTGGAGCCACGCCGTGGACTGGCTCTGGCGGCAACTGGGTCGATGCTCATCGCCCTGTGTTCCGGATGGGCACTTGACCCTCGGGTGCCCGGCGGCGACGAACCGCACTACCTCGTCATCACGCAGAGTTTGCTCAACGACGCCGACCTGCAGATCGAGAACAATCACGACGCACGTGACTATGCGGCGTATTTTGGCGGGTCTATCGCTCCAGACTATTTGGTGCGCGGTCAAAACGGTGCGATCTATTCCATTCACGCACCGGGCGTGTCTGCACTGGTGTTACCTGGATTTGCGGTCGCGGGATTCAGGGGCGCGCAAATCACACTACTCCTCCTGTGCGGACTGACTGGCGCGCTGATCTGGAGCGCGGCCTATCGCCTGACCCACGTCGAGACCGCGGCCTGGTTCGCCTGGGCCTCGATCGCCGGGTCGACGACGATGGCCGTCCTGAGTGTGATGGTGTTTCCGGACGCGCCCGGTGCCTGCGCCGTCGCGGCAGGGGTGTGGCTGCTGGTGGCCGCCAGAACCGCGACCGTGCGGTCCATCGTCGCCGTTTCTCTGGCACTGGCCGCGCTGCCCTGGTTGCACACACGGTTCGCCGTGCTGGCGGGTCTCCTGGGGCTCGCGGTCGCTGGCATCCTGCTGTCAGACTCGGCACGATCGATCGCCGTGCGGTGGCGTCGAGTTGGGGCGTTCGTCGCGGTACCCCTGGTTAGTGCCCTGGGGTGGTTCGCTTTTTTCTACCTCATCTACGGGACTGTTGATCCACGGGTGCCGTACGGGACGAATCCGGAGCTGCGTTCCTGGATTTGGGGTGCCGTGGTCGGCCTGTTTGCTGATCAGCAGTTCGGCCTGTTCACATACGCGCCGGTCCTGGCCACCGCATTTGTCGGGTTGGTGATCGCGGCACCACGGGCGTGGCGCACACCAGCGGCGCTGTGCATCGGGATGCTTCTGGTGTACTCGATGGCGGTGGCAAGTTACTGGATGTGGTGGGCTGGTGTCCCAGGCATTCCCGCCCGGTTTCTCACGGCAGCCCTGCCACTGCTCGCGGTGCCGTTGTCTGTGGTCTGGGCACAGTCGAAACCGCTCGGCCGAACCTGGCTGTTGGCGCTGCTCGCGATGTCGATGACCACGACGGCGCTCGTGCTGGGCGTTGATCGTGGGGCGATGGCGTGGAATGGCCGAACTGGCCAGTCGGCCTGGCTCGAATGGCTGAGCCCAGTGGTGAACCTCCCGCGCGTGTGGCCGAGCTTCTTCTGGCGCGATGAGGGGGCGTTCCTGTGGCACGTCGGCATCGTGGCGGCGGTTGTGGTCGCTGTGTGGGGACTTGTGGGCGTCATCGCGCATCGCCAGACCGGGACTCCGCATGGCCGTCGGTCAGCGGTCGCAGGCGGTGTGCTGATCGGTGCCATGCTCATGGCTGGTGTGGGCTGGTCGGTGACGGATAGCACTGTCCTTGATCCCGCTCGCGCGCAGTTGGCCGTTCACGGGGCGGCAGGGCAGGGCCGCGCGGCAGTTCTGGTCGGGCCGGGGGTGGGCCTCTGGAATGTGACCGAGCGCCCCCTGCGTATTCGTTCCGACCAAGCGCCTCTGGTTGATCGCCCCACGACGTCGATTCTGACGCTGCCGCGTGTGCCGGCCGGGGCCTATCGCGTGCGATTGACGCCGCGGCCGGCACGCGACGTCATGTCTGACGAGGGCATTTCAAACGAGGTCACGCCCAGCGAGATCATCGTCCGCCTTGGGCGGTCTCCGCGTCCACTCGCGAACCTGACGCTGGCGCCCAACACCGCGCATGAGTTTCCCTTGGTGCTGCCCGCCGGCGCGGCCGTTTTATTGATTGAAGCGCACACGGCGGAGTTGGCAGGGCAATGGGACGCGACGCTGGTGCCCGAGTCGCTGGCGCGGCCGGGTTCCGCGATGGCCCGCAGCGTCTGGGAGTCTCCTGCCGAAATCCAGACGTTCTTTCTCGACGACCACGTTTTTCCTGAAGCTGAAGGCTTCTGGGTGCGGGGCAGTCGAACCGCCGAGGTGGTCCTCAGCGGGGGCGCGGCGTTTGCCGGTCGCACGCGCGTGATGCAGGTGCGCAACGGGGGCGTCGACAACGTGGTCACGATCACGTCTGGTCAATGGCGCGAGGTGGTAACCCTGGAGGCCTGGCAGGAGCACGTGGTCACGCTGCCTCCGGCCGACGTGATGGGGTCGTGGTCGTTGGCCGTGACCTCTGCGTCAGGGTTTCAGCCAGCGGTCCTTTCCGGGGGCGACGACACCCGCTTCCTGGGTGTCTGGATCCAGTAGGAGCGGACGCCGGCGTCAGAAGCGCACTGCGCCACCGAACCAGAGCCCGTCGAATTTCAGATCACCTGTGTCGTTCTCAAACTTGAGATCGGTCGTGATCCGACGCCATCCTGCCTGGACACCCAGATGGTGCGTGACGTTGAACGTTCCGTACACGTCCACGTCCAGGTAGTTTGCGGCATAACGCTCGTCGAAATTCGGGAGCTTGAACCCGCTGGCTTCAGCCGTAATTGACAGATTCCTGATTGGGTAGACGCGCGCGACAAGCCCAAAGGAAGGGAGGGGGAGCTTGGCGGAGCTGAACTCATCGCCGAGGGCCGATTTCAGGCTGGCGTTCATTTCGGTGTACCGCCCCTCGATCAAGATGCCGAGGAATCCACGGTCGGTGTAGATGAAGTCGAACTCATAACCAAACCGCCACACTTTCCAGTCAAGCGTCGACTGAATGGGCACCTCCACGGGAAACAGAATGCCATTGAACACCAGGTCTCGAGCCAGCGTAGCGTCGGCCGAGTAACTGATGGGCGTGTACTGCACGCGAAATTTGTGTTTCTTTCCAGGGCGCAGCACCAGGCGCCCGTCGCGAAACCGGATCTTGCCAAAACCCAAATCATCCACAAGGTTGATTTCGGTGCCGGCGATACCAAACTGCTCTGAAGCAATCACTCCGAACACGGTCGGATCCCAGAGGCCGCCACTGAGTTCGATGCGGTACTCCTCGCCAATGGCGCGAGTCGACGACAGTGACCCGGCCTGCTGGGCCAACGCCATGGTCGGAACGGCAAGTGCAACGGCGAGCCCAGCGCCGCCAACGAACAACTTCACGTGTAGACTCTGCATAAAATGGTGTGCCTCTGTAGGGAGCTCTTAGCCGTTATCGGCGGGAGGGAGGCGAATGAATATGCCCAGCGCGCACTCTTATCGAACGGAGTCTTTGGGATCCCACCCGAGTCGCAGCACGGTGACTGCGGCCCGCCGACGTCCGAAATCGAGCGCTTTGAAGCAACTCCACATATAAATGTCGAGAATGCGCCCCTGGACGGCCGGACCTGTATCCAGGACGGTGTAGATGCCTTCGTACGGCGCCGGAACCCCTTCAATCTTGATGACCGATCCCATTGGCAACAGTTTGGGATCAGCCGCCGCCATTCCAGCGCGCACTCGGAATCCAGCTGCCGTAATTTCACCTTTGCAGTACGCCGTGACCTGAAAACGCACCGCTCGACCCGGCGACGGCGCCTCTGTTTCACTGGCAGTCTCGATTCGAACGGTGCGCGAATCCTGCATCACGCGCTCGTACACCAGCACAAAGGCCACGGCTGCTAGAGCCGTCGTGAGGAACTTGACGCGCAAGGATTGTGACAGGCGCACAGACATGGCTTTGGTCTCAGAAGTGCCTGAATCCGCCCTCAAGAGGCCGGCGGGTTCCTGATTCGACCAGCCAGTGGCCCGGCGTCTTGGTGCACACGCCGATCTCGGTGATGGAAGCCTCCCCCGCCTGTCGCACCGCTGTCAGGAACAGGCGCGTGCGTCGCTTGGGGACGGCAAAGAGCAGTTCGTAGTCCTCGCCGCCTCCCAGAGCGAACGTGGCCGGAGACTGCGCGAGGCTCTCAGCCCAGCGGCGTGCGCCGGCCTGCACAGGAATGGTGGCAGCATCGAGCTCGATGCCGCATCCGCTCGCGTCGCCAATCTGGACCGCCGCGTCTGCCAGACCGTCAGACAGGTCCATACAGGCGGAAGCCGCCCGGTTACGCGCGACGATGATGCCGGTGCGCAGGCGGGGGAGCGGCGCGCGATAGGCAGTGAGACACTCGAGGTCGCCTTCGCTCGCGTGGTCCCCGGCCTCGAACATCGCCAAGCCGGCTGCGGCGGCACCCAGTGCCCCGGTGACAAACAGACGATCGCCCGGCCGCGCACCTGAGCGTCGCAGGACCCGGCGCGGTTGTGCGCTCCCCACCGCGGTGACATTGACCATGAGTGGACCTGGTGAGCGCGTGAGGTTGCCGCCCACCAGCGGGGCCTGCGCCCCTCCCGCAAGGAAGATGAAACCATCGACGAGGCCATCAAAATCATCGAGAGGGAACGCCGCGGGGAGCGCGAGTGAAAGCAACAAGGCTCTGGGCGTGGCGCCCATGGACGCCAGGTCACTGAGATTGACTGCCAGCGCCTTGTGTCCAATGTCGCGCGGCGTGGACCACGTGCGGCGGAAGTGCACATCTTCGACTAGCGCGTCCGTGGTGACGATGTCCACCGTGCCGCGGGCGGGTTTGAGGACCGCCGCGTCGTCACCGATGCCGGTGAGGACCCAGGGTGGTAAGACAGGCAGGCGCGAGTGCAGCCGGGCAATGAGCGCGCGTTCACCAATGGTGGCAATTGTCACAGGAGTAAGGGCGTTGGTAAGTTGGCCCCGCTTTGCCGTGTGGGGAGGTCGAATGAACCTGCAAGTGCAGGTGGAACCGCTCAAGAACCGCGCTTCAGGCTTCCTCGCCACGGAGGCATGCACACCGCGCGGCGTTGCAGATCACTTCGAAAAAAAGCATCGGCTCAAACGACGTTCCGAGCCATCACGAGCAAAGCAGGACGCCAAAACGATCCTACACCGCAATTCGTTGTTGTCCAGCGAGAACCGCATCGACGAGGCGCTCAATATCTGCGGTCCGCTCCAGCACTCGGCCTTCCAGGCCGGCGCCCTCCGCCCTGGCGCGGTAGAGTTCATCTGCCAGGTTGAGAGCGGCGATGATCGCGATGCGCAGGGAGTCGGCACTGGCCAGTTCCTCGGCCGCCAAACGCATTTTCTGATCAAGATAGAGCGCCAGTTCGGCGATATACGCCGGATCAAGGTCGCTCCGGACAGCGTAACGCTGTCCCTGGATCTCGACGGTCACGAGGCGGCTAGTCATGAATGATTCTGGTTACAGGTTCAGTTTTTCGATATGCGAGATCATCTCGACAACGCGGTTACGAATCTGCTCCCGTTCCTCGCGTAACGAACTCGCGTCCACGGTTGTCGACTCCAGTTCCGTGATGCGCGTCTTGGCGGCGTCAATGTCACGTTCCAGACGTGCCACGTGATCGAGGGCGCTCGCACGATCGGCGCGCAGGGTCCCGATCATGGCGACCAGTTGTTTGACTTTCTCTTCCAGGCGGTCGATTGGCAGCAGGTCGGTCGTGGGTGGCATCCGGTCGTCCTTTGTGTGTCGGAGCGTTCAGGGTCTAGTGATTCCGCAATGTGACATGGTGTGTCTTGATCAGCGCGTCCACGATGCGTTCCACGGCGTGTTGCACTTCCGCGTCTGTGAGTGTGCGATCCCGATCCCGGAACGTGAGCCGGAGCGAGAGGCTGACCTGACCGTCAGGAATGCCTCGACCCTGGTACCGGTCGAACTCCCGAATCGCGACGAGCGTTGCCGGTGCATTCGCCCGAATCGTGCCACGAACCGCCGCCGCAGGCAAGCCGGTCGCGATCAAAACTGAGAGATCCCGAATGACTGCAGGGTGCCGCGGTAGCGCCGTGATGCGGCGGCCGTCTGCTGTGTTGTCGTGCAACGCGTGCACGTCGATCTCGCCCGCCACGACGACGCCGGCCGTCAGGCCGCGTGCCGCGGCAATCTCCGGACGCAACTGACCGGCGCTGCCGACGTGTCTCGGGCCCGTTCCGTCGTCGGCCATCAGGGCGGCCGCGCGGCCCGGGACATACCACGGTGACTGCAGATCAGGTTCCGTTCGCCACGTGACGTGGTAGGCATCGGCAAGGACGCCGGCCACACCGAGTGCGTCGAACAGGTCGACCTCGACCGCCGGCTGGCTCCAGTGCGTCTGACGCGAGCCACACAGCACCCATGCGGCGCGTTGGTGCTCCCCGGTCGCCTCGAAGACCGCGCCCGCCTCAAACAGCCGCACATCGTCGATGTCGCGCCGACGATTGTAGATAAGAGCGTCGAGCAACCCCGGCAGTAATGAGGGTCTCAGGATGGCAAATTTTTCGGAGAGGGGATTCGCGATTGAGACCAGGGTTGCGGGATCGACGACAAACCACTCAGCGGCCGCCCGTTCGATGAACGTGAATGTCACAGCTTCCTGGAGACCTGCGCCGCAAATCAGGCGCCTGATCCGCCGTGTCCGAAGGACGCCGGCGTGCGAGCGACCTGGCGCGGTGCGCAGCGCCGGAAAGGTCGCGGGCACTCGATTGACTCCCCAGTGCCGGCCGATCTCCTCGATAAGGTCCGCCTCACACGAAACGTCGACGCGCCACGAAGGGACTTCCATCTGCCAGTCGCTGCCAGTGGGCGTCGTCGCAAATCCGAGCGCCACCGCTATCCGTGTGACGTCCGCGTCAGGAACGTGGTCGCCGAGCAAGCGGTCAAGTTTTGTGCGCGTGAGTGTGACCACCCTTGGGGCGGCGGGGGCGGGATACACGTCAATGAGATTGCCGACGCGACGCCCTCCACCAATAGCCTCCAGCAAATCAAGGGCGCGGGCCAGCGAAGCCGGGACTGCACCCACATCTGCGCCTCGCTCAAAACGCGACGAGGCTTCGGTCTTCAAGCCGAGGCGTTTGGCCGTGGCGCGCACCGTCACCGGTTGGAACCAGGCACTTTCGAGCGCGACGCGTGTCGTGGCTGACGAGACTTCTGATGTGGCGCCGCCCATGACACCGGCCACTCCGACCGCGCGATCGCGATCCGCGATCACGAGCATCGACTGGTCGAGCATCCGCGACTGTCCATCCAACGTGGTGAGGGGTTCACCGGTGCGGGCCAGGCGCACCCGGATCTCAGGGCCCGCCAGACGCGCGAGATCAAACGCGTGTAGCGGTTGACCACACTCGAGCATGACGTAGTTCGTCACGTCGACGACGTTGTTGATTGGTCGGACGCCAGCCGCAGTGAGTCGATCCACCAGCCAGGAGGGTGACGGCCCGACGGTGACGTCGGCCAGCACCAGCGCGTAGCGCCCACACAACGGTGACTCAAGCGTGACCTGGATCTCTGGCCCCTGGACCCCCTGGTGGACCCCCGGACTGCCGGACCCCTGGACCCCCGGACCCACGGACCCCTGGACCCCGAATACCGTGGCCGCCTCTCTCGCCAGACCACGGATACTGAGACAGTCTGGCCGATTGGCCGTGATCTCGAAGTCGATGACGTCACCGTCGATGCCAGCGACTTCGAAGCCCACGCCCGCGACCCGCTCAGCGATTTCTTCAACCCGGGCCGTGTCGGGAAGGTCCGCGAATTCACGCAGCCAGGCAACCGGAGCCTTCACAGCGCGACCTGCTGCAGGAACCGGAGGTCGTTTTCGTAGAACATCCGGATGTCGTCTACGCCATACAGGCGCAGGGCCAGTCGTTCGATGCCGACACCGAACGCAAAGCCGGTGTAGCGGTTGGCATCGTAGCCAACGGCCTCAAACACCGCCGGGTGCACCATGCCGCACCCGAGCACCTCGATCCATCCCGTCTGTTTGCACAACGGGCAGCCGCGTCCGCTGCAACCCTGGCACTCCACGTCGAGCTCAGCCGACGGCTCGGTGTATGGGAAAAAGCTGGGGCGAAACCGCGTGGCCACACGGGCCTCGAAGAACGCCTCGGCAAATGTGTTGAGCGTCCCCTTCAGGTCGCCCAGGCTGATGCCCTCATCCACCACCAGCCCTTCGATCTGCGTGAACATCGGTGTATGCGTGGCATCGAAGCTGTCGCGCCGATAGACCCGACCTGGTGCGATGATTCGCACCGGCGGCTCATGGTGCTCCATGTAGCGAATCTGCATGCCTGATGTATGTGTGCGCAGCAGCGTGGCGGCGCGCCCGCCGTCGGGAACCGGGACAGGGGAGGACAGATACAACGTGTCCTGCATGTCACGCGCAGGATGTTCCGCCGGCATGTTTAGCGCTTCGAAGTTGTGCCAGTCGTCTTCGATCTCGGGCCCTTCGATGACCTGGTACCCCATGGCCATGAAGATGTCTTCGACACGTTCCTGGACCTGCGTCAGGGGATGCCGACGACCCATCCACGGCTGCCGTGCCGGCAGCGTGACATCGAGGGCGTCTTTGGGAGGGGCTGCGGCCAGAGCCTCCGCCTCTCTGACGGTGAGCGCGTTCTCGATCAGTTGTTTGAGGGCGTTGGCCCCCGCTCCGAGCGCCCGGCGTTCATCGGGTGGCGCGCTGGCAATAGACTTGACCAACGCTGTCACACGGCCCTGCTTGCGACCCAGAAAGTCGTCACGCAAGGCCTTGAGGTCAGCCGACGTCGACGCGGCGTTCATCGCGGCGACAAATTGCTGTTGCAGATCTTCGACGGACATAGCGGCGCTTATTGTACCGCGAGGGCACCGAACGCTGAACTCCGTCCAGCGTTCAGCGCAGGCGGGGCGCAGCGTTATGCGGAAACGCTGCGCGGTGCGCGGGTGCCTTTGGCTGAATGGGTCGCGGTCTTGGGCTGCGCGGCCAGGGCTTGCGCGGCGACGTTTGCGAACGCGGCCGGGTGGTTCACGGCGAGTTCGGCCAGGCTCTTGCGGTCCAGTCCGATGTTGGCGGCCTTCAAACCGCAGATCAGCTGGCCGTAGGTGATGCCGTTTTCGCGTGCGGCCGCATTGATGCGCACCACCCACAGTTGACGGAAGTCGCGCTTCTTGCGGCGACGACCAGTGAAGGCATAGTTGAGCGCTTTATCGACCGACTCTTTGGCGGCTCGATACAGCTTGCTCTTATTGGCGTAGAACCCTTTCGCACGCTTGAGCAGCTTACGCCGCTTGGCAACACGAACGGTTCCTCTCTTTACGCGAGGCATGGTAGTCCTTTCAACTCACTCGTCAATTTAGCCAGGGTGGCTGGTTAGCCACGATGGCTAGTCGTTCTAGGCATAGGGGAGCATGCGCTTCACACGTGCCTGGTCAGTTTTATCAACAACTTCCGACCCGCGCATCTGGCGCTTACTCTTCGTGGTCTTGCTCGTGAGGATATGGCGCTTGAACGCCTTTGACCTCGTGAATTTTCCCGTTCCAGTTTTCTTGAAGCGCTTCGCGGCGCCTCGATGGGTCTTTAACTTCGGCATTCTCGTCTCCACTCACTCTGATGGCACATCACCCGATGTGCTGTCGACCGGCTTCGCCTCGCTGGGAGGCTGTACCCTCTTGTATCCGGGCTTGGGTGCCAGAATCGTATGCATCTGGTTCCCTTCCTTCTTGGGAATGGTTTCCACCACCACCATCTCGCCCAGTTCTCCCGTCAGTCGTTCAAGAATACGCCGCCCGATTTCTGGGTGCGCCATCTCGCGGCCGCGGAAAAAAATCGTTGCCTTGACCTTGTCTCCGTCTTCAAGGAAGCGCTCAATGTGCTTCTTCTTGAACTGATAATCGTGCTCGTCTACCTTGGGCCTGAACTTGATCTCTTTGACCTCAATGATCTTCTGGTGCTTCCGCGCGGCTCGTGTGCGCTTCTGCTGCTCGTACTGATACTTGCCAAAGTCCATGATCCGACACACGGGCGGAACCGCCGTTGGCGAGATTTCCACCAAATCAAGACCCTTGGACCGTGCCACCACGAGCGCTTGCGGTGGTGGCATGATGCCCAGTTGTTCGCCGTTGTCGTCGATCACCCGGATTTCTCGAACCCGGATTCGTTCATTGGTACGGACGCGGTCGTCGCGTCGTGGCCCTCGGTCGTAAGCGATAACGAACTCCTTTGTAAAATCGTGAACTCGAAAAACCCGATCCTTCTGTCTTCCCTACGTCCGAGCGAGGACCTCCGCTGCAGCCGTGGCCACAAACTCGTCCAGCGCCCTGGCGCCCTGGTCGCCGCCGGTGCGACTGCGCACCGCGACCGTCCCCTCGGCAGTCTCCCGGTCGCCCATGACCAACATGTAGGGCACCTTCTGGAGTTGGGCCTCACGAATCTTATAACCAATCTTCTCCACGCGCGCGTCGACCTGCACCCGGAGGCCAGCGGCAGCCAACCGGGTCTGCACCGCCTCGGCCCACTCCAAATGCCGGTCCGCCAGAGGGAGAACTGCCACCTGCACCGGGGCCAGCCACAGCGGGAACGCCCCTGCGTAGTGCTCGATCAGCAACGCGATAAATCGCTCAAAGCTTCCAAAAATCGCCCGATGGATGACCACGGGCCGGTGGTCCAGGTTGTCCGACCCGCTGTATTTGAGGTCGAAACGCACGGGCATCTGGTAGTCGAGCTGGATCGTGGCGCACTGCCATTTCCGGCCGATCGAATCCATGACGTCAAAGTCGATCTTGGGGCCGTAGAACGCCCCATCACCTTCGTCGACCGTAAATGGGACGTCCGTGGCCTGAAGTGCCCGGGTCAGTTCCGCCTCGGCATGGTCCCAGGTTGCCCGATCGCCCATGAACTCCTCCGGTCGGGTCGAGAGCTTGACTTGGTAGCTGAGGCCAAAATCTCCATAGACCCGCTTGACCAGGTGAAGCAGCCGTTCCACCTCATCCCCGATCTGCGACTCCATCACAAAACAGTGGGCATCGTCTTGCGAGAACTGACGAACCCGGGTGAGGCCGCCCAGAACGCCAGAGGCCTCGTTGCGGTGCAGGGGAGTCTGCTCATGCAGGCGCAGCGGCAGGTCTCGGTATGACCGGGTTTCACTGCTAAACACCAGCATATGGCCCGGGCAATTCATGGCCTTGACGCCCATGTTGTGGGGATCGGCCACCGCCTCGGCTCCGTCTGCGGCCTTGTCGGCACTGGCGGCCTTGTCGTCAATCAGAAACATGTTCTCGCGGTAGTGCTGCCAGTGTCCGGAGGTCTCCCACAGCGCCTTGTTGAAGATCAGGGGAGTCTTGACTTCGCTGTATCCCGCGGGGAAAAGGACTTCCCGCATGTAGTTGGCCAGAAGGTTGTAGAGCGTGGTGCCCTTGCCCAGCCAGAACGGCGCGCCAGGCGCGTAGGGGTGGAACGTAAACAGCCCCAACTCTTTGCCGAGACGCCGGTGGTCGCGTTTCTTGGATTCCTCGACCTGATGCAGATACTGCTTGAGGTCGTCTTCTTTGAAGAACGCTGTCCCGTAGATGCGCTGCATCGGCGTGCCACTGGCATCGCCCTTCCAATACGCGTTCGATGCGCTGAGTAGTTTAAACGCCTTCAGCTTGCTGGTGGACGGCACATGTGGTCCAACACAGAAGTCCACAAATGTCTCTCGGTCCTTGATGGTGTAGCAGGACACTTGTGACTGTCCCGCGGTCTTTTCCTCGATGAGTTGCACCTTCAGCGGGTCACCGCGCTGGCCAAAAAACTCAAGGGCTTCGTCGCGATTCCATTCCTGCCGCTCATAGGGCAAGTCCTGCTTGGCCAGCGCCTTCATCTGCGCTTCGATGTTCTTGAGGTCTTCGGGCACGAATGGCCGCTCCACCACAAAGTCGTAGAAGAAGCCCTCGTCGGTGGCCGGGCCGATGCCACACTGGGTGCCCGGGAACAGTTGTGTCACTGCAGCGGCCAGCAGATGCGCCATCGAATGCCGGTACAGGGTGAGGGCCTCGGAGCCCTCGGGCGTCATGATTCGCAGGCGGGCATCCTGCGTCAGGGGATAGCTCAGATCCACCAGCGTCTCGTCCACGTAAGCGGCGAGCGCCTTTCGAACAACGCCACCCGGCAACGAGTCCTGGGCGAAGGTCGACACCCGTGTGCCGGAAGGCACACTGCGCTCGGACCCGTCAGGAAGCGTGATGGTAACAACGGACATGGCGAAAGCTCAGATCAAATAATGGTAGGCACGGGCGGACTCGAACCGCCGACCTCCTGCATGTCAAGCAGGCGCTCTAACCAGCTGAGCTACGCGCCTAAGGTCTTCACGGCCTCGTCCAGACACACCCACACTGTGGGCCTCCCCGGGCCGAAGACGAACGGACATTATACCCCGAGAAGGGGCGATCTTTAGTTGAGACTCTCTTTGAGGGCTTTCCCTGGGGAAAAGCGAGCCACCTTACGGCGGGGAATCTTGACCGCAGCACCGGTCTGAGGGTTCCGACCCGTTCGCGCCTTGCGGACGGACGTCTTGAAGGTGCCAAAGCCGACCAGGGTGACCGACCCGTTCTTTTTCAGAGTTTTGGCGATGCCTTCCAGCAACGATTCCACCGCTGCAGCGGCGCCTACCTTCGTCAACCCGACGTCCTTCGCAACTTTTGCGATCAAATCCTGCTTGTTCATTCTGCCTCCGCTCGGCGGTTATACGCTGCGCCCTGAGCACTGTCAAGGATGCAATGTTTTATCGTGCTTTAGCCCGTGTCGTGAGCCGCTCAATCGCTCTGGCCAACATCTCATCGGTGGTTGGCGGCACGTCATCAAACGCGACGTTGGGTGATTCGACGGCCAGATTTGGGCGCAATCCTCGTCCATGAATCGGCTCGCCATCTGTCGCCAGGTACCGCGCGTAGGTCATCCACAACCCGCGGTTCTCAGGCAGGGCGACCAGTCGCTGCTGGGCTGCAAGGCCAGCGGTCGGTTCCCCGACCAAGTCGCCGCGGCCATTGCCATTGAGCGCCGCAGCAAACACCTCCGCCGCACCTGCCGTGCCGTTGGACACGAGCAGCACGAGGGGCATGGTGATCGCCCCGTCGCCGACGTCGGCGGTGATGGTCACTGGGGGAGGAGTGCGCTCGGCACGAATGGCTAATGTGCCCGACTTGACAAACAGCCGGGCCGCGTCGATCCCTTCCGTCATGGGCCCGTCCGCAGTCCCACGCAGATCGATGACGGCGCCAGTCACTCCGGCCTGCTGCAGTCCGGCCATTGCGGTCTTGAGTGCCTGTGCCGTGCCTGCCCCAAAACTCGCGATTCGGACCACTGCCGGACCATTCGATTGTCGGGTGGTGGTGACGGTCTGGTCGGACAAGACTTCTCGTTCGAGTGTGACGACGTGCGGTTCGGCGGCGTTGCCCCGCAGGACGGTCAGTTCCACCGTTGATCCGGGCGCCCCGCGGAGGAGACGCGCGCCGGCGAACGCTGAGACCTCACGGGTGGGTTTGTTGTCGATGCCGCGAATGAAGTCGTTGCTGCGCAGACCCGCACGGGCCGCAGGGGATCCGTCCCGCACGCCCACGATGCGCAGGTAGAACTGCCGCGACACCACCAGGCCGACATCTCCCTCCGGCAGGGGAGTATTGCCCCGAGCGAAGGTGACTTCCTCCGGCATCAGATAGGCGCTCATCGGGTCGAGTCCGTCGGTCAGGCCGCGCATCGCTCCGTCCATCACCCGGTCCGCGTCGACCGTCTCGACGTAGCTCGACATAATCAGCGACACCACGTCCTCGAAGACTCGGAGGTGCGTAAACGTTTGTTCGGGTGGAGGGCTGATCCGGGCGCCCAGAATGCCGCCGACGGCCACCAGTACCACCAACGGGGTCGAGACCAGAAAAATGAACCAGCGTGACTTGGATGTCATGGACGTTTCGATTCTACTGCCCACAGTGGTCGGCCGTCGATGGTCGACGGGATGGTGATGCCGAAATGCCGGAGCACGGAGGGGCCAATGTCAATGATGTTCGCGCGTCCCCGCGCATCGGTCGTTATCGGACGGCTGCTGATCAGCACACCGGCCGTTGTCGCGAAGTCGAAGCCGCCGTGGTCCCCTGACCACTTCTTCATATTGGGGTAGACAATGCCTGTCGGCGCGCCTCCGAGTGTCGTTTGCCATGACACGCGATAGCCGTCGGCGAACCCGACCTGCAGATCTGAAGCATTCTGCAGATAGTCGCCTGCGTAGACGTCATCGCGCAGGTACACATTCGTCACGATGTGTTCACCTGTGTCAGGGTCCACGAGGGCGGCCATCAGACGTGAGCGGAGGTCGTTGGCGAGGGAGCGGTATTCCTCGCCGGTTGAGACAATCCCCTGGCCCTCGCGTCCACGGAGGTTGAAGTAAATCTGGCCGAGCCCCATCGCATAGGCTCGTGTGCGCGACCAATCGACGTTTTCCCAGAATTCCCCACCGCCGCCGAACAGGTCATCAAGCGTCTTCTCTCCGACCACTTCCTGGCCCTTCAGGACCATGAAGCCCTGCTGGACCAGCCACGTGTTGAGGTTGACGGCTTTGCGCCACGAGTGGAAGCCATGGTCGGAGACGATCAGCAGTGTGGTGTCGCTGCTGATCTGGTCGAGGACTTCGCCGATGAACTGGTCCGAGCGCCGGTAGACGCGCAGAATGGAGTCGCCGTATTTCGCCGCCGCACTGGCGTCGTACAGTGGGTGCGTGGTGTCGCGATGCCGCCACATCATGTGCTGCACGCGATCGGTGGACTCGATGATGCCAATGAGCAGATCCCAGGAACCCGAAGTCAGCCGGTTCAGGATGACCTGGGCGCGGTCGTCGAAGGCCCGATACAAGTCGTCCATGAACGTGGCCTCACTCATCCGGTCTTCGTTGAGTGGCCACGTGGCTTCGGCCCATCCGAGCGTTCGAAACGGTCCCAGTGTGTCGTACAGGTCAGCCGAAAAATGCTCCGGTGAAGAGATGGGCAGGGGAGGCGCGTCCGGCTTCCAGTTGACCGGTGACACGTAAATCTGCAGGTCATCGTCAGCCTTGATCACGTGAATCTGTGCCATCCCCTCAATCGAAACGAAGAGGTTGATCCGGAAGGTGAGGTTGATCCATTTGGACCATTCACCTGCCTTGAGGGTGAGCTTCTGGCCCGCCAGATCAATCTCGGCGTGGCCCCGCCCTTTGGACCAGGTGACGGTCAGCGGCAGCGTGACGTCTTCCCTGGTCTGCAGTTCAGCCAGCGCCGTGCGGTCGGAGTCGGTCAGCGTCTGTTTGGCGCGGAGCGCGGTCAGTTTGCCGCGCACGATGGGATTGGGTGGACCGACGAGCGTGGTTCGGGCGGTGGTGCCGTCAAACGCCAGGCGCTTGAGAATGCCGCCAAACTCCGTGTTGCCCTCTTCGAAACGACTCAAATCCGTGGCGTAGTAGTGAAAGGTCCCCATCGTGCCGCGGACATCGGGCAAGGGTAAGCCTGCCAGGAGTTCGCCATTGGGCACATCTTCAGGCGGGAATGTCACAGGCACGGTCAGAATGCTGCTGCGGACCCCGGACTGGCCAGCCGTGACCCAGAACGACGTACCGCCGCGTAACGAAGTGATCGTCGGGCGAGAGGTCGGGATCCAGTCCCAGAGGAACGTCGGAGGCGTGCGGGTCACCATGCCGAGGTCAGGCATGTAGGTGGTAGTGTCACGCACCAGGAAGTCGTAAATATTGTGTTTCCCTGGATTGACGCCGGTCGCGAACGAGGCCCACGCGGTCGGCGATTCTGGAGAGACGGTGGTGTCGAGGTCATAGAGCCCCCCCGTCTTCATCACCCGTGCGAGGTTCGGCAATTGACCTGCCGCCATGAACTCCCGGACCAAATCCGGGTCCATGCCATCAAAGCCGATGATCACCACCTTCGGGCGCCCACTGTCAGGCGGGGTCGACGCACTCCCGCAGGCCGACGCTGCCACCAGGACCCCAAGGGTGATCCCAATAATCCCTCGCTTGACCATAAGCCATCCATTGTAGCGGACCCCAGGACCCCACGACCCCAGGACCCCAGGACCCCTGTAAACTCTGCCCGTGCGTTTTCTTGGTGTGGACTACGGGACCAAGCGAATCGGTCTGGCTCTGTCTGACTACTCGGCCACTTTGGCGCGGCCGTGGCGGATGGTGCCCGTGATTGGCGGTCCGCGTCGATCGGCGGATGCTATTGCGGCGATTATCGCGACGCTGCGGCGCTCGGATGATCCGGATCTTGACGGCATTGTTGTGGGGTTGCCGCGTCGACTGAACGGCGACGACACGGACCTGACACCAAAAGTCAGGCAGTTTGTGGAGGCGCTGGGCGATCTGACAGGGCTGACGGTGGAGACGCAGGATGAACGTTTGACGAGCGTGGAAGCTGAGGCGCGTCTCGCTGTTCGTGAGCGCGATTGGCGAAAGCGCAAGGCTCTGATCGATGCTGAATCGGCATCGATACTGCTACAGGATTATCTGGACGGCCGGTCGACGACATGAAGAACATTGTGATTGCGCTACTGCTGATCGCAGCCAGCGTCGCCGGTGGACTGTGGTGGGGCCACCGACTGATCGATGCGCCCTATCGAGGGTTCTCTGACGAGAGCGTGTTTGTCGAGATTCCAGCCGGTGCCGGCGTGTCGGCGATCGCTGATCGCCTGGCGAAGGCCGGCGTCGTGTCACATCCGCTGCTCTTTCGAGCGGCGGTTCGGCTGGTCGGGGCCGACCGGCGATTGCAAGCCGGCGAATATCGGTTTGCCGACGTGGCCACCCCGAGAGCCATCGTCCAGCGGTTGGCAAGGGGGGATGTCTATACCCGCGCGGTCACGTTCCCCGAGGGGTTGACGATGTGGGAGATGGCGGAAGTGTTTGCGGCCAGCGGCCTGGGGTCTGCTGAGGAGTTTCTCAGTGAGGCGCGCGATCCATCGCGCATCGCGGCGATTGATCCTGAGGCCACGTCACTGGAGGGATACCTGTTTCCCGACACGTATCACCTGGCGCGCGCGGTGGGCGCCACAGGCGCGGTGGATGTCATGGTGGCCGGGTTCCTGCGCGCGTTTGACGCCGACCTGCGAGCGGCGGCGACGTCGCGCGGACTCAGCGTCCGCGACGTCGTGACGCTGGCATCACTTATCGAGAAGGAAACCGCACATCCACCCGAGCGCGCGGTCGTGTCGGCCGTGTATCAGAACCGCCTGCGCATTCGGATGGGGCTGCAGTGTGACCCGACTGTCATCTACGCGCTGCTGTTAGCAGGCGAGTGGAACGGCAATCTCACGCGCGAGAACCTGCGGGTGGACTCGCCCTACAACACGTACCGATACCCCGGTCTTCCGCCGGGGCCTATCGCCGCCCCGGGCCGTGCGTCACTGGAAGCCGCCGTGCGGCCTGCGGGCGTCAAGTTTCTCTATTTCGTCAGCCGTAACGATGGGACACACGTGTTCGCGTCCACGCTGGCCGAGCACAACCGGAA
>JABMNV010000169.1 GCA_013203475.1 Acidobacteriota bacterium
GTCTCTGCAGGAAGCTGCCGAGGCGACCGATGCCGCGCGGCGAGAGGCCGAGCGGGCCTTCGCCGATGGGACGCTGTATGTCGAGCGCCTCATCGAGATGCCTCGGCATATCGAAATTCAGGTCATGGCCGACAGCCACGGCTCAACCGTGCATCTGTTCGAGCGAGACTGCACCCTGCAGCGTCGGCACCAGAAAGTCGTCGAAGAGTCACCAGGTCCGACCGTGACCTCGGCGATCCGCGAACGGATGACACAGGCCGCGATCGCCGCTGCGCGCGCTGTGGGCTACGTCAATGCCGGCACCATCGAGTTTCTGTTGTCAGGCGACGACTTCTACTTTCTTGAGATGAATACGCGACTGCAGGTGGAACATCCGGTGACCGAGGCTGTGACGGGTCTCGACCTCGTCCGGACGCAATTGCTGGTCGCCGCGGGCGAACGTCTCCCCTTCAGGCAGGACGACATCACCCTGCGCGGTCATGCCGTCGAGTGTCGGGTGTACGCCGAAGATCCAGCCACCCAGTTTCTTCCGCAGGCGGGCCCACTGCTCCGCTATCGCGAACCGCAGGGCCCGGGCGTCCGCGTGGACGCCGGTGTGCGTGAGGGCCAGCACATCAGTGTTCACTACGACCCGATGATTGCGAAAGTGATCACGTCTGGCGAGACCCGTCAGGCCGCATGGGCTCGAGCCGCCATGGCCCTGCGCAACTTCGAGATTCTTGGCTTGCGGCACAACATTCCATTTCTGCTGGCGCTCCTACGCCATCCGGAAGTCGTGGCCGGCCGAACGCACACCCGATTCATCGAAGACCACCTTGAGGAATTCACACCTTCCGAATCGGATGCTGACCTGTCGGCCCAGGTCGCGCTGGCGGCCCTCCTCGCCGCACGCACCAGTGCAGCGGCTCCGGGCACGCCGACCGCCTCAGGGGTCAGCCATAGCGGCATCGACCCGTGGGCAACGCTTGGCAAGGTGGCCTGGTAGTCATGGCATTGCAATTCCGGCTCTCGAGTCACGGAAGAGATTGGCTGGCCACGGTGGACGGCTCAACGGTCACCATCGAGGGTGTGGACGGTCAGTTTGTGGTGACCGACCGGGCGGATGGTCAATGGAGCATCGCGCACGGCGACGAGCGCCGGATCGCCTGCGGCATTTCGACGAAGGGCGGCGCGTGGACCGGCCTCAACGCCACAGCCCGCGACTGGCAAATTGAGCCGCACACGGGCCCCGCGCGACACCGTGTCACCCACGACGACGGGCTGCGAGCCCCCATGTCGGCCACCGTGGTCAAAGTGCACGTCAGTCCGGGCATGAGCGTTGAGGAAGGAGATCCGCTGGTGGTGGTGGAGGCCATGAAAATGGAGATTCCCATCCGCGCGTCTCGCGCGGGCCTTGTCAAGGCCGTGTTCTGTCGCGAGGGCGACTTAGTCCAGCCTGAGCTGATACTCGTGGAGCTCGAGTAGCGTGGCCACGCTCCCTTCAGCCGTCTCGGTTGTGGAGGTGGGACCGCGTGACGGTCTCCAGAACGAGTCCGCACTCATCAGCACGGCCGACAAGATCGCGTTTGTTGACCGGCTCACGAACGCAGGCTTGAGAGCGATCGAAGTGTCGGCTTTTGTCAGTCCGAAATGGATTCCTCAACTCAAGGACGCGGCCGACGTCTTCGCGGGCATCACACGAAGACCTGGCACGCGCTACTCGGCGTTGGTCCCGAATCTCATCGGCCTCGAACGGGCGCTTGGGGCGGGTGTCACCGACGTGGCCATTTTTACGGCGGCGTCAGAAACGTTCAATCAGCGCAACACTCGTCGTTCAATCGAGGAATCGTTTGCCACCTACCGCGACGTGGTCAGGGAGGCCTTGTCCGCAGGCCTGCGGGTGCGCGGGTACCTGTCCACGGCCTTTGGGTGTCCATTCGAAGGCCCTGTGTCGACCGAGCAGGTCGTGGCCTTGACCGAACGCCTGTTGAGCCTGGGTGTCTTTGAGGTCGCCGTGAGCGACACGATCGGCGTGGCCCATCCAGGTCAGGTCCGAGCACTTCTGCCCCGACTGCTGGCAACCATCCCGTCCACACGAATCGCCCTGCATTTTCACGACACCCGCGGCACAGCGTTGGCCAATGTGCTGGCGGCCCTCGACTTCGGCATGGCCACGTTCGACGCGTCAGCGGGCGGCCTGGGCGGCTGCCCCTATGCGCCGCGCGCGAGCGGAAACCTGGCGACCGAAGACTTGCTGTACATGCTGCGGGGTCTCAACATCGAGACAGACGTCGCTATCGATGCGGTCTCCGACGCCGCCCTTGCCCTGGCACCTCAGCTGGGGCACCCACTGCCATCGCGGTACACCCAGGCTCGTTGATCCGGTGGATTCGCACATTTCCTCTGTGCAGTCCGCCTGGCTGGCGGACCTGGAACGTCGGCATCTCGCATCGCTCACACGTCAAGAATTCACGCGCGCCGTGCGAGCTCTGTCCGCGCGGTACGTCGAACGACGCCAACAATTGCCAGACCGATCGCCGCTCGACTCGGCTGGAAAGCGGGCGGCGTTTGCCCTGTTCTACGCGCCCGTGCACTACCTCACGGCCTTGGCGGCCCTTGACCATTTCGGGCCGGGCCCTGCGCTCACGACACTTCTTGACCTGGGTTGCGGCACAGGAGTGTGCAGTGCGGCCTGGGCGCATGCGATCACCTCGGGTGCGTCGGGCACCCGGGCGCCTGACATCACGGGCGTTGACGCGCATGCGTGGACCGTGGCCGAGGCTCGATGGAACTGGCGTGCACTGGGGCTGCGTGGCCGAGGCATTCGAGACGATATGGTGGAACGTGCGCAGCGCCTGCTCCGAGAATCGAACAGCGCGCTCGCTTCCACGGGAGTCGTGGCCAGCTGGGCCGTCAACGAACTCAGCACACCGGCGCGAACGCAGTTGCTCGACGCCGTGGAGACGCTGGTAGAGCGCGGCACCACCTGGCTCCTGCTCGAGCCCATCGCCAGAGGCGTGACACCGTGGTGGGGTGAATGGCTGGCCAGGTTGGCGCCCCACGGTGTCATCGAGGCTGACATCAAGTGCGCGCTTGACCTTCCGGCGCCGCTCGCCTCCTTCAGTGAAAGCGCCGGGTTTCGCAAACGCGAGATCGGCGTCAGGGTCATGACCACGCTGCCCCGCCGCGCGGCACGAATCAGTCCCGCACGCACACTCAGCCAGACCTGACGAGCAGGCCCTCTCGGTGTGCTACGCTTCAGCGATTCGATGACTGAGGGCGCGCTGATAGAAGGACTTCGCTCTGGCGACGAGCACGTGTTTGAAACGCTGGTTCGCACGTACGGTGGGCGGTTGCTGTCTGTCGCACGTCGGATGCTGAACAACGAAGAGGATGCACGCGATGCCGTGCAGGACGCGTTCATCAATGCCTTCCGGGCGCGCGCCACC
This sequence comes from Acidobacteriota bacterium, assembly GCA_013203475.1. Lineage (GTDB taxonomy): Bacteria > Acidobacteriota > Vicinamibacteria > Vicinamibacterales > SCN-69-37 > SYFT01. The sequence continues at coordinate 3,429 of JABMNV010000169.1, forward strand.
TTCAAAGGTGAAGCCAAGATATCGACGTGGCTGCACTCCATTGTTGTGAACACCTCGCTGATGAAGCTGCGGACTCGCAAACGCAAGGCCGAGGAGCCCATCGAAAGTTATCTACCCAGATTCCTACCCGACGGCCACCACACGCAGCAGTATGCTTCGTGGGCCGAGCCCGTCGACGTGGCGCTGGGGCGTAAGGCAACGGCAGAGAGGGTTCGCAGCGCCATCGAAACGCTGCCTGAGACCTACCGTACTGTGGTCTTGCTCAGAGACATTGAGGGCTTCACCACGGCAGAGACCGCTGAGATCGTCAAGACCACTCCCAACGCGGTCAAGATTCGCCTGCATCGAGGGCGGCTGGCGCTACGCACACTCATTGCCCCCCATCTGGCTGGAGCTGCCACATGAACTGTCGCGAGATCTCCGAATTCCTCATGGACTACGTCGGAAACACGCTGGACCAGGACGTGCAACAGACCTTCCAGGCGCATCTGACCCAGTGCACCAACTGCTACGAGTACCTCTCGCAGTACCGAGAGACGATCAAGGCGGGTCAGCTCGCGTGCCACGACGACGACGTGTCGGAGTTACCCGACGACCTCGTGCGGGCTGTGCTGGCTGCGCTATCGAAAGAACCGCGGACCTGACCGCCGCTGGAGAGTGTTTGTATGCGACACCTGTTCCCCGTTGTTGCCTCGGCCGTGTTCGCCACCCTGCTGTGGCCCGCTGTTCCCGTGGTGGGGGGCCAGCGCTCAGAGCACAATCCACACTGGGCTCAGTGGCGAGGTCCCGATGGCCAGGGTATCGCGACAGGCACCTATCAGGACACGTGGTCAGACACCGAACACGTCGCGTGGAAGACCGAAATTCCAGGCCGCGGCCACTCCTCGCCCATCGTCTGGGGCAACCGCATCTTTCTCACCACATCTCTTGAAGGCAAACACGTGCCCGGCCGAACCGCACCCGATCATCTCGGCTTTGACATGAGGCCCGGGTATCTCAATCCCGACAGCACGGCGGTGGACTACGACTATGCGCTGCAGGTGCTCGCCGTGGACGCGACGACCGGCAAGATTTTGTGGCGGGACACGTCGTACGACGGGCCGATGTACGACAACCGGCACCGGATGAACACCTATGCGTCGGCGTCGGTGGTGACCGACGGCACGATGGTCTACGCCTCGTTCGAGGCGCACGGCTTCTACGCCTACACGGTTGACGGCGAGCTGAAGTGGCAGGTTGACCTGGGCCACGTCGCCAAAGCCGGGTTGGGTCCAGGCACCTCGCCCGTGCTGTACAAGTCGCTGGTGATTTTGCAGGTGGATCAGGAGATGGGCGCCGAATCTCGCATCATCGCGTTTGATCGCCAGACGGGCGCAGAAGTGTGGCGAGCCGAGCGGAACAACCGCCGGAGTTGGGCCACCCCGGTGCTTGTCTCATCTGGTTCCGGAGCCAGTGCCCGCGTCGATCTTGTGGCATCTGGTGCGGAAGCGGTGGTGGCCTACGACCCTGACACCGGTCGAGAGCGGTGGCGCACGGAAGGCACACGCAGCCATCCGATTCCAAGTTTTGTGCAGTCGCACGGATTGGTGTTTGCGTCGGCCGGCAATGGGGCGAAGGTGCTGCTGGCCCTGCGTCCAGACGCGACCGATGACGCGTCGCGCATTGCGTGGCGCTACAACAAGGGAACGGCCTATGTCACGTCACCGATCGCCGTGGGCCATTACCTCTATGTCTTCAGTGATAGCGGCATCACGACCTGTCTCGATGCCCGCACCGGTGAGATCGTCTACGTCGGGGGGCGGGTTCCTGTGCCGGCGACCTTCCGCGCCTCAGCCGTGTCGTTCGACGACAAGATTCTCATGACGAGTGAAGACGGCGACACGTTTGTCCTTCGCGCCGGGCCCACCCACGACATTCTGCGGACCAATTCCCTGAACGAACCCATCTGGGCGTCTCCAGCCCTGGCGAACGGCACGATCTACATCAGAGGCGAGAAACACCTTTTCGCAATCAAGTAGGCGATCACTATCGGGTCATGCCGTAGATCAAATAGTTGATCCCGAACTTGTACGCTTCGTTCGACGGATCCACGGCGTACCGCCCCGTCGCTGAATGCTCCATGTAATCGCCGATGTCCATGTTGTAGTTGATGACCACCGACAGCCGACGCGTCGGGTCGTTTTGCTCGTGAATCCCGTAGAACTCGCCCATCAGCCCCTGCTGCCCCAGGCGCCCCGGGTACGGCACGTCCAGGCTTTCGATCGAGAAGAAGGTGTTGAAGATTGGATGCGACGCATCCAATCTGATGATCCGCCCCTGAGGCAACACCCGAGTCATCGCGGATTCGAACACGGCCCACTCTTCACCAAAGTGGAAGTCGTCAACGATCAGGAATCCGCCCTTCTCGATGTACGTTCGCAACCCCTCCACCTCGGCGTCTGACGGAAACCAATACCCTGGTTCCGACAAATACGCGATCGGGAACTTCATGAGCTCAGGGTCGTCCATGCGAAGCACGTTGCCGCCAGAAGGACTCGGCGTAATAGCCGTGACTTCGGACAGGATCAGGTTGAGGTTCTGCTCCATTTCGGGATAGTCATACGACCACCCTGAATATCGCGGATACCACAATCGGACGATCGCAAACTGGCCGTCGTACGGCGTTGCGGCAGGGGCGGGAGCGAATCTCCCGAAGCCACCGAAACGTCGTCCTCCGCGCTGCGCCGTCATCGGGACCGCCACGACGACGAGCAGGGCCAGCACGAACCAGCGCTGTCGCATGCGAGATACTACCGCGAGACGGCGGTCGGCATAAACTGGAAACGTGGGAAGAACAATCGCGGTGGCCGTGGGCGCTCTGCTGCTGGCGACGGTGGGGTATCTGACGTTTCTGGTCTCTGGCTCGAAACCGAACATCATCGAGCCGCCGGCCCACTCTGAGCCAGCGGAGATCCGATCGGTACTCGTCGTGCCGTTCCGCACCAGCCTGCAGGATCCCCAGTTCGCCTATCTCAGCGCTGCCATGGCTGAGGGTCTTGTGAGTCGACTACGGCCGGTGTTAAACGCGCGGGTTGCGGAATCGGTGGCAGCCATCCCGGGAGAGGCGCCGATGACGACAGGCGCGCGACTGGGAGCCGATGTCGTCATCAGCGGCTTGGTCGAGCAGCAGGGAAGGATTCTCAAGGTCTCGCTTGCGCTCGTCTCGGTCGCCAACACCCAGCCGTTCCCCTCTCTGACGAGTGAAGCCCAGACGACTGAGCTTTTTGCCCTGCAGGATCAGATGGCGCTGCAGGTGGCCACGACGTTGCAGCCCGACCTGCCTCTTGACGCCAGGAGCGCGCTCACGCAGAAGGCGTCGGCGAGCACCAGGGCCTATGGTCTCCTCATTCGGGCGCGCGACGCCTGGACCAGTCGGAATCCAGAGTCGATCGACGATGCAATTGGGTTGTACACGGCGGCGGTCGACCTCGATCCCTCGTTTGTCCGCGCCCATGCTGAGCTGGCCATCGCGTACGGCACACTCGAGGCACGAACGGATCCTCTGGTACGCCAACCGTACGCAATCGCTGCCGCCGCACGCGCCGTCGCGCTTGACGCGACCTCGCCCGCCGCGCAGGCCGCACTGGCGTTTGTGCGATATCGATTTGAGTGGCGATGGGCCGACGCCGCTGCGGCATTCACAAGAGCCCTGGCGTCGAACCCGCGCGACGCGCTGGTCCATCAGTTATTTGGGCAGTACCTCCACGCCGTTGGTCGATCGAGCGACGCACTGGCGGAGTTTGGGCAGGCACTCGACCTCGAACCTGACTCGCCTGCCATTCGAGCCGACATGGTGGCTCCGTTGCTGTCCACGGGGCAAACGTCAGAGGCGCGTTCCATGGTCGATGCGATCCGCGCACTTGATCCTGAATGGGCACAACTGGACGCACTCGACGCTGACGTCTATGCGGCTGAGGGTCTTGTAGCTGAGAGCGCCGCCAGTTGGTGGCGCGCCCTGCTCGCACAGGGTGTACCAGCGGAGCGTGTGGACGCCCTGCGGGTCGCGTTTCGAGCTGGAGGTTTCGACGCCATGACCAAACGCTGGATCGTGCAACTCAGGCGCGAAGTCGACGCGGGCCCTACCCCACCGTCATCATTCCGTCTCGCGACGGACCTGGCTCTGGCTCATGCCAGACTGTCCAATCGGGAGGAGACGCTGAGTTGGCTGGCGGTCGCGATCGACCTGCATGAAGATGCTCCGCTCCTGATGCTGTCGACCACCGCGTTCAACTTCGTGCGGGCCGACCCACAGTTTCAGGAATTGCTCAGGCGCTCCAACCACGCCCCCAGCACCCAGCACCCAGCACCCAGCACGTAGCACCCAGCACGTAGCAC
>JABMNV010000170.1 GCA_013203475.1 Acidobacteriota bacterium
CTCATCCGGCGTGCGGCCATATGCCTTTGCCAACGCCGGTTTTGCGAAAGTAGAGTATCGGCCGACCTTTCTTCTCAACGGCGTGAACGTGACAACGGCTCTCAGCCAACTTGGCGTGACTCTTGGGCGCGACTTGCTTGGCCCTGGTCGGCACTTCGCTTGGGGCGGCGGTGCAGGATTGGTGTTTGGTGACAAGTGGTACCTCGATCTGGGCGTACGGTTGATGCGCATCCAATCGCCCGACCATCCGACGGACGTCCGCCGAGTCAGCATCGGCATGGGACGGCGGTTCTAGGAGCCATTGGTGGGTAGTTGCCGACGAGTGTGGGTCGTACTGGCCATCCTGGCGGCGGGATGCGGGGAAGCCCCCACGGCTCCGACATACCCGCAGGCGCAGCTGCCTCCCGCCACACCTCCCATCGTTAATTCGATTTCGGTCTCAGTCACGCGAACTGAAGTGGAGCAAGACGTAATCGTGACGGCGGTCGTGGAGGATGCGGAAACTCCGCTCGGCCAGCTCTCGTACATTTGGACTGCCAACGCCGGAACGTTCACTGGAACTGGCGCGTCGGTCACGTGGCGCCATGCCCCGGGGATTCAGCAGGGGAGAGATGTGGTGATCACGCTGACGGTCGTCGACGTGTATCAGGTTATTGAAAATTTCCACATCGTCACGCGTGAATATCGCGTGGTCAGGCAGGCGGCGCCGTTTCGCGTCCACGACTCGGTGGCTGAGCTCAAAGAGCTCGCCCGCAAGTTCTTGATCGACTTGTTCGGTGATTCACGAATTCCCCCGGAGTCGTGCCTGGTCGATTTCTCAGAGGTGGGCCGGTGTGCGGACGGCAAAGTCCAGGAACGCAGCGACATCGCGTTCCACCGAAGCGTCGTGGAGATCCAGTCGGCGATCATCCTGAGTCAGTCCGTGAACATCGTGAACCCCGCGTCTGCGGTGGTCACCTCGGAGGCGCGGTTCAATGACCGTTGGCTGAGCCCTGGGCCGCTTCAAGCCGAGTTCTCGTCCACTCATGCGGACTTCTATCTCAGTGCAATTTACGACCAGGGCCGCTGGTGGTTGTGCGAGAGCACGTTCGGAAACGTGCGCGGCACCAGTCGGTATCTTGATGCCATTCGCGCACGCCGCGGCGGCGGTGGGCCGCCTGTGAAGTAAGGCTGTAGGATCTGAGCGCATGGCTTTTTACCGGACGTTTTCTGAGAAAAAACTGACAGGAGTTGGCGCGGCGCGAAGGGGGCGGATCGAGCACGCTCGGTTCGCCATGGTGGCGGCCGTCACGCCGGCGCCATCCGACTTCATTGAAGTCGGCCCTGGACAGGGCGCCATCTCGGAATTGGCCAGGGAGGCCGGGTATCGGTATCGGGCAGTGGAGCCAAGTCCTCAACTGTGTGCGCAGCTACGCGAACGCGGTTTCGAAGTGACCGAGGCGTTCACGCCGCCGTTTCCTGCCGACGACGCTTCGGCAGATATTGTCTACGCCGATCAGGTGGTGGAACACATGTCGGGCATTGATGCCGCCAGGTTGTGGGTCGCTGAGGCGCTGCGCGTCTTGCGGCCAGGGGGGACGCTCTTTGTGGTCGTCCCCGACTACCTGAAAGAGCGTGAGTTCTTCTGGGACATCGACTACACCCACAACTTCATCACCACTGAACGGCGCATGCGACAGTTGCTCTACGATGGGGGGTTCGACGTCACCCGCATGGTGCGGAGCATCGGGCTGGCGACCGGCGTGCGCCGCGATGTGCTTGCGGCAGCGGCCCTTGTTGCGAATATTCCGGGTGTTGACGCCCTGTCCCGTTACACGGGCACGCAGGAGCTGGTCTTCAAGATTCGGAAAAATCTGTTCGAAACGCTCGCATTTGTGGCCAGACGGCCTTAATCCCCCCGGGTTACAATAGAGCGCCATGGCACAGACCTACGCTGCGAAGTATCTAATGAAGGCCGCCGTCAGCGCACCTCGCGACTTGCTCAACGCCGCCGTGGCGACGATGAGGCCGATCCATCCAACCGTGTTGATTTTTCACTGCACGTTTGTGTGCGACGCGCAATGTGAAATGTGCAGCAACTGGACGCGAGGAAACCGCAAGGAAGACATGTCGCTCGAAGACATCTCTCGCGTCCTCGACAGCAAACTGTGGAAGAACATCGAAGTCGCCTTTGTGTCTGGTGGGGAACCGACGACCCGGAACGACCTGGTCGAGATTTGCGAACTCATGCTCGACAAGCTGCCCCGGCTCCGGAAGTTCGGGATCAATACGACAGGATTGACACCCAAGCGCGGCATCCCGATGCTGACCAAAATCGCTGAGCTGTGTCACGAACGCGGCGTCATCTTCTCCACGCGTGTGTCGATTGACGGCGTCGGAGAGATGCACAATCAAGTCCGCAAAGTGAAGAAGGGGTTCGACAAAGCGTCTGAGACCATTGCCGCGATGCGCGAGCTCCAGAAGCGTGTACCCTTCAACTTCGGGATCTCGACGACGATCTTCACGATGAACCTCGACGATGCGGACAACATTCTGGCGTGGGCGCGCGGCGAAGATCTCGACATCGTCTTCAACATGGTGCGCTTCACCGAGCCCATGCTCGGCAACGCCGACCTCGAGGCGACATGTAAGCCCATTGGCGAGGAAGAGGAACGCATGCGGCAGTTCTTCATGGACCGCGTCCGAATGGACCCGCTACTCGATGGACAGAATTACATCTACATGCACTATGCGGACATGATCTCGAACGGCTATCACCGACAGGCGCCGTGCCCGTTCCAGACGCAGGGGATCATGCTTAATCCCAACGGCGACCTCTTCTTCTGTGAGAACAGCGCAGTGGTCGGCAACGTTCTGCAAAAGGACGCCGAAGCGATCTACTTTGAACAGGCCAGTCAGGATCACCGTGAGTCGATCAAGACTGAACAGTGCCCAACGTGCCTGAGTCCGTGCCAGATGAATGTCTCGGCGGTCAAGCAGGTGCTGCCGTACGTGAAGTTCCTGTATCGGGCGTCCAAGGAGAAGCGGAAGGCTCCGAGGATCGCGGCGCGCGTGGCGGCGCAGGGCGCTCAAGCCGCCAAATAGGCTCGCCCCGAGTTCACTCACGTCTTGACGTCGAACTGAGACGCTCTGCCTGTGGCCAGCAGCAGGCCGCCCGGCAGGTTGCCCACGGTCCCGAGGGCCAGGAACACGACCGACAGCACAAAGGCCGCATCCCGCTCGACGCCAGCTGCGGCGAAGAGAGTCACGAAGGCCACATTCGCAGTGCCCAGACCGCCAAACGACAGGGGTAGCAAGACGACCAACACGATGACGGGGACGGTGGCGAAGTACCAGAACCCCGAGATCGTCAGGCCAAGCGCGAGCCCCAAGCACCACGTCTGAAGTGTGCGCAGAACCTGCACGGCGATCGACATCGTGAGCACCTGGCCAAGCACACGCTTGTGTGAGGCGTACTGGCCCACGGCGGCCAGGAACTTGTGGGCAAGCCGATCAATGGTCGGCCAACGGCGAACGCCGAGACGGCTGAGCATCCAGCGGAAGACGCGGGCATCGAACAGCAACCCATAGGTGACCGCCCCTGCGACCAGCGCGGTCAGGCCGGTCAGGGGAAGCAAGGCCGAATCCACGAGTTGCCCCACAAGTCCCACACCGACGGCGGCCATCAGAAAGACCGACACCGTCCCCAGAAGCCTGTCGGCCGCCACAGACGCAACCGCGTTCGCCGTAGAGACACCCAGCCGAGAGAGGCCCATGGCACGAAGCGCATCGCCGCCGACACTGCCGGGCAGGAAGGTGCCGACGAAGGTGCTGACAAAGAAGACGCGGAGGACGGGCAGGAGGCCCGGTGCTTGGACGCCCTCAATGGCACGGAGCAGGACGAGCCACCGCCATGCCATGACGGTGCGGTCCACAACCACCAGAAAGACGGCCAGCCCCAACCACCCCCACGAAGCATCAGACAGCGCCTGCGCAAGGTCGGCGCCGTTCACGCCGCGGGCAGCGTACCAGAGGAGGCCGCCTGCGATGAGTACGCGGACGAGTCTGCTCACAAAAACGGCGACCGGTGATTTCCGGTCGCCGCGAGAATTCGTATCGATGGACATAACGCGCGGCGGGTCACCCGCCCGGCGTAATCGCCGTTAGCATCCAGGGTGGTTGGGATACGGGTCGTACCCCGACGGACCTTCAACAACGGACCACTGAAGCTCCAGAGTGGTCGTCTTGTCATCAAACGCTCTGGCAATATCAACGACTTCGACGTCACCACTCGACGTGCGCCACGCGATCGCGTCGGTGCTGTGCGGTCCAACGCCACGCTTCAAATTGAGCGCGACGTCGATGCCGCCGCAGACACCGGCCTCAATCATCCGGTCGCGGAGGAATTCCATGTTCGCAATTCGCTCAGCTGTCCTGTCGGTTGGCCGCAAATAGTTCGCCCATGAATCCGTGATGTAGGCGACCAGCTCGTCCGGCGTTCTCGGCCAGACACCGTTCTCGGGCCGCGGATTAAGGCCGCGGTAGTCGAGCGAGCGGAAGGTGCCGTAGGCTGACCAGGGCCCCACCGTTGAGTTGTATTCGGCTCGGGCTCTCCACCGAAAGTCGGCATCAAGAGCCAGGTCCTCAGGAATCTGCCAAGTGGTCGTGCCACCCGACCCGGCGGCGACACTGGACACGGTATAGGCCGCCACACCGGCGGGCGTCGAAATCTCGATGCGGTAGGTCAGTGCGGGCGTCGTGCTAAAGCGCGCTGACGAATTCGCCAGCACGAACGTCGGGGACAGCGTTTGGAGCTGGACCGTATTGATCGGAGACTGCAGGGTGGGGGCGGTCACCTTGAGCGTGCTGCCATCAGCGGCCGCGTCGCTGCCAGTCGGGGCGGCCGCCGGCGAAGTTGGGCTGTCTGGAGTGGACGAACAGGCATATCCTGAAGCCAGCACGGCGGCCATACCCACAGCGGTTACAATTCGTCGAACCATCAGTATCCTCAACTCAAAAACTCCAGCAACCATAGTCAGCAGTGAGCGTATGGTCGAGATGTGAATCTGTCAAGATCGGGTGCGGCCTCGTGCTACCATTCGGACGGATTATTTTCGCGAGAGGTGTTTGATGAGGTCGGTTGGCAAACGAATTTTTGGTATCTTCGCAGGCAGTTGTTTTCTGGTGATGCTCGCAGCCACTGGAGCATCCGCACAGATGTTGCAGTCCACAGACCGTGCGTTCGTAGGCGTAAGTTTCGGCAGCCAAACTAAGGCCAGAACTTTCACTGCGACTGGTTCGCAGCCGCTGTACGACGAGACGGTGACTTTTGATTCGTCGGTCGGCATCGGCAGCTCGAGCATCATCGATGTCAGCGGCGGGGTGAGGGTCTGGAGCAACTTCGCCATCGGTCTCGGTTTTGCCAAGTACTCGGACACGTCGACCGGGACGGTGTCGGCCTCGATTCCGGACCCGTTGTTTTTTGACGCACCACATTCGGTCTCGGCAACGGTCGCCAATCTCAAACACGAGGAATCGCAAGTTTCCGTCTCGGCGTACTGGCTGCAGCCCATGACGGACAAGATTGATTTGGCATTCTTCGCCGGCCCCACTTTTTTTGGCGTCAAGCAGGGATTGGCAACGGGAATCACTGTGGCGTCAGGCACATCCACTATCGCATCGGTGACACAGACGCAGGTCGACGAGTCGACCGTCGGGCTGCACGCTGGCCTCGACGTCCGCTATCTCGTCACTAACAATGTAGGCGCTGGCGCGTTTGTGCGCTTTACATCGGGCAGTGTCGATGCTGCGGCCGTCACCGGCGGCAAGATTGACGTTGGTGGCCTTCAGTACGGCGCAGGGCTGCGCTTCCGGTTCTAGGCCCGCGGTCGGATACGCGAGCACTCAAAAGGGCCGTCTCCTCAGTCCGAGGGGACGGCCCTTTTTTGTCTCGCTGCGGAGACGCCGCTAACCGCCGCACGTAGGGCGGGGCTCATAGCGGTCGTAACCAGGAGGTCCACCAACGATGCTCCACTGCAGGCGCAATTCCGAGCTCGTGTCATCAAAGGCCGCCCCGACGTCCACGACCTCGTCAACACCCCCTGTCCGCCAGGCCAGAGCGTCAATACTGTGCGGCCCCACGCCGCGCTTGAGGTTCCACGCCAGATCGAGTCCGCCGCAGATCCCCGCCTCGATAATGCGGTCGCGGAGGAACTCCATATTGGCTTCCCGCTGACTTGAGCTGACGCCCGCAGCACGATAGGACGGATACGAAGACGAGACGCAGGCCACGATTGCCTCAGGGTCGGAGCTGGCGCAGTTCCCGTTTCCTGGAGGGCCCGTGGGGCCTGGTGGTGGTGTCACCACCACGGCCAGAGGTGTTAGGAATGACTCGATCGCCGACCAGGCCCCCGTGACCTCGGGGTCCCTTACTCGGGCCCGCCAATAGTGCAGGGTGTTGATTGCAAGGTCAGCGGGAAGGGTCAGCGTCGTCTGCGCCAATCTGGCGTCCACGTCTGAAACAACGATTCGGGAGCCAAACGTCGGGTCGAGCGCGATCTCAAACGTGTAAATGAGCGCTCCGAATGGCCCCGAAGCTGCGGCGCTCGTCACAGTGAGAGTGGGGCGCCGAGAGAGGGTTCGCAGGCCCCCAACCGGGCTGACAGGCGTCGGAGCGCCAATGACGACCGGCTCAAGCACCTCAAACGCGCGCGCCGGTGAAAACACGCTCTCATTCGCGCCATCGTTAGCCTTGGCCCGCCAGTAATAGACCCTCCCGACGGCCAGGGGCTCTGGCAACTGATAGGTGGTCCGCCCATTGGCGGTGCCTGGGGTCAGGGCAGTGTTGGAATGGACCTTCGTCGTAAACCCGGCATCCGCTGCCACCTCAACGGTCAGCTGAAATGGCCGTGGGCTGTTCGTGCTTGGATTCTCAATGAGCAAGGCAAGCGGCTGCTGATCCGGCCTGAATTGCTGGCCCATTCCCGGCTCAAGAAGCACGGGCGTCGTGATTTCTACGCCGGCAATGGGACCGGCGATGAGAGGGCTCAGCGGGGATTCGCTCTTGGCCCGGTCGCAGGCACCGAGCGGAACTACGACCAGTAGCGCGAGGACGATTTTGGAGGTTGGGCGAAGGTTCTTCATATGGGACAGTCCACATCTAGCTATCGGCCGTAATGGGCCACGGCTTCAGCCTTCTTGTTACAATGTCCATTCACTGAAGCGAAACTGATGCCAACACACCGCCCCCTGAATATCCTGCAAGTGTGCGACCACCTGGGATGGGAAGGGTCAAGAATGCACGGAGTCAAACGACTTTTTGCATGGATGATCCCCAGGTTCGACTCCGCCCGCTTCCGGGTGTCCCTGGTCAGCTTACGAAAACGTGACTTGTCGGAAGAGACGCTCGATGCGCTGGGAATCGATATCTCTTATCTGGAACGAGGCAAGTTTGACCCGCGAACGCTTCTGGCCCTGCTGAAGATCATTGACGCCAAACAGATCGACGTTCTCCATCTGCATGGCTACGGCGCGACGACGTTCGGTCGACTGGCTGCGGCCTTGCGTGGGATCCCAGTGGTGTTGCATGAACATGCCAACCTGTCCACGACTCCGTGGTTCCAGAAGGTGGCCGATTGGGTACTCGAACCGTTCACAGACATTGCGATTGCGGTGTCAAAGAGCACGGCCGAGTTCGTCATTGGCGCACGTCTGGTCCGTCTCGAGCGCGTCAAGGTGGTCTACCTCGGCGCGCCTCTAGAAGAGTTTGGCCTGGTACCTTCCGACTCTGAGCGGGCTCACGCTCGCCTGGCCCTTGGCATAGAGCCAGATGATGTCGTGATGGGCACTGTCACCCGGTTGCATGATTCGAAGGGCAACGAGTATCTGGTAGAGGCGGCCCGGCACGTGCTTGACGCCCGACCACGGGCCCGATTCTTCATTTTTGGTGAAGGGCCGCTGCTGGCCTCTCTCCAGGATCAGGCGGCGGCGTTGTCGTTAGGGGGTCGATTCGTTTTTGGCGGCTTCGTCAAAGATGTCAGGCAGGCGCTTGCGGCGTTTGACGTCTCGGTTTTCCCTTCGCTCTGGGAGGGCACGCCGCTGACTGTCTTTGAGGCAATGGCCGCGGGTCTGCCGATCGTCGCCACCGACGCTGACGGCCTCATGGAAGTGTTGACGCCAGATCATGACGCCCTGATTGTGCCGCGACGAGACGCGCAGGCTCTGGCGGACCGAATCATCCGCTTGATCGATGCCCCCGCTGAGCGTGCCCGCCTGTCCGCAGCCAGCCGAGCCACGTCTCAGGCCTACGACATCACGACGTTCGTCCGCAAAATGGAAACGCTCTACGACATTCTTCATCGCGAGTCCAAGCCCCGCCGACGTCGGGTTGTCGGCGCAGTGGACTTGTCGTTCCTGACAAGGAAGGACACACCGTAGTGCGGGCTGAGACGGGTGGACGTCAGCGCGTTGGCCTGATTGCCGCCCTCGTCGTGCTGACCATGTACGGCGGACTCGCCCTCGTCTCTGATCCTGTCGAGGTACGGCGCACGCCGGTCAATCCAGAAGCCGTTCCCGGTTTCCAAAGTGACGAGGCCACCTATTACTTGATGGGGCAGAGCCTGGCGCGCGACGGCGATCTGGAATACAGACAGGAAGACATCGCTCGCGCGCGCCTCGAATTCGCGCCAGGCCCCAACGGCGTCTTCCTCAAGCGCGGGGTCGACGTCTCGGGGCTTTCGACCACGGACGCGTTTCCTTTCGCGAAGATCGGCGGAGTGGCGGACACGGATCAGTCGCGGTTGTATTTTGGCAAGTCGTTTATCTACCCGCTGGTCGCGGCGCCTTTTGTGTGGCTGGTCGGGACGAAAGGCTTTTACCTTCTGAACGCCGCGTTGCTCGCGCTGGCCTTTCTCTGCAGCTACCTGTTCCTCAGCGCCCGGTCTGGCATCATCGTCAGCGTGCTGCTCGCCGGGGCATTTGTCTTCGCCACGGTAGTTCCTGTCTATTACGCCTGGATTGCGCCGGAGTTATTCAACTTCTCGATTGGGCTGGTCGCCTATTTCTGTTGGCTGTACAAAGAGGTCTCCCCGACGGCTTCGTCGCGTCTTGGTGCGTGGCTGCGCCGACCTGTATCCGATTTTGTTGCTGCGGCACTGTCCGGCGTCCTGACATTTTCAAAACTGAGCAACGGCCTGCTGGTCGGCCCAATGGTCCTGTGGCTGTTATGGAAGCGCCGATGGGGCCGCGCGATCGGGGCTAGCGTGGTGTGGGGGTTGGTGACCATTGCGCTGTTCGGCACGAACGTGGCCATTACCGGCGAGTGGAACTATCAGGGCGGCCTCGACCGTCGGACGTGCTACGCGGACGGGGGGCGACTCTTCCCGTTCGAGACGGACAATGTGGGGTTTGAGGTGTGCGACGCCCGTGCGACAAACGCCGTGCAGGCAGACGTCTATTTCGACGAAGAAGTCGTCTGGTCCAACTTGCGCGCCAACATCGTCTACTTTGTTGTCGGCCGCAACGCAGGAACCGTCGCGTATTTCTTTCCGTGTGTGCTGGCGGTCCTGACGATGCTGGTTGCTGGCAGACGACGGGAGCCGTGGCAGTGGCTGGTCTTGGGCAGCCTGGCCGCTCAGGCGCTGGTCTTCATCATCTCGCAGCCGTATTCCTACTTCGGAGGGGGCGGGTCGGTCGGCAACCGCTATTTCATGGGGGCCTATGGCATGGCGGTGTTTCTCTTTCCGCCGGTTCGGGCTCGGATCCTGGGCGTATTGCCCTGGATCGTGGGTGGCGCCTTCATGTGGCCGCTGGTGCTGAGTCCATTTGACACGTCCATGCGGCCGGCCGATCACGCAAAGCACGGTCCAGTTCGACTGCTTCCGGTCGAACTGACGAACATGAACGACCTGCCGATCAACACCGAGCGCGACGTGCATGTCTATTGGTACGGGGAGCAGAGCCCTCATCCTGGATTCCAAATGTATCGCCTCGATGACAACTCCTACCTTCGAGAGGCGAATGGGCTCAGCTTTTGGACCCACGCAGACTCACGCGCCGAGATTCTGATCAAGGCGGATCAGCCATTTACGCGAATCCAGTTTCAGGTCACTGCCGGCCCGGTGGCAACCCGTGCCGTGATCGAAATCAACGGTCGCGAGACCGACGTCTCCCTGAGTGCAGGTGAAGGGACCATCGTCCAATTCGCGCTACCGCCGGGGTTCAAGTACAAAAATGCGAGGGAGACTCCGGCCTACGTCTGGGAACTCGCAATTACCACCGGCCCAGGCTTTGTTCCGGCCGAGGTCGAAGCAGGCTCAGATGACGTGCGCCATCTTGGAGTCCGCGTGCTGCCGCTCATCGTCGGCCCGCCGAGATGATGACGGTCTATCGAGACGGGCTCGCGACGCGCCGTCGAGCAAAAGCCGGCGCAGCGCCAGAGAGAGAAAACACCATCACGAGCACAGCACCCAAGAAAGACAGGGCCAACGCAGACTCGAGCGGCAAACCCAGCCGGGAGAAGTAGAAACTGAACGTCGCTTCGCGCACGCCAAGGCCATTCACAGACACTGGCGCCATCTGCATAATCAGCGAGAAGGGCACAAGCACGGCCAAGTGACCCGTGGAAATCGGAATGCTCAGCGCGTAGGCAATCGCCGCGTAGAACCCGACGATAAGGGCCTGCACCGCAATCGCTCCGAGAAAGCAAAGGACGAGTGCCCCTGGAGCCTCTCGGAAGCGGGCCAGAGCTCCGACGAGGCGATTAATGCGTTCCTCCACCCACTCCTGATGCAACGCCTTGAGCGGCGCCAGCATTTTTCCCACGGACTGAGGCAGCAGAACCATCGGGATGGCCACAGCCAGCCCAGTCGCCAGACAGAGCCACAACAGGCCGGGGCCCAACGGACCAACCACTGGACTCGACTGAGCCGCCAGTGAGGCACCAACCGCGGCGATAAAGACGAGGCCGAGCAATCCGATGCCACGATCGACAAGCACGACGGTCGTGGCCAGCGTCTTGGAGCCGGCGGCTGACACTGAATCGCGGATTCGAACGAAATCGCCACCGATATTCGAGGGAAGAAAATTATTCAGAAACGTCGCCGCCAGGTACGACTGGATCAAGGCGCGCAGCGGGAGCGTAATGTGCTGCGCGTGCAGCAGCACAGCCCAACGCCAACTACTCACGAGAATCATGGCGAGATAGAGGCCCAAAGCCAAAGCCAGCCAGACAGGCGATGCCGTGCGCGTCGTATCCCAAAGTCGAGCCAGGTCGACCCGTGACAAGAGGACGTACAGCAGACCCACTGAGACGGCGATCTTGAGGAACCACATCGCGGTCTGACGGCCCGGATGAGGAGGCGGAGCCGGCGTGTCCGGGACGTCTTGGGAGGTGGGCTCGAAAGACATGAAAGGCGTCCGGAAAAAGCGCCGGCGGCGAAGTGTAGCACGGCAGCACTTTGACGCCCGTAGATCCGTCCCCTACAATCAGGAGGCCCAGCGCCGACGCGATAGGGCCACGACGGCATGCACATCCTTATGATCGCGCCGGAGCCGTTCTTTGAGCCCCGGGGTACACCCTTTTCGGAATTCCACCGTATTCGAGCGTTAACGTCGCTTGGACACACGGTGGACCTTGTCACGTACCCGTTCGGCAAGGATGTCAACATGCCAGGGCTCCGGATTGTTCGCAGCCTCAAACCCCCGTTCGTTTCGCGCGTTGGTATTGGACCGTCGTGGGCGAAGGTGCCACTTGACACGTTGCTGTCGTTGACTGCCCTGCGGATGGCGCTCACCACGAAATACGACGCGATCCACTCTCACGAGGAGGGAGGTGCCATTGGGATCGTCCTGGCGGCGCTCCTCGGCAAGCCGCACCTGTACGATATGCACTCAAGCCTTCCCCAGCAGATCACGAACTTCGGATACGGCAACGCGAAGTGGCTGGCATCGCTGTTCGGGTGGGTCGAACGCCTGATGATCAAGCGATCACAAGTGGTCATCGTCATTTGTGAAGACCTCGAGGACACCGTCAAGGCGCTCGATTTGCCTGTGCCCACGATTCTCATCGAGAACGCGGCTGGTTCAGGTGCCGAACCTTCGGAGGGGACTGGGCAGGCGGTCCGGATGTCACTCGGCCTGAGCGACGAGACGCCGATCGTGCTCTACACCGGGACGTTCGAGGCCTATCAGGGACTCGGCCTGCTCTTTGACGCGATGGGCCTGGTGCGAAAGAGCCTTCCTGACGCCCGGTTGGTCATGGTGGGAGGAGAGCCCGCACAGGTTGAGACGGCACGACAAGCCGTCGACACACTGGGCCAGTCTGAAGGCGTGATTTTCACGGGCCAGCGGCCGGCCGAGGAGATTCCTGCGTACCTCGATGCCGCGAATGCGCTGGTCTCACCGCGTTCAAGCGGGACCAACACGCCACTCAAGATTTATCAGTACCTCCGATCAGGTCGCCCCATCGTGGCAACGCGTCTGAGAACCCACACGCAGGTCCTGAACGACGATGTCTCGATCCTGACACCGGCAACCGCCTCAGGGTTTGCCGAGGGTATCGTCAGGGCCCTGACCGATCCGGCGGCGACTGACATCGGCAGGCGGGCTCGGGATCTCGCCAACACGAAATACAGCGACGAGGCGTTCGTAGAGAAGACCCGCCGAGCTTATGAGGTGCTGTTGAGATGAATCGGCAGCACTACAGTTACACCCACTACGCGGACAAGGACGTCGCGGCGGGTTTTGACTCGCTCCGGTTCAGCGGACCTATCGGCGAATTCCTGCTGCGCACGCAGGAGCGGCTGTTGCTCTCGGCGTTCAGCCCGCTCGGGAGCGGCACGTCGGAGCGGCCGCTTGAGTCATGTTCGATTCTCGACGTCGGAACGGGGACCGGACGCGCGGCGATCGGCTTGGCGCGGGCCGGGGCCTCGGTCGTCGGCGTCGATGCGTCTGCTCAAATGCTTGAGGTGGCGCGACAACGCGCTCTGGCATCTGACGTCTCGGTGACGTTCGATGTCGGCGATGCGCACGCACTGCCGTTTCCGGCCAACCACTTTGATGCGACGGTCTCGCTTCGGGTACTGATGCACACGCCGGACTGGCGCCGGTGCGTTGGAGAACTGTGTCGCGTGGCCCGCACGCGTGTGGTCGTGGATTTTCCTTCAAAGTCTGGATTCGCCGCGCTCGAGAGCCTGGCGCGGAATCTGAAGCGTGCCATGGGCGGCAACGTCGAGGCCTACCGCGTGATGTCCGAGCGTAGCGTCGTGGCAGCGTTTGAAGAGCACGGCTACCGCATTGTCTCCATCCATCGACAGTTTGTGCTGCCGATCGCCTTGCACAAGCGCATGGGCTCCCTGCTACTGACGAAAATCGTGGAGCGGGTGCTCGCTGGCGTGGGACTGCTGTGGCTTTTGGGGTCTCCGGTGACGATGGTAGCGGAGCGATGAAGGTCCTCGTCACTGGAGCGACGGGGTTTACCGGAGGACATCTCGCCCGGCGACTGGCTGCTGCCGGCGACCATGTGCGAGTGCTGGTGCGACGCCCCGAACAGGCGGAAGGGTGGCGGCTGCACGACACTGAGGTCGTCGTCGGTGACTTGACCGATGCGGACAGTCTGAAGGCTGCCTGTGCAGGCGTGGACGTGGTCTACAACATTGGCGCGCTGTACCGTACCGCTGGCCTTGCCCCTTCGACATATCGAGCCGTGAATGCAGAGGGTGTGGCGACATTGATTCGGGCGGCGGCCGAGGCGAGTGCGCGGCGCGTGGTGCACTGCAGCACGGTCGGGGTCCATGGCGACGTCGAGCACCCCCCGGCCAATGAAGATGCCCCTCTGAGTCCCGGCGACATCTATCAGATCACGAAAGTGGAAGGGGAGCGATTGGCGACCCGAGCCGCTGATGAATGTGGAATTGAATTGGTCATCGCGCGGCCCACGGGTATTTATGGGCCAGGGGATCGCCGCCTCTTGAAACTCTTTGGCGGCGTCGCCCGCGGACGGTTCCTGATGCTTGGCGCCGGCGATATTTTCTATCACCTCACGTACGTTGAAGACCTCTGCGATGGATTTCGCCTCTGCGGCACGGTGCCATGCGCGTCTGGTCGGACGTACATTCTGGCCGGCGGCGAGGTGACAACACTCCAGACCCTGATCGATATCACCGCGGAGGTGGCTGGTGTGCGTCCGCCTCGGCTGAGGCTGCCCGTGTGGCCGTTCTGGGTGGCCGGAGCCGTATGTGAGGCGGTGTGTTCGCCGCTCGGAATCTCGCCACCGATCTATCGGCGCCGTGTAGACTTCTTCACCAAGAGTCGCGCGTTCGACATCTCACGTGCCAGAGCAGAACTGGGGTTCGCTCCGGCGGTCGACTTGCGCGAAGGCATCAGACGCACACTGGAGTGGTACCGTGCCGAGCACTGGATCTGATCGGGATATTCCTCGCGCGCAGGACCAGTTGTTCAAGGCGCCTGGTGGAGCGCGTGCCAAATACGCCGCCCTGATTGTCGGACGGCCTGGATGGACGGCCTTGATTACCTACGAATTGATCATGGCGACGCAGGTGCTCCCGGGAGCCTTGGGACTGGCCGTTCGTCAACTCGTCTATCCGTGGCTGCTCGGCAGTTGCGGTCGCAACGTCGTATTCGGCCAGGGCGTCACGCTTCGACATCCCCACAAAGTTCACATCGGCGACAACGTGGTCATCGACGATCACTGCCTGCTCGATGCCAAAGGCGACGACAACCAGGGGATTCGTATCGGCAGTGGCGTGTTTGTGGGACGCAACACCATTCTGTCGTGCAAGAACGGCAGCATCACGCTCGATGACGGCGTCAACATCGGATTCAACTGCGAAATTTTTTCTGCCGGCGTTGTAACGGTCGGCCCAAACACACTGCTCGCCGCGTACGCCTATCTGATCGGCGGAGACCACGACTTCAGTGATCCGACTGTGGCCGTGAACGCCCAACCCCGGAAGGCTGAGGGAATTTCTGTCGGCGAAGGTGTCTGGATCGGCGCTGGAGCGAAAGTGCTCGACGGTGTGAGCATTGGGAACCGCGCGATCATTGGGGCGGGCGCTGTGGTGCTCGGTTCCGTTCCCGCGGGCGCACGTGCAGTGGGAGTGCCCGCGCGGGTCCTTGGTGCGCGGCCGGAGGGAAGCGCTGGTCAAGCCTGACATGGCCCGTATCGCTGTCATCACCTCGTCGCCACCCCTGATTGAGGGGGGACACCTGGTGATCGCTCGGTCACTTGTGGAGTCGATTCGGTCCGCGGGGCATGAGGCAAGCCTCGTGACAACCCCTTCGAACCGGTTTGGCCGACAGGCGGCGGAATACGCGGCGACCTGGCTTACCGATGTCGGGCATTCGGGTGGGGCGCCGATCGATCACGTCATCTCTCTGCGGTACCCCTCGTATGCGGTCCGCCATCCTTCCCACGTGTGCTGGCTCAATCACACGATGCGGGAGTATTACGACCTGTGGGACGAGTTCTCCTCCCGACTGTCACCGCAGGGCCGAATCAAGGAGCGAGTACGACGTCGTCTGATCCACGCAGCGGACACGTGGTGTTTCAGGCATCATTTGCAGGCGCTGTATGCCCAGTCGGCCACCGTGCAGGCGCGACTCACCCGATGGAACAACGTGTCCTCGCAGGTGTTACACCCTCCGGCGCCACCGCGCGCCTACCGCTGCGATAGATACGGCGATTTCATCTTCGTCGTCTCCAGACTGGAGCCGCTCAAACGCATCGACCTGGTGCTCCGTGCGTTGGCGACAGACGCCTCGGCAGGAGTGCGATGTGTGGTGGCCGGCACCGGTCCCGCGGAACACGACCTGCGTGCGCTTGCCACTGAGTTGGGTCTGGGGGAGCGCGTGACGTTTGCCGGAAGGGTCAGTGACGACCAGTTGGTGGACTATCTTGCGACCTGCCGTGCCGTCTGTTTTGTGCCGGAGCGCGAAGACTACGGGTTTGTCACAGTCGAGGCATTTTCTGCGTCCAAGGCTGTGCTGACGGTCAGCGATAGTGGCGGGCCGGCAGAATTGGTCAAGACCGATCACAACGGGATTGTCGTCAGCCCAACGGCCGAGGCGCTGGGAATAGCGATCGGCGCTGTGGCGACCGACCCGTCTCTCGCCGAGCGGATGGGGCGCAAGGCAGGCGAGACCGCGCGGGACATGTCATGGACGGCCGTCGTCGACGTCCTGGTGAATTCGCATCTGCCCGCGCACCTGCGACAATAGCGAGGCATGGCATACCGAACTCCGCTCGAGCAGCGCATTGCGAAGAAGACCACGCAGGCGATCGTTGAACACAATTTGATTGAGGATGGCGACCGCATCATGGTCGGCTTGTCTGGCGGAAAAGACAGTTGGGCGCTGATTCAGATTCTCGACGTGCTCCAACGCCGCGCGCCAATCAAGTTCTCGATCTGCGCCATCAACGTCAACTCCGGCTACACAGATTTTAAACACGACGTGGTGACCAAGACGTGCGCTGAGCGCGGGTGGGAAGTGCACATCGAGCACACCACTATCGGCGCGGTCATGGATGACATTCTTGAGGACGGCGAAACGCCGTGTTCGCTGTGCGCGCGCTTGCGGCGAGGGGTCTTGTATCGGCTGGCCGACTCGGTGGGCGCGACAAAGATCGCGTTGGGCCATCACCTGGACGATTTCGTCGAAACGTTGCTGCTGAACGTCTTTTTTCAGGGGTCGCTCAAAGCCATGCCGGCTCGGCTCACGTCTGATAACGGGAAGCACACGGTCATTCGCCCTCTTGTCTACGTCACCGAAGACGAAGCCCGCAGATACACCGAGGAGAACAATCTGCCAGTGATCGGCTGCTGTTGCCCGGCGTGCGGCGACCTCAGCCTGAAGCGTCAACGCCTCAAGCGCCTGATCGCTGATCTGGAACTGGAACACCCGGAGATCAAGAATTCGATGATCAAAGCCATCGGCAACGTGGCGCCGCGGCACCTGCTTGATACGCGTCTGTACCCATGCGCGCCGTTATCACCCGCGTGACATTCGCATCGGTCTCAATAGAGGGCCGAGTGGTGTCTGAAATTGAACACGGGCTTTTGGTCTTGATTGGGGTGGCGGGCGAGGACGGATCGGCCGATAGCGATTACGTGGCTGCAAAAATTCGTGACCTCAGGATCTTCGGCGACACGGCTGGCAAGATGAACCTCAGTGTCGTGGACGTTGGGGGCAGTGTGTTGGCGGTCTCGCAATTCACGCTACTCGCTGACGTCCGGCGCGGGCGCCGCCCGTCGTTCATTCGCGCCGCCCCTCCCGAGGCCGCGAACGAGGCCTACGAGGGAGTGGTGGACCGACTCCGTGCCTCCGGCCTTGACGTCAAGACCGGAGTCTTTCAAGCAGACATGCAGGTGGCGTCCGTCAACGACGGGCCAGTCACCATTTGGATCGATAGTCGAGGGTAGGTTTGGAGCGGACATGCGAAGAGTGATACGAGCAGTCGTTTTGGCAGGTGTCGTGTTGGCGGTGGCCACGCCTGTCTTGGCGCAGTCCAGGCCGCTGGTCACAGAGGACCCTGAGACCGTCGGCCAAGGACAGATTCTATTGGAAGCCGGGATTGATTACTCTCGTGAGGAGTTCTTCCCCGCGTCGGGTTTACAGGGCAACTTCTGGCGCATCGGGACCTTTGGCCTCAGTTTTGGCGTGAGTTCAATCGCAGAAATTCAGCTCGACGGCGGCATTCGCAACCGACTGGCCATCACAAATCGACTGAGTGCCCCGCTGTCGGCGATGGTGACGGCCGAGGGTGACTCGACGAGTGACGTGGGAGACCTCAGCATCGGCGCGAAAATCAAGATCATGACTGAAGGCATCAGTCGTCCGTCCCTGGCGATTCGATTCTCGACCAAATTGCCCAACGCCGGCAATGAGAGCGGCTTAGGCCTGGACACCACAGACTTCAGCTTCGGCTTTGCGATGGCCAAGACCGTGCAGTCCATCAGGTTTGTCGGAAATGCCGGGTTCGCCATTCTTGGAGATCCCGTCCGAGGTGACCGACAGAACGACGTCTTCACGTATGGGGTGTCTGTCGCCCGCGCGATTGCGGAAGGTCTGGAGGTCGTGGCGGAGGTGAACGGCCGCGCGAACACCCGCAGCAACACCGTGCCCATCGGCACCGAGAGCCGCTCGGTCATTCGTGTGGGTTCTCGACTCACGCGTGGCCCTGTCCGCCTCGATGGTGCGTTGGTGCTCGGCGTCACCGAGCGCGACCCGACGTGGGGGCTGTCGACCGGGTTCACCTGGGTCTTCAACGCGTTCCGTACGCCGTAACGCCTGCGCCTCAGATGACGAGTCTGGCGTGGACACGCGCCAGTTCTTCGTCTCGGCGCTCCGGGGTCCAGCCACACATCGCCGCCATGATGTCGGCCGCCCGTCCCAGAGCATCGGCGCCGGGCCTTCCGGCCGAACACAGGGGGGTCCGTCTAAAGACCACGTCCTCCAACCGAACCGCTGCCGCCTCACGGATCGCGTAGTTCAGTTCGCCTTCCAGCACTGGACTCTCCGCGCTGAGTCGCGCCATCGCCTTCGCTTCGTGCGCACACCTCAGGACGGCTGACGCCTCGGTTCCGTACCATCCAGCCAGGTGGGCCTGCACGTCCCGATCGAGTCGAACACCCAACAGTTGGCAGGTTTCCTGAAGCAGACCGTCACTGTCGGCCACGTCCGCGTGCGGCAAGAGGGCGGTGCCCGTCCGACAGGGACGAGCCTGCGCCCCCGTCAGATTGACCACCGCATCCACGGCGCGCTCAGCCGTCAGCCTGGCTGTCGTGTATTTCACACCCACAATACTGACCAGACCGGGTGCCTCCTGATGGACGATCACCCGAGACTCGGCCATCAGTTCCAGTCCCTTCGCCGTTGTCTGAGCCGGGACCAGCCCACAGTGCACAAACCGGATGTCGGCGCGTGTGGGGGCCATCGCCGGAAACGCGCTGCCAGCTTCGGCCAGGCACGCATCCACGGACGCGGCGAGGGGAGTGTCGTCACCGGCCTGCACCTCGTCGTCTGACTGCCAGGTCCCGACCAGCACGTGCCCCCGCCAGGGCACCGCCGTGAACATGCGGCCCCGGCTGGAGGGCGCGGCAATGGAAATGTCTTTTGCAGGGCGATCCAGCAGAAGATTCATCGCCAGGACCAACGGTGCAGCCCCAGAAACACCACATTGCCCTTGAAGCGCCGCCAGGCCCGCGCCGGCCGCAAAGACGACTGCTTTGGCCCTGACCTCAAGTGATTCGCCTGACATCACGTCGCGCACCGTCGCACCTGTCACGCGGGCCCCGTCACGACGGGGGGCGACCATCTCGGCGTAGGTGCACACCACTGCGCCGGCCTGGTCGGCCGCCAGCGCAACGGTCCACGTGAGCCGGTCTGGATGGACGGTCTGGTAGTCGTACCAAATCGCTCCACCAGACAAGCGCGACGTGTTGACTCCAGGAGACAGCCGACGGGTTGTCGCCGCAGACTCAAGCCGTCCATTGGGAAGGTGCAGTTCTGGTAGAACGTTCGCATTGCGGGATCGCCCGACGAAGTCGTAGAGCTTGAACCCGAGCCGCACGGCGGTCCTCGACCTGCGGGTCCCACGGTAGGTGCCAATAAGAAAGGGCAGCGGCCTGAGCAGGTGCGGCGCAATCCGGGCCCAGGCGCGGCGCTCTCGAATCTGCTCCTGACACTTTCGAATATGACCGCTCTGTAGCGCACGTAGCCCACCGTGAATGGTGCGCTGGTGGTTGAACGAGATGCCGCTGCCGAGATCGCCTCGGTCAATCAGGGCCACGCTCATCCCCCGCGCGGCCGCGTCGTACGCAGTGAAGAGGCCGTGAATTCCTCCACCCACTACCAGCAAGTCGAATTCGCCAGCCTGGAGCCGTGCCATGTCTCTGGTCATACCTGCCATATAGTATGGCGCGCATGAATGAACGCGTCCGCGACTATTGGAATACCCATATTCACGACCTTGAGATCTCCGCGCATCCGGCCGGGACGGCTGGCTTTTTTGCGGATCTCGATCAATACCACTTTGAAAAACTGCACCATCTTTTGAACCTCGTGCACTTTGACGAGTGGAAAGACAAAGATGTACTTGATGTGGGGTGCGGGGCCGGTGTGGAAGTGGTCAGATTCGCCAGAGCTGGCGCCCGGGTCACCGGGGTAGACATTGCACAAAGTGCGATCACATTGGCGCGACAGAATGTGACTCAGCAGGGACTTGAGGCGCACCTCGAAGTGGCCGATGGTGAACGTCTTCCTTTTCCTGACGCCTCGTTCGACCTGGTGTTCGCCCATGGAGTGGTGCAGTACACCGCCAACGACGGCGGGATGGTGGCCGACATACATCGGGTTCTCCGGCCGGGAGGCCTGGCCATTTTCCAAGGCTACAACCGCATCTCATGGCTCCACCTCCTCTCCAAGGTGATGAAAACCCCCTTGGAACACGAGGATGCACCGGTGCTCAAGCGGTATTCGGCGGGGGAGTTCCAGGGGTTGCTCAGCCCATTTGACCGCGTTGATTTGGTGTTCGAGCGGTTTCCGGTGAAGTCGCGCTTGCACAAGGGCTGGAAAGGCATGGCGTTTAATACGTGTTTTGTCGGCACGTTCAATGCCCTCCCGCGCTCGTGGGTCCGGCGCTTCGGCTGGCACCTGCTCGCGTTCTGTCGCAAGGGGAGCGGCTAGGGACATGCCTCTCTCGCTGATCAAGGCCCACGCCTACGGCAACGACTTCCTTCTGGTGAAACGATCTGCGATCGCGGCCGTGGCCGACCTGTCTATCTTCGCGCGCGCGGTCTGCGACCGCCATCGCGGGTTTGGCGCGGATGGTCTCATGGTGGTCGACGAGACTCTTCACGGCGCACGGACACAGCTACTCAACGCGGACGGCAGTCCATCAGAGATTTCAGGGAACGGCATCCGTTGCGTGGCCGCCTGGCTGGCCCGTGATCGCCAACTGCCGGCTGACGCCTTCGTCGACTTGGAGACGGAGGCCGGGAACAAGCGGGTGGCATTTCTTCAGACGACCGGCACTCGCTATACCTGCCGAGCGGAGATGGGAAGGCCCGAAGGCCTTGAGGAGGCCACACTGGACGTGGACGGCGAGTCGGTCACGGTCGTCGTCCTCCGGGTCGGCAATCCGCAATGTGTCGTACTCGGCGCTCCTGACCATGTGACCCAGGGACGCCTGCATCGACTGGGCGCGGCTTTGGCCGTGCATCCGTATTTCCCATCGGGAACCAACGTCGAACTGGCCACAGTCGAAGCTCCGGACCGCGTCCGAATCCTCATTTGGGAGCGTGGTGTGGGGCCGACGGAAGCATCGGGCACCGGTGCCTGCGCGGCCGCAGTCGCGGCGGCAGCGTTTGGGAGCGCGGCACGGGAGGTTGACGTGGTCGCTCCTGGAGGCACCCAGCGTGTGGAGTGGACTGACACAGGCATTGCGCTGACTGGGTGGGCTGAACTCACCGGCAGCGTGACATGGTGGGGGCACTAATGAGACGTTTTCATCAGGCGTCGGGCTCGGGCGAGACCTATTCGCCGGCCGAGGAGTTGTTTAACCGGCAGCGCCGTACACTCGGCCTGTTCCTTGGCCCCCTGCTGTTCCTGGCGATTCTATGGACGCCCGCGCCTGGGCTGACAGCCGAGGCACATCGACTCTCCGCGATTCTCGCATTGATGATCGTCCTGTGGATGACGGAGGCCATTCCTCTGGCCGCCACCGCGCTTCTTGGGCCAACGCTGGCTGTCGTGCTTGGCGTTGCCACGGTCCGGGTGGCGTTCGCCTCATTTTCCAACCCGATCATCTTTCTCTTCATCGGCAGTTTCATCCTGGCTGAGGCGATGTTCGTACATCGGCTGGATCGGCGCATGGCGTTCACCGCACTGGCCTCGCCCTGGATCGGCGCCAGCGCGTTCCGTCTGGTGTTGGTCTACGCCACCGTCGCGGCTGTGCTGTCAGCCTGGATGAGCAACACAGCGACGACGGCAATGCTGTTTCCACTCGGGATGGCCGTGCTCGTGGAGTTGGGGCGTGGTCGTGAGAGTGACCCCGCCTTCCACCGCTTCGCTCGCGCGATGATGCTGGTGACCTCCTTCGCCGCCTCGATCGGCGGAATGGCCACCCCCGTGGGGACCCCGCCAAATATCATCGGGAAGGGCCTCCTCCTCAACAACGCGGGCATCGACATCTCGTTCGCTGGTTGGATGACACTGGGAGTGCCTCTGGCGCTGGTCATGATGGCCGTGCTGGTCCTCTGGATGCTGTACCCGGCGGCTCGCGGTATCCGGTTGACCGCGGAAGCGACCGCGTCCGTCCGCCGGGAACTCGGCAAACTCGGCCCGTTCGCCGTTGGGGAGCGCAACGTGGTGATCGCGTTCGGCCTGACGGTGTTTCTGTGGACGTTCCCCGGCCTTCTGGCGCTGGTTTTGGGGCAAGCGCACCCTCTTCCGAAGGCCATCTCCGCCATGTTCCCTGAAGCGGTGGCGGCAATCACGGGGGCGCTCCTGCTGTTTGTCCTGCCGATCAGCTGGCGGGCGCGGACATTTACGCTGACGTGGGACCAGGCGGCAGACATCGATTGGGGCATCATTCTGTTGTTTGGCGGTGGCCTCGCCATGGGAGGGTTGGCCGACAGCACCGGACTGGCTGACAGCTTCGGCCGCTGGGTCGTCAGCTATGTGCCCGGCGCCGGCGCGGCGGGCCTGACGATGGTATTCACGGCAGTCGCGATCATCATGTCTGAAGCCGCATCGAATACCGCGGCGGCCACGGTGATCGTCCCCACGGCGATCGCCGTGGCCCTGGCCGCTGGCGTGTCACCCTTGGAGCCCGCCCTGGGTGCCACCTTTGGCGCGAGCATGGGTTTCATGATGCCCATCTCCACACCACCCAACGCCATCGTCTACAGCAGCGGATATATCCCGATTGGCGCCATGATGCGGTACGGCATCATCTTGGACATCGTCGGGTATTTCGTCATCGTTGGCGCCGTGCTTGGGTTTGGGTGGGTTGTCAGATAGAGCCATATCTGCCTCCCAGAAAGGTGGCATATTTTTCACCCATCGCGCCCGGTCGCAGAGCGTTGAGCGATGAACGAGTGCCCCAACTCTTGCATAAGTGCCTGGAGTGGCAGAGAACTTTCCCGACAGTCCGTCCACATCTGAGCGGCCCCGCGAAAAGCTCGAACGGTTAGGCCTGGTCGCCATGACCGACGCCGAACTGGTGGCCATCGTCCTGGGACATGGCATGGCAGGGTGGTCTGCCCATCAGTTGGCTCACCTGTTGCTGGAACAGGCGGCCGGGATACACGGCGTGACTCGGATGACGCGAGATCAATTGTGCCAGATGCCCGGCATTGGGACGGCACAAGCGTCCAGAGTGCTTGCCAGCGTAGAGTTGGGCCGCCGCACGCTGACACAACGCCCGACCGAACGGCCGCAGTTCCTGACGCCGAGAGTCGCGGCCGGGCACCTGTTGCCTAAGTATGGCGCGCATCCGGTGGAACGATTTGGCGTGGTGTTACTCGACACGAAACATCGGCTGCTCCGGACACACATCGTGACCGAGGGCACGATTGATTCGTCATTGGCCCATCCCAGGGAAGTGTTCCGCGTCGCGGTAGGCGGTGGCGCTGCCTGTGTGATGGTCTTCCACAATCACCCGTCCGGCGACCCGACGCCCAGCCGAGCAGACCACGCCTTGACTCATCGGCTCGTCAGGGCTGGCGCCATTGTCGGCGTCCCCCTGGTGGACCATCTCGTGCTGGCCGACGGGGTCTACTGGTCGTTTCAGGAGAACCACTTAATATAGCGGCTACAATAAGGGTTTGCGATAACGCTTATGTCCCGTTTCTACCTGACCACGGCTATCGACTACGTCAATAACCGACCCCATCTGGGCACGGCCTACGAGAAGATCGCGGCCGACGTGATCGCCAGATACCACCGACTGATGGGCGACGACGTCCGGTTTGTGATGGGCAATGACGAGCACTCACAGAACGTGTTCCGTCGCGCCAAGGAGTCCGGCCTCGATCCACTGGCGTACTGCGATCGGATGGAAGCGGAGTTTCGGGCCGTGTGGGGACGACTGCACATTTCGTTTGATGACTTCATTCGCACCACCGAGCCTCGGCACAAGGCTGCCGTGCAGCAAATGGTGCAACGGGCGTTCGAGAGTGGAGATGTCTACGCGGGGGAGTACGAGGGCTGGTACTGCGTTTCGTGCGAAGAGTTCAAACCGGAGAAGGGACTAATCGACGGTCAGTGCCCGGTGCATCGGACCACGCCCGACTGGATCAAAGAGAAGAACTACTTCTTCCGATTGTCGCGATACCGCGATGCGCTGCTGGCGCACTACGCGGCGCACCCGGACTTCGTCGCTCCAGAGTCGCGCCGTAACGAGATGCTCAGACTGCTCGAAGGCGGGCTGGAAGACATTTCCGTCAGCCGGGCGGGGCAGGCCTGGGGCATTCCGTTGCCATTCGCGGCGGAAAATGTGGTCTACGTCTGGTACGACGCGCTCATCAACTATGCCGCCGCGGTGGGATACGGCACAGATGAGTCGCTCTTCGCGCAGTGGTGGGAGCAGGCGGGGCAGGCCCCTGAGGCCCAACGGCAGGTCGTGCATATCGTCGGCAAAGACATCACCCGGTTCCACTGTGTGGTGTGGCCCGCGATGCTGCTCAGCGCCGGCGTGTCGCTGCCGACGCACATTTTTGGTCATGGCTGGGTGCTTTTCAAGGGCGAAAAGATGAGCAAGACCCTGGGAACGGTCGTGGACCCGCTGGATGCC
>JABMNV010000171.1 GCA_013203475.1 Acidobacteriota bacterium
AACAGCCGACGGGACATCCCACGGCGGCGCGGAATTCACGTTGTACGCGAATTGCGGGTTTCCTTCGCCAATGCCATCAAAGCCAGCGCCCGTGGTCGCTGAAAGTGGCGCCAGGACAAACGATTGCACGGCTTGATCTGGCTGCCCAGCCTGCGGGGTTGGTGGCGCCTGCTTGACGGTGAAATCCTGCCGCGTGCTGACGGCCGGCCTTGGCGGCATCTCGCGCAGGGGTCGCGACGTATCGTGCCGCACGGCCGACACCCATTCGGGGGTGCCTCCGCCTTGGCCTTGCGCCAGAAGCGGCGGGCTGGACGGGGCAATGAGAATGCCGAATGCGGCGACGGTCAGAACGACGACGGCAGGACGGTTCATGCTGATAACCTCAAACAACTGGCGTGAGCGTATGCGGAATATATCGCAATACTTGTGCCCATGCCGAAATATCTACGGTACGGTCTTTCTGTGACGCGAACGGGTTGGCGTACTCTGCCGGTTTGAGTCTCGACATTGCAATTATGGCGATCGAGGGAACCACCATGCGAGCAAGGACACGGCTGGGACAACTGGTTCGCGGCGCCGTCGTCGCAATCGCACTGCTGAGCACCAGCGCACCGATGGGGGCCAGGCCACAGGCCGTTGACGGCAGACTGCCGACTGACGCCCAGCGGCCAAACATCGTACTTATCTACATCGACGACATGGGCTGGCGCGACCTGGGCGTTCAAGGAAGCGCGTACTACGACACACCCAACATCGATCAGCTGGCCGCCGAAGGCATGCGGTTCACCAACGCGTACGCCAACGCGCCCAACTGTGCGCCGAGCCGCGCCGCACTCCTCTCGGGGCAGTACGCGCCGCGAACGGGCATCTATACAGTGGGATCTGCCGAGCGGGGACGGGCCGAGAACCGGAAACTGGTGCCGGTCACGAACCGGGAGACGCTCGATCTCAATGTCGTGACGCTCGCCGAGTCGCTGTCTGCGGCGGGTTACACGACCGGACAGATCGGAAAGTGGCACCTGGGCGGCACGGGGTGGCTCCCAACCGACCAGGGGTTTTCGTGGGCCATCGGCGGAGACCACCAGGGTAGTCCACCCAGCCACCGATTCCCCTACCGCCGAGCCGGACGATCACTGCCCGGACTCGAGACAGGCAAGGACGGCGAATACCTCTCGGACAGGCTCACCGACGAGGCGATCGGTTTCGTCGAACGGCACCAATCCGATCCCTTCTTCCTCTACCTCTCGCACTACGGCGTGCATACGCCCATTCAGGGTCGGTCAGATCTCATCGAGCGATTCCGCGACAAACCCGGCAGCAACGGTCACGACAACCCGGAGTACGCGGCGATGGTGGGTGCAGTCGACGATGGTGTGGGGCGGTTGCTCGATACGCTCACTCGTCTGGAACTGGCGTCAAACACCATCGTGATCTTCACGTCCGACAACGGGGGCTTCGGCCCCGTGACGTCGATGGCACCGCTCAGGGGATCGAAGGGCATGATCTACGACGGCGGCATTCGTGTGCCGCTCATCGTGCGATGGCCCGGTCGCGTCACGGCCGGCTCGGTCACCCATGACCCGGTGATTGCCACCGACTTCTACCCGACGTTTCTCAACGTCACAGGCGCGAAGCCGCCCGCAGGCCAGGTGCTGGATGGCAGAAACATCCTGCAGGTGCTGACCGCCTCTGGCGCGCTGCCCACTCGTGATCTGTTCTGGCACATTCCCGTGTACCTCGAAGCCGATCGGTCGGTGACCGGCCCCTGGCGAACGACCCCGGCGAGCGCGATCAGGCGGGGCGACTACAAGTTGGTCCACTTCTTCGAAGACCAACGATGGGAGCTCTACAATCTGGCCGAAGACATTTCTGAATCTCGTGATCTGTCGACCCTGATGCCGGAACGCACCGCCGAACTGCGGGTGGCACTTGAGGCCTGGTGGGCCGAGACAGACGCGTTCATTCCGCGACCGAAGTTGTAGGTGCCACGTCCCCACCTCCCCACGTCCCCACTCCCCCACCTCACTGCCTCCGCTCCCCGATAGCCCAGAGAAACGAAGCGGTTCTGATGAAGAGCTGGCCTTGCGAGATCGCGACCGTACTGAGGCAGTACGGCGAGCAGTCGTCGGCGAGTCGATTTGACGCCAGAACCTCGAACTTGGGACCAGCGCGGTAGACGGTGGTGACGCCCTCTTCTTCGGTTGTCACATAGATCTTGCCGTCTGCGAGGATCGGTGACGCGCTGTAGGTGCCCCTCGGCAGACGCTCAGGTCCATAGACCGTCTCACCGGTGGCGACATCCAGAGCGAACGCGACACCACCGTCGCGCACGACGTAGAGCAGCTTGCCGTCGCTGACCGGCGTTGGCACATCCGGGCCCTGCGCAAATGTCCAGGCCACATGGCTGCCGGCGACATCACCGCTGCCTCCAGGCCGGATGGCGGTCAGCGGATTGTTGCGGCTGGGCGCAATGACGAGATCGCCCACGATGGTCGGGGACGCGACGATGCGATAGTTACGGTCGCGCTGGGGGTTCAGGACATCGGCGCGCCAGTACTCGGCGCCGGTCTCCGGATTGTGACCAGAGACGACGTCACCACCAGTGATGATGAGTTCCTCGCGTCCACTGCCTGCGAACCATGCCGGGGTGGTGTACGAGTCGGGCGATTCCCTGACCGCTTCTGTCGGCCGCTCCACCTGCCAGATGGTCTTGCCCGTCGCCGCATCAATCTTGAGCACGTACGGCGTGTCGTCGGTCTTCATACCGTGCAGCACCTGCACGTACAGGGCGTTGTCCTTGAGCAGAGGCGACGAGGCGTAGCCCCAATTGAGGCCGAACCGGCCGTAGTCGTCCTGAATGTTGCGCGACCAGATTTCCTTGCCGTCAAAATCGAAGGCTTTCAGCGCGCCGACGCCGGTCATGACCCAGACGTGCTGGCCGTCGGTCACCGGAGAGGGCGACGACATGTTCTGCTTGCGCTCCATGTGGTTCGAGTCGGCCAGCGGACGCTTCCATTTCACGGCCTGCGTGGTCCGGTCGATCGCCCACAGCTCCAGCTCACCTGTGGTGGCCGCCGTGGCGACATTGAGGAAAATCATGTCGCCCCAGATGATGGGGGTCGAGCCGCTGTAGGCGGGCAGGGACAGCTTCCAGGCCACGTTCTCGGTCTTGAGGTCGTCGCACTCGAACGGGGCGAGCGGACGGCCCTGCTGCCCACCACCGCCGCCGCCTCGGCCACGACCCTGCTCTGATGCCAGGCTGGCGCCGTCCGGCGTGTCGACAATATCGGGGGTCGCCAAAGTCTGCGGCGCATCAGAGGCACAGGTGGCGCCCCAGGACACGGCCAGCCCGGTTTCCGCGCTGACACCGTTGTGGCTCGGTCCACGCCAGTGAGGCCAATTGTTGGTGGCCGGCACGGCGGTCCCGGCGGCAAGCACCGCGGCTGCCGCGGCCAACCCGAGCATGGTGGTCAGACTGAGAATTTTACGCATGAAATATCTCCCTTGAACGAATACGAATAGTCGGCGCGATTCGCTTCGGGTCACCTTACTTGCCGATCGCGTAGACCTCGGTGTCGGATCGAATGAACAGTCGGCCCCCCGCGATCGCCGGTGAGGCGAGCTGGCGGGCACTCAGTTTGTTGCGCGCGAGCACGCGCGGCGTACGGCCGGCGGCCAACACGATCGTTTCGCCGTTCTCGCTCACCAGGTAGACTTTTCCGTCTCCCGCAACGGGCGACGCCGTGTACACACCGCCGATGCGCTCCTGGAAGACTCGTGCACCCGTACTCGCCTCTGTGACCGTCAGCACGCCAACGTCGCCCATCATGTAGATGAGCCCGTCGTAGTAAAGGAGCGACGAAATGTAGGGCGCACCCGAGGGGACGCGCCAGTTAACGTGACTGGCCGAGACGTCGCCCGAACCTCCCGGGCGAATCGCCCAGAACGGACTGCTCCGGTACCCGCGACTGGTATAGATCACACCGTCTTGAAAGAGCGGCATCGGTACGGGGAAGCGGTTGTTTTCCTCGACGAACCACCGTCGTGCGCCGGTATCAAGATCGTGCCCACTGATGCCCGTGCTCGAGTTCACGATGACCTCTGGACGGCCGTCTACGTCAACAATCAGGGGCGTGCTGTACGACGTGACACCCGTGGGCGCGTCAACCTTCCACCGCACGTCTCCGGTCCGCGCATCGAGGGCCAGCAAGTAGGACGCGCGGTCGTGGTAACAGAGCAGGACGAGTGTGTTTCCGTGGAGCGCCGGCGAACTGCCGTGGCCCCAGTTGATCTGGAACGCGCCGTATTCCTCTCCAAGATGTTTCGTCCACACTTGCTTGCCCGCGAAGTCGACGGCGGCAATCTGCCCTGTCCCAAACCAGGCATACACCCGCTCGGCGTCGGCCACCGGGCTGGGCGAAGCGAGGTTGTGTTTTTCGTGCACGGACGGCAGCGCGCCGACCGCGGGCAACTCGTACTCCCAGACACTGCGCCCGCTGACTCGGTCGAGCGCGGTCACGAGGAACCCGACGCTGTCGCCCTCAGGAATTGCGCCCGAGCCCAGCGGCCGCTCTCCCGCGGCAGCCGCATCGCCGCCCTGCGTAAGACGTGGACCAGGCCGCACGTCGCCGGTGCCGACCTGAGAGGTGACGAACACCAGGTTCCCTGAGACGATCGGCGATGAAATGCCAAGGCCGCGCAGCGGCGACTTCCAGGCGATCACCTCGGTGTCACTCCACTCCACTGGCAGGCCCTCCTCAGCTGATATGCCGGACGCCGACGGGCCACGCCAGGTGGGCCACTGCTGGGCACGGATGGTGGACACGAGCGCAAGGACCATGACGACGGAGAACACAGCTCTTCTCATCGGGAGTACCTCTGGGCGTAGCTTTGGGCGAACAACTGTCGGAGTGGGCCCAGTGTAACTCCCTATTGGTCCCAAAGTCGGCTATGACTCCCGCAGCGCGGCGATTGGATCGATACGACTCGCCCGCCTGGCGGGAACGATCGCCGACGCGACCCCAATCAGGATGAGCCCTGCAGACCACACGGACATCGTCAGCGGATCGGACGCGCGCAGCCCATCTGACAGGAAGGACTGCAGCTGAGGTGCGAGCAGTAACGACAAGCCGACACCGATGGCGACACCGCCAAGCGCCAGTCCAAACGCCCCGCGAAGGATCTGTTGACCCACCCTGGCCGGAGACTCGCCCAACGCCAGGCGCACACCGATCTCACGAGTGCGACGCGCCACCGTGTGCGCCATCACACCGTACAAACCGATGACCACGAGACACAACGCGACACCACCAAGTGCGGCGGCGAGCGTGGCCCGGAACCGTTCTGGCGCCATCGCCTGAGCCAATGTCGCGTCCAGCGTCCAGAGCCTGGTGATCGCGATGGTCGGGTCCACGCCCTGTAGTGCCTCCCTGACCGCAGGCGTCACTGACATTGGACTGCCGTCCGTCCGGATCACGACCCATCCTCCGGCCCGTCCGAACTGGTTCCAAGGCATGTACAGCTCTGGTCTGGGCAGCTCCGTCAGGCTCGCGTGGCGTTTGTCAGACAACACGCCGACGATTTCCCACGTTTGGTCGTTGACGACCACGCGTCGGCCGACGGGCGCGCCATCAAACCATCGCCGCGCGACCGTTTCATTCACCATCGCCACAAGTGGCGCCCCAAGCCGATCGCCCTCGGCAAAACCGCGTCCGGCGGCCACGGTCAGACCGAGGGCCGCCGGGAATCCAGGGCTAATGAATTGCAGGTTGGCGTCTGGGAGGTTGGGCGCCTGGTCGTGGGTCCCGACCCGCGCTAAATTGTCGCCCCACATGCCTGGCGAGAAGGGCAGAAACTGAGTCATGCCGACGGCTCGCACACCGGGCACACGCGCAAACTCGCCCAGCAGTTGGTCAGAGAAGACCTGCAGCGCCTCAGGCGTTGGATAACGACTGGAGGCCGGCGAAATATTGAAGACCAGCGTCCCTGCGTGGTCAAAGCCCACGTCGGTGGACGCCGATGACAAGAAGGTCCGGGTGAGCAGCGCGCCCGCCGACAGCAGGACCACTGACAGCGACACCTGGACGACGACCAGCACTCGAGTCAGGCGTCGGTCGCTACGGCCTCCTATCGCTCGGTCGCCTTGGCGCCCCTGCATCTGGCCGCCGCGCGTCGTTCCCCGGGTCGTTGCCCGCATGGTCGCGCGCACAAGGGGTATCGCCATCAACACGGCGGTGAGCAACGTGGCCATCGCGGCGACGCCGACTCCTCGAAGGTCGAGACCGATTTCGGCCATTCTCGGCAAGGTCGTCGGATAGAGCGACACCAGGGTCGCAATCAACCCCGGCGCGAGCAGAACTCCACCGAGGCCGCCCAGGAGCGCCAGGCTTGTCGCCCAGATCCAGCGCACGCTCCGCACTGGCGGCTACATCGGCTACCTGAATGTGCGGCATCCATTGGAGCGGGAGGTGGGCATATTCCGGGATGCGCGCGCCTAAGCCGATGATCGGCATGCCCAGGTTGTTCATCAGATCCTCGCGCCAAAGCGGATTCTCGCCCGTGCTGAGTACACGTGAGTAAAAGCGCACTTCACGTTCGTGTTCGGGAACGGCGATGTCGGCGCTGAGGATTCCGCCGACGCGTGGGACAAAGGGGTCACTCATGGTTCGCGTCCTGGTTG
>JABMNV010000017.1 GCA_013203475.1 Acidobacteriota bacterium
GGTGCCATGTTCTTCATTATTTGTGGTTCCTCAGCCCCTTATTCTAGCCTCCCCACGCCATGGCGCATAGCGAACGCGGGCCGTTCCGTGCAAAATTAGGCATATGACACCGACGCACAAGGTCTCAGTCCTGCTTTTGATCGCCTTTCTGACCCCGGCCTGCACGGCCCAAGCCCCGACGGAGGCCCCAGTGACGCCCTCGCCCCTTGACGCACAAATCGCCCGCTTCGCGCCAGTCGACATCGGGGTGGATCTTTCGATTCTTGCCGACAACGAGCGAGAGGCGCTCGACGCGCTGGTTGAGGCCGCCCGCCTGATCGATGGCCTGTTCCTCGAACAAGCCTGGGCGCAGAACACGAGCACTCTGGCGCAATTGGCAGCGGACCGGTCCGTAGACGGCCAGAAGCGCCTCCACTACTTCCTCATCAACAAAGGTCCGTGGTCGCGCCTTGATGAGAACGCCGCGTTCCTGCCCGGCGTTGGCCCGAAGCCAGACCAGGCCAACTTCTACCCTGCTGATGCGACGCGTGACGAAGTTGAGCGGTGGATGAACTCACTCAAAGGCGCCGAGCGACAGCTCGCGGTGGGCTTCTTCTCCACAATCCGTCGCAACGCAACCGGGGCGCTGATGGCGGTGCCGTACAGCGTCCAATACCAGAACACGCTCACTGGGGCCGCGGCCCTGCTGCGCACAGCGGCGAGCCTGACCTCGCAACCCACCCTCAAACGGTTTCTTGAACTACGCGCCGACGCGTTCAAGTCCAACGACTATTACGCCAGCGATGTGGCATGGATGGAGCTCGACGCCTCGATTGAGCCGACGATTGGTCCCTACGAAACCTACGAGGACGGGTGGTTCGGCTACAAGGCTGCGTTTGAAGCATTCATCACCGTGCGCGATGCAGACGCGACCAACAAGCTCGACGTGTTTGGCGGTGAGCTCCAAGGACTGGAAGACGCACTGCCGATAGACCCGCAGTTCCGCAATCCGAAGATCGGTGCCATGGCGCCGATGCGCGTTGTCAATGTCGTGTTCAGTGGCGGTGACGGTAACCGGGGCGTGCAGACCGCGGCCTTCAATCTGCCAAACGACGAACGTGTCATCAGCGAAAAGGGCTCCAAGCATGTGATGCTCAAGAACACACAGGAAGCCAAGTTCAAGTATGTGCTGGCGCCCATTGCCCAGGTTGCGATTGCAGAAGCCGACCGCGACAAGGTGTCGTTTGATGCGTTCTTTACCCACATCCTGATGCACGAACTCATGCACGGGCTGGGGCCCCACGTGGTGCAGGCGCCCGCCGACGCCGCTGTGGCCGTCGGCACGCCCGTGCGAGAAGCGCTCAAAGACACCTACTCGGCGCTTGAAGAAGCCAAGGCCGATATCTCAGGCCTGTGGGCGCTGGCCCAGCTGACCGACAAAGGCACGGTCTCGGCCGACGTGGCCCATTCGATGTACACCACATTCCTCGCGTCGTCATTCCGATCGATTCGCTTCGGCCTGACTTCTGCTCACGGACGCGGGCAGATCATGCAGCTCAACTACCTGCTCGACCAGGGTGCCTTTGTGGTGAACGCCGACGGCACGTTCTCGGTGGTGGACGACAAAATCAGCGATGCCGTCAGCGGTCTCACGCGCGACATCATGACGCTGCAACTCACGGGCGACTACGCCGGCGCGCAGGCGATGCTGGAACGGATGGTGGTCGTGCGGCCCGAAGTCAAGGCCGTGCTCGACAAGCTCTCGGGTGTGCCGGTGGACATCGAACCGCGGTTCACGTCGATCAAGTAATCACGCCCCCTCGTCCTTGGCCCCACCTGCGAGGCCACGGTCGGCGAGCTTATACGTGCCCGGCGCAGACATGGTCGCGAACCCTTCTGCGACCAACGCGCGGTTGCCACGTCCGGCCTCCGGTCGTGACAGGCCCGTCACTCGAGCCAGTTCGCCGGGAATCGTCATGCCCGCGCTGGACAGAAAACATCGAGCGATTTCACGCACGGCCCTGTCGCGATTCACGCGGCGCCGCAGGCCTTCCGGGAACCGCCCGACGCCCAAGGTCCAGATGTACGTGAACTTCGGAAGATAGACCGCTTCGCTCGGCACGACGATCATGGCCGCCTGAAGTTCGTCGATCGCCTTGGTAAAAGCCTTGCGATCGCTCACACCGGAATCTTCGCGCAGGTCGAGCGTGCTCATTTCCCATTCAGTTCTGAGCACCTTGAGAATGGCGCGCGCCTCCGCACTGAGTCGCTCCCGCTCCTCTGATCGACGCACGCCCCACACCGCCCAAAATAACGGCACCATCCGAGGCGCCACAAACATCGTCCGGCCGCGCGCGAGCTTGGCGTAGTAGACCTTGCCGCGCTGCATGACCTCGTCCTTTAGACGCCAGGTGTGTGACGACTCTGCGTCCTTCTGAACGTTGCGCGGCATCACGGCATCCCGGCGTCCGCACACGGCGACATACAGCGACGGGCCAGGTTTTCTCGAATCGGTCAGGCAGGCAGCGAAACCGACCCGCTCGATAAAACGCTCCGCGTCGATCGCACGGTCGACCCGGCGCGTTTCCTCACGACACCACGTTTCATCGCGGTAGTCTTCGATGTCCGCCGGGATCGCAACCGAGGGCCGCCGCTGCGGCCTCATCTCACGCCCTCGCCTTCGGACGAAACACGTTGATCTGAACATCCACTGTCAGTGACAGTGTCGACAACTCTTCGATGGCCTTCTTTGTCGCACGACTGATGTGCCAGTAGTAGGGCGTCATCGCCAGGAGGTTCATGATCTGGACGGGCGAATCGATGTGGATGGGATAACACACACGCGTCGACGCGGTGTGTTCGAAGTACGTGTCGTCCGCCATCAGCGTCGGGGTCTTCGGATGGGGTTTCACCGACGTGTAGATGATGATGCGGAGCGCATCGAGATGGTCCGGGCCAGGCGTGACCGTCACCAACGCGCCATCGTCTCGAAGCACCCGCCGAACATCAGCCGCATCGATTGGCGCAAAAATACTGAGCGCCACGTCCAGCGACGCCGGAAGGAACGGACTACGGTGCAGGCTCGCCACGATCCAGTGCACGTCTGTGCTGTACGCCGTGGCCATCCGGGTGCCGGGCCGCGAAATATCCACACCGTAAGTCACGGGCCCAAGTGGCTCGGCCGACGCCAGCGCCCGACTCAGTCGACCGGTGAAATACCCTTCGCCGCAACCGAGATCGGCCACGTGAGTCGGGCCCTTGGCCCGGGAACCAGACCGACCGGCCACAATCTCGCCGACCGTCGCGTTCGCGGCATCGGCCATTCCATCGTAGAAGCCACCCTGCAAGAACGCCCGCCGACTCGCCATCATGGCCGGACTGTCGCCGGGCTCAGCTGACTGCCTCTTGTTCGACAGCAGAAGGTTGAGGTAACCGCTGCGGGCGCGATCAAAACTGTGGGCGCTTGCACACACCGCCGCCGCGGTGTTCATTACCAACCCCCCGCCACACACGGGGCACGCAAGAACGGTGGTCATCCCTACTGCTACTGGACTTTGGCTCCCGCCAGTCGCGCGACGGCCGCCAGCGTCGCTTGTGCCGACGTCAGACCCAGCATGAAGTCTTTGTCCGAGAAGGTCGAAAAGACGTCAGTCGGCTGATGCCAGTGGGGATTCCACCCGGCACCGGTCTGCATGCCACGTTCGTTCTCACGCAGGCTGATTGCCGGAATGATGTCCATGAACGGAGTGGAATCGGTGTTCGTCATGTGCGGGCCAACCGTCGCCGGGTAGTGGGTCGTGTACGCGTCAGCGGCCGCCTTGACCGCGAACGCCAACTTCATCGATTCCTCCGCCATCTTCGAATTGGACTGGAACTCGATATTGATGTCCGCCTCCGGGCGCTGCTCGGGGTTGATGGTCCCATCGGGACGGGGCATGCCATGGTCCCACATCATCATGTCGTGCTGAATCATGCCGAGCCATTTCGGTTCGGGATACGTGCCCGAGCCGACGGGACTCTCCTTGCCCTGCAGCGCCTCACGCTGCTCCACATACGCGCGGGCCCCGTTCAACCCGGTTTCCTCGTTGTTCCAGAGCGCGAAACGAATTGATACGTCGGTCGTCACACCAGGTTGGTGAAACGCACGCGCCAGCTCCATGACCAACGCGGTGCCGGAACCGTCATCGTTGATGGCCTCGCCCTTGCCGTGTCCGTCCATGTGAGCGCCGACAATGTACATCTCCTGAGGACGGGTGGTGCCAATTTTCGTGCAGTAGACCTCCTGACGCTCACCGGGAGCAGTCGGCTCGGCGTTGAGTTCGCGGAGGCGTTCATCCGGCTGGGCTTCGAGGCTTCTGTTCACGCCGGTGCGCGCACGGTAGCCATAGTAGGTGGACCCACCGGCCTGACCGCGACGTGTCCAGTCGGCCGAGCCCGGCTCTGGTGGTCCTGGGGGGGTGGAGGCGGCACCACTTCCCGCTGCTCGCCCTCGGCCAGCTTGCCCAGCCCGACCTGCGCCGCCGGCACGTGGAGCGCGCGGCTCCGGCGCATACGTGTAAATGATGCGCTCGGTGTTGGTGCACCCGTAGCTCTTGAGCTGCGCCTCGATCCAGTCGACCGCGTCGCGATTTCTCTTGGTCCCCTGCTCTCGATCGCCAAACTGCGACAGCCCTTTAAGCGTCGTTTTGTAGCGCTCAAGGCTGAGCTGCCCGACCAGTTTTGCAACAGGATCGTCAGCCTGGCTCTCGCCTCCACCTCTGGCCTGAGGCGTGAAGGTGGCATCGGCTGGGGGTGCGGCTGCCGAAGTGGTCATGACGGACGCGCCGGTGGCCAGCACACCCACGAGGGCGAAAGAAAGCAGAGTCTGTTTCATAGCGAGGCCAGTCTAACCCGAAACGCCGGCGTCAGCGGACTACCGGACGGTGATCACGGCCGTCGACAGGGTCAGAGCAGATTCACTGGCCATCGCGTCCCAATAGCCGATGAACCGCTTCGTTTCCGGCGCGTCATACCCGCGGAAGTTCTCAGCCCAGCGATACCCAATTGGCTGATACCAGAGCTCGGCCGACACCGTCAGCGGACCAGACCCACCACCGCCGATCGGCACCCGATACGCCACACGGTCACGCCCGTCGCCAAAGTCAGGGTCCTGCTCCACCGCACCGTGCACGGCGGTCTCAGCCGTCGCGGTTGCCGACGTCATCCCGCGCGGGAGGAGCCGGTTGTCCTTGACGTAGCGGACGCCTGAGAGCAACCCAGTCGTGACCAGGCCCGACGGATCGGTCATCACCGACTCGTAGATCTGCACTTGATCGGCGGTCGTGATTTGCGTGTGATGCGACTCAAATCGCGAGGCGTCATCGTCATTATCGTTGCCGGCGATTTGGCCGGTCGGCGACACCCCTCCAGACTCGAACAGGACACGGCCCGACGCGTCTCGTACCAGCAGGCGGATCCACACGCGGCGCGATGGATAGGCTGTGGGCAGTTTGTGGCCCGCAAGATTCTCGACGTCCACGTCGACGGCCAGTGTCTCTCCGGCGCGTTCGGCACGGACCACGGCGATTGTCGCCGTGTCCTCCTGGAGATGTCCAACGGTCCGTCCGATCGCGGCCGTCATCTCCTGCGGGGTCGCACGCACACCCAGCTCGACGCGATACCGATTCAGCATACGGAGCATGAAGAAATTACCGCCGCGGAACGAATGCCGCGAGAATCCGGCGCGCGGCTGGCCAAGCACCTGTGACAAGGGCATGTCGTAGTCCACGACCGGCATGTGGCAGGTCTGGCAACTCATCGTGTCCTGATAGCTGCTCTGCTGCCATTCAAGATAGGGGGTCTGCTCCGGCAGGCGCGCATCGTCTGCGCCTGGTGCCATCGCATGCGTAAACAACGTATGACACGTTGCACACAATTCTGACTGCTGCACGTGCACGGACTGAGTGGGCACGAAGCCGGTCGAGGATTGCATCACCCGCGTACGCCCGGTATCGACGAGAAACGGCCCGAAGATTCGTCTGGTTCCCGGCGCGTCGCTGACGTCGATGACGTATCCGCCGTTGAAACTCGTCGAGTTTCCGAGATTAGTCGGTTGAATCTGATGGCACACGGTACACGACACCCCATCGCCCGCCAGAACCGCCTCGGGGTCATCGGGTCGGCCGAGGGGCATGTGGTCGAAGACCCGTCCCGTGCGCCCCGCTGCCCGTTCGGGAAATGTCGTCATCGGCATGTGGCAGACAGAGCATTCGTCTTCGATCTCAGTCTGTGCGGCGGGATAGTCCATCGTCTCGCGCCGCACGGCCGCCAGCCAATAGGGGTCGCGGGCGGAGTTCGCCATCATCGAGGCACGCCAATCGGCACCAATCGATACGTCTTCACCGGCACGATTGACCAGATTGTTGTGGCACACCATGCAGGTGTCACCTGGCTCGAACAACGCCGCTGGAGCAGGGTGCGGGGTCGCCTGAGTGACCCGTGGCAACTCCTTGGACAGTCCGGCCGACGTCACCACCAGAGACGAGGCCCAGATGACTGTGCCGATGACGGGCACGACCCTACCAACCATCACGAAGTCCTCCGTCGAACCAATCCCACAGCAAGTACACAAGCAGACGCGACGGACGGCCAACGCGTGCGTTCAGCGGCGTTCGCCAGCCGACACTCATCATCAAGTGCTGGCGCGTGTTCAACGTGAACTGCACCTGGGGCACGACGTCCCAGAGGATGGGCTCGCCCGACTTCAATTCGCGGGCGGCGAGCAGTTCCACCATCGGCGTCCACGCGCGACCGAACGGGGCGGTCTGCAGGAAGGTCCGGCCGACCGCCACCCGCCAGAACGCCTCTCGATCGGCGCGGTCCGTGTTGACTGGAAGTTCAACACCGCCCTGGAACTGGAGGAAGCTGTCGCTCGGCAGAATCTGACCGAACGAGACGAATGACTCAAAGACCGTGGTCCCTTTGCTCAATCCTGCCAGTTCGTCGCCTGTGGGCAAGACCACTTCACCCGCCCAGGCCAGGATGGTGCCCCGCTCAGCGCTGTGGGCGACCGCGCGTTTGAACCCCAGGGCAATATCCCCGGCCCCGCCCACCCACCCGGACGGGCCAAAGCCAGAGACCTTCGACGCACCAAACGGCACTTTGACCTCTAGCTGATTGCGCGCGCCAAAGCGGCGCTCGTACACGATCTCCGAGGACATCGTGGCCGTGCCGCTCGTGGACGTCCCGACGGTGACAACCGCCTCGTCTTCGGGATACGCCTTCTCGGTGTGAAAGGCGCGGGGCAAATTCAGTTCACCACGCGGCCACGCCGACGATTCGCACAGCGTTCGGATGTGTCCCAGGATCGCGACCAGGTCCGCCTCACCGAGGGCTCCACCAAAAGCCGGCATCCGTGGAGAGAACCCTCGCACCGGTCCGCCCTCGTGCGCGATCGTCAACCAATCAGCATCAGGCTCACGCGACGCGTAGTTGCAGTCCGTGAAATCTGGAGTCGGCACATCAAAACCGAGCACGCTCGCCGCCTTGCCCGTGCCATCGACCCCATGGCACGCGGCGCAGGTCTCCTGGAACAGCGTGTGGCCTGACTTGCCGGACGTATCGACCGTCCCCTGCTGGACCAGTCTGGACGCGCCTGCCACCTGCGCCTGAGGCACCTCTTGCACCAGGACAAAGGCCGTCACAAACGCGCAGGCAAACACGCCCGTCAATCGGTTCATCTGTCTCAACATCTGCATGACTCGCGAAGGAGAGAATATCCGAGCCGGCACCGAGGTGTACGGCCGGGCAGATTGGCGCGTGGTCTATAGTTAATCAAATGGCCACAACGACGACATTGCCGGGAACACTCGGGGAACTCAAGCGTGAGATAGCGGCAGGAACTTGGCCCCACCGCTCTGTCAAGGACGAACTGCGAGCCAATCTCCTGGAGCGCCTGCGCACTGGAGCACCGCTGTTTCCCGGAATCGTCGGATACGACGACACGGTCGTGCCACAGATGGTCAACGCCATCCTGTCGAAACACAACTTCATCCTGCTCGGATTGCGTGGGCAAGCGAAAACTCGCCTCTTGCGAGCCCTCACCTCGCTCCTCGATCCGCAGACGCCCGTGATGCCGGGGTGTGAGATTCACGACGATCCGCTCGCGCCCATCTGTGGGGTGTGTCAATCGCGCGTCGAGACCGAGGGCGACACCATGGCGATCGGTTGGCGCGCGGCCGACCGACGGTACGTCGAGAAACTGGCCACGCCAGACGTGACGATCGCCGATTTGATCGGCGATGTCGACCCGATCAAGGCCGCCAAGTCTGGGTTCGAGCTCGGCGATGCCCGCACGATGCACTTTGGCCTGCTGCCCCGGGCGAACCGCGGGATCTTCGCGGTCAACGAATTGCCGGACCTCGCCAGCAAGGTGCAGGTCGGTCTGTTCAACATTCTCCAGGAAGGAGATGTGCAGATCAAAGGCTACCCGGTCCGACTGCCGCTTGACGTGCTTCTCGTGTTCTCCGCGA
Source organism: Acidobacteriota bacterium (assembly GCA_013203475.1). GTDB lineage: Bacteria > Acidobacteriota > Vicinamibacteria > Vicinamibacterales > SCN-69-37 > SYFT01. Next base: position 8,490 of record JABMNV010000017.1, read on the forward strand.
ACCCTGAAGACTACACTGCACGTGGCAAGATCATCACCCCACTCAAGGATCGCATTGGTTCGGAAGTCCGCACCCACTATCCGCGGACCCGCAGCGACGCGATCGCCATCACGACCCAGGAGGCCTGGACCAATCGGCACGATGCCTCCGGCCGCCGGACACTGGTGGAGGTGCCGACGTTCGTCTGCGAGGTGGTGGAAGAGATCGCGTTTCAGGCGCGGCAAGATTCAAAAGTGGATCGCCGTTCGGGCGTCAGCCAGCGGCTCTCGATCACGGCACTCGAAAACGTCGTCTCGAACGCCGAACGGAGGTCCGCACTCTCGGCTGAACCTGTCGCGATCCCGCGCATCAGCGACGTGTACGCCTCACTGCCCGCGATCACGGGGAAGATTGAGCTTGAGTATGAGGGTGAATTGAAGGGCTCCGAGGTGGTCGCGCGAGAACTGGTCCGGACGGCCGTCGCGACGGTCTTCGAGGGCTACACCACCAAGGCCAAGCTCACGCCCGTCATCGCCTGGTTTGACCAGGGCGGAACGCTCGAGTCATCCGACACCACCGCATCAGAGGTCCTGCTGGCGGCGACTGCCGTGATCGACGGCTTTGACGACATGCTCGAACAACTCGGCATCACGACCGGTCGCTCCGAGGCCGCACGCGCATCGCTGGCAGACTTTGCGCTCGAGGGACTGTGCGCCCTGAAGAAAATCAGCCGGGACGAGAGCCGCATCTCAGGCGCGCCCCACGTACGCAAAGAACGCCCTCGCGACCAGTCGCGCCGCGCCGACCTCCGGACCATGGTCGAAGACGATGAGGACGAACCGCAGGGCCCGAAGGGCAAGAAGAAGTATTACAACTGAGCCTGCCGATGAAATACCGATACACCAAGTACATTGAGGAGCTGCTCGATGGCCTCGACATGGAGGCCCTGGTCTCCCGCCTTTCAGACCTGTTGTTGTCGAGCGGTTTCAGTAATCCGTGGGATCCGCAAAGCGAGGCGGACCAGTCGATGCAGGCGCTCCATGATGCCGTGCTCGACGCGTTGCTCAACGGCGGCGTCATGTCCGACGACATGCTGAAGTCTCTGATGCAGGAACCGTCCGATGACGCGGCGCGCGCACGGTTGGAAGCCATGGTGCAGCAGGTCATTGAACAGCTGACGGAGCAGGGGTTCGTCACCACAACCGGCACACCGCCTTCGCAGCAGACGGGGCCAGGGACCGCAGCCGAAAACGCCCGGAACACGGAGCCGCGATTCGAAGTGACCGACAAGGCATTGGACTTCCTGGGTTATCGAGCGCTGCGCGACCTGCTCGGTGGCCTCGGGCGGGGCAACGCCGGCGGTCACGATACACGAGAGCTGGCCACTGGCATCGAGGCAGGGGGACCGCCCCGGCCCTACGAATTTGGCGACACGATGAACCTGGACGCCGCAGCAACGATTCTCAAGGCAATCCAGCGCACCGGCACGATGAATGTCGACTACGAAGACCTGATGATCACCCAGGGTGACTATCAGAGTTCCTGCGCAACCGTCTTACTGCTCGACTGCAGCCACAGCATGGTGCTCTATGGCGAAGACCGCTTCACGCCGGCCAAGCGCGTCGCGCTGGCGTTGTCGAGCCTGATTCGACATCAGTATCCGGGCGATGCGCTCAACGCGGTGCTGTTTCACGACTCCGCCGAAGAGGTGCCTCTGGCTCAGTTGGGGCGCGTCCGCGTGGGCCCGTATTACACCAACACCCGCGAGGGCCTGCGACTCGCCCGGCGCATTCTTGAACGCCAGCGAAAAGACATGCGGCAGATCATCATGATTACCGACGGGAAGCCGTCGGCGATCAGCCTGCCGGACGGGCGCATCTACAAGAACGCCTTCGGATTGGATCCGTACGTCCTGCGAGAAACATTCGCGGAGGTGGCAGCCTGCCGACGCGCGGGCATCCTGATCAACACGTTCATGCTCGCGCGCGACTACGACCTGGTCGCATTCGTCCGACGGGTCACCCGCATTTGCCACGGCAAGGCCTACTTCACAACGCCCTACACGTTGGGCCAGTACGTGCTGCAGGACTACATGGCCAAAAAGACCCGCAACGTGCACTGAGTGACGTAGCCAAGGCCAGCGCCCTACTGCCCTGGGCCCAGCCGTTCCGCGATCGTCTTCACCACGGCCTCGCCATGAAATCGGCCGTTCTCGATGAAGATTTTCCCGCTCTGTTTGCCGGCCACGCAAGCACCAATGACAAACAGATTGGGCACGGTTGTCTCGAACGTGGACGGGTCATGAACCGGCGCGAAGATGGGTTCATTCACGTCAGCCCCTGCCGAGCGCAGGAGTGCAGTCTCAGCCCGGTAGCCGGTCATCAGATACACCAGGTCGGCCGGAAGGGCCGTCGCCCCTGTCGGGCCGTCAACGCTGACGACCTCAGGTGTAATCGCCGTCACCCGTGTGTAAAAGTGCGCACGAATTGACCCTTCCTTGATGCGATTCTCGATGTCCGGTTTGACCCAGTACTTGATCGACTCGCCCAACCCCTCGCCACGGTGCACGAGCGTCACCCGTGCGCCCGCCCGATACAATTCGAGCGCCGCTTCAGCAGCCGAGTTCTTGCCACCAACGACCACAACATCGCGCCGGTACCCCATGTGGGGCTCTCGAAAGAAGTGCGACACGTGTGGCAAGTCTTCACCCGGCACGCCCAGGGGATTGGCAAAGTCGTACGCGCCAGTGGCCAACACGACCGTGCGCGCACGTCGAATCCGTTCCGCCGTGTGTTTCGGGAGCGAACGCACCAGAAAGGTGCCGTCCCCCTCTCGCGACACCGCCTCCACCGGCTCCTCGAACTGCACGTCCAGCTGATACGTGTCAGTCGCTCTGCGGTAGTAACGCAGCGCCTCGAGACGACTCGGTTTGTCGTTCGGGCTCACAAACGGCAGCCCCCCGATCTCCATCAGTTCCGGTGTCGTGAAAAACACCATCGTCGAGGGATAGTGCACCAGCGAATTGACGAGCACACCTTTCTCGAGAATGACGTAGGAGAGACCGTGCTGCTTCGCCGCGATGGCTGCCGCCAAACCCGCGGGCCCGGCACCGACAATCACGACATCCAAGACGTTATCGACCTGTGTACTCAATGCGAAAATTACTCCCAATGGCCACCGGTCGTCCCGGCGCCGTAAA
>JABMNV010000018.1 GCA_013203475.1 Acidobacteriota bacterium
CCGTCGGCGGTGATCACGAGCGAGGTGGCGTGGGGATAGGCGGGGGCCCCCATCTCCTGCCACCAGGTGCGGATCGTCGCCACCGCGAAGGCCGCCGTGTCGTGGCTGATCCCGACACTCACCCATGCGTCGTTCTTGTGCAGGTCGTAGACCCCGTACGGCGCGACCTTCCCGTCCTTGCTGACGAAGTCATGCACGTTGACGTCCTCGGGATCGCCCTGGGCGCGCAGCTCGCGCCCGCCGTTCTTGTAGGGCCCGACCAGTTCCTTCTTCTTCGTGTCCACCGAGATGGCCGGCTCGTGGACCTCGAGTTGCTGCCGGATGGTCTCGTTGATGTGCTCGAACTGGGCGTTCCGATCGGGATGCTGTGCGCCTTCGAGGCGCTTCCGATTCGCGTGGAGGCTGAACCCGAGTTCCTTGAGCAGTCGCGCCACCATCTTCATGCTCGTCTGATGGCCTTGCGCCGTGAGCGCCGCGACGAGGTGGCGGTGGCTCCGCGCGGTCCACAACAGCGGCGACTCCGGATCGCCGCGCGTCGTCGACTCGCTGCGGCTCAGTTGGCCACCGGCGACGACACACGCGCCGGTATCGCTATTGGGGTCGCGACTGCGCTCAAGCTGTTTCCCGGCCTTGCCATTGTGTACTTACTCATGCGCGGGCGCTGGCGCGCGACGCGCGCGGCCATTGCCGCTGCTGGCGCCCTGACGCTGTTGCCCATCGTGCGGTACGGCCCCGCGGGGTTTGTCGAACTCGTGCGCGAGTGGTTGCGCACGCGCACTACGGGTGACTGGCCAGCCTGGGATCAGAATCAGTCGTTGACCACCTCAATCGGCGCCGCGATTCCAGGCGACCTCGGCGTCGTGGTCGGCCTGGGCGCGTTTATTGTGCTCGTGGCTGCGGTTGTCTGGATGGGCTGGCGCCGCCGCGACGCCGACCGGCGAACCCTGGGCCACGAATTGGCGCTCGTGGTGGCGGTGTCGGTCGTGGCGTCACCCATCGCCTGGGTCGGCTACTGGCTGCTCTACATGCCGCTGTTCATGATCGCTGCGCGCGAGGCTGCGGCGGACCGGCCAATGGCGCGTATCGTCTTTGTCGTGGCCGCTCTCCTGGTCAGCGTCGTAGATGGATGGCGCCGGAGTGCACCCGGGACTGAACTGTTGGCCGCGGCGTTTCTCTTGATCATCGCCACCGCGTGGTGGCTTCGTGTGGAGCCGACGTATGCCAAACCATGAGCGACTGGTCCTGTCGCCTGCGTTGGCTGGGCGCTTTGACGGAATCGGCGACTACTCCGAACGCCTCGCGGCGGCCCTGTCTGTGACCGCACCTGCGTCGCTCGTCGGACGAGGCAGTGCCGGATTGCCCACGTGGCTGGCGTTGTCCGATGATCTCTGGCGCTCACAGGAGTTCCTGCCTTCGGCCGTGTGCCTGCAGTACTACCCGCATGCGTTTCCTGGCGGTGACGGTCGCGCCGTGATCGGCTGGCTGCGCAACCTTCGTCGTCGAGGCGTCCCGGTCATCACGACGATGCATGCGATATGGCCGCCGCTCAATGGGTCACTCCGGCGCGCGGGCGCGCGTTTTGTTCTGCGACGACAGGCGCGCCGATTCATCACCCACTCTTCCCACGTCGTGTGCACGCAGGAGCGGAACATTCGCGAACTCGCAGAGGCGGGGTTGATCGACGCTAACCGCGTCCGGCTGATTCCGGTGGGCAGCAACATCGAGCGAGGGGAACTGCCGCCGATGGAGGCGCGCTCGGCGCACACGCTGACCTTGTTTGGGCAACCGGCAGCCTTTCATGGACCGACGATGCTGGCTATTGCGGCATTGCTCGCGCGTCGTCGGTGGAGTGTCACGTTGCGTTGGTTGAATCGATCGAAAGACGAAGCGCGACGCGTGTGGTCCGGTGCGCTGGGACTGCCTGACACGGACGTCGAATTTTTCGGCGGGCTCGACATTCCGCATGCCTCTGCCGTTCTGGTGTCGGGCCACCTCGCCCTCGCACCTTATGTGGACGGCGTGTCGACCAGGCGTACCACCTTGGTGGCGCACCTGCAGCACGGTCGACCGGTTGCCGGCACCGACGGTGAGTCGACTGGCGTGCTGCTTCGCGATCAGCGGGCACTCTTGCTGAGTCCGGTGGGTGACGTTGAAGGGTTTATCCGCCATGTGGAACGTCTACTGGACGATCCTGCCGCGGGCGCCATGATGGCGAAGGCGGCCCGCGCGTTGTACGAGGCAGAGTTTGCGTGGCCGCGAATCGCCGCGGCCTATACGTCGCTCCTGCTCGAATAAGGCCACACGTTGCCGCGGCAGAGCTCATCGGGACCAGGTCCTTGGCGACCTGAGGGTCGCCTACTATACTCCGCCCATGCCCACGCACCCCGCTGGACGACTCTTGTCTATTTTTGTTCTCGCGACCATCAGTCTGGGGGTCCACGCCCAGCCTCCGACGCAACCCGAGTCGACTGCGGTTCGACTGTTTCTGATTCAACGCCCGGTCGGGGTAGAACGCTCGACCGTGACGTCATCGGATCAAGGTCAGACCCTCACGTCCGAGATGGAATTCGTTGAGCGCGGCACACGGCTGGAGTTGACGGCGTCGCTGTCCGTGGCCCCAGACTTCACGCCGCGCCACTTCCGCGCTGAAGGCAAGAGCTACCGATTCGTCAACGTCGACACGGAAGTCACCATCACGGGAGGGACCGCGCACGTGACGTCACTGGGAGGCGTGCAGGACGTGGCCGTGCCGTCAGCCTTTTTTACCGCGCGCAGTTGGGCGCCAGTCGCCGCCCGCGCGTGGCTGATTGAGTATTGGGAACGCCATCAACGCCCGGCTGCGATTGTCCTCCTGCCCGGGGATGCGGATAGCCGCATCGTTGTTGAGTTTCGCGGTGAAGAAACCGTTCAGATCAGCGGCCGACCGATGCGTTTGCGCCGGTATAGCGTGGACGGTGTTGTGTGGGGGCGCGAGACGGTGTGGGTCGATGAGTCCGGCGGCTTCGCGGCGCTCGTGTCTCGGGTCCACATTCTGCCTCTCGAGGCCGTACGCGTCGACTTGGTCGACGCGCTGCCGGAACTGCTGGCCAGCGCGGTCCGCGACCGGATGGCTGACCTGGTCGCGTATCAACAGGCGGTTCAACCGGTCGCACAAGGCACGTTCGCACTGGTGGGAGGACGCATTGTCGTCGGCACAGATACGGCCCCGATCGACAACGGTGTGGTGCTGGTACGAGACGGGCGAATCGCCCGCATCGGTCGGCGTGGAGAGGTGACGCTACCCGATGATGTGCGGGTGGTTGACGTGACTGGCAAGACGATTATTCCCGGACTCTGGGACATGCACGCGCATGCCTCGCAGATCGAATGGGCACCGGCGTATCTGGCGGCTGGCGTCACCACGATTCGCGACATGGGTGGTGAAGAAGGGTTCCTGACTGCCTTCCGGAGCACGATCGCCTCGGGACGGGGGCTGGGTCCACGCGTGGAGCTGGCCGGATTGGTCGACGGACCGGGGGACCGCGGCTTCGGCACTGTCGTTGCCTCCACTCCTGAAGAAGGCCGGGCGATTGTTGACCACTACGCCTCCGCGGGGTTTCGGCAGATCAAGCTCTACAGTCTCTTGCAGCCCAACGTCGTGTCGGCCATCACGGCGCGTGCGCATGAACGGAAGATCACGGTCACCGGCCATGTGCCAGCGGCGTTGGGGCTTGAGGCAGCTGTGCTCGCGGGAATGGATCAGTTGGCTCATCTGTCGGTGCGGGGCCAGCCCGGCACTCCGGACACCGATCGAGTGATTGATCTGCTGGCGTCGCGAGCGACCATGATCGATCCAACGCAGGCATGGGGGGAACTGCTTGGCCGACCCAGCACCATGCCCGCCGAGGAATTTGAGCCTGGATTTGCGCGGGCGCCCTACACGCTCACGGCGAACTATCGCAGCGTGATGAACACGCCTCGGCCGTCCGCGACTGCGGCTGCCGCCGGACGTCCTGCTCCTGCGGGCCCGTCGATGCTCAAGGTGTTGTTCGACAAGGGGGTGCCCATCCTTGCGGGCACCGACGGTGCGCTCCCTGGGTACAGCTTGCTGCGAGAGATAGAACTGTATGTGCGTGCTGGACTCACGCCGCTGCAGGCCATTCAGTCTGCGACGATCGTGGCGGCGCGTGCGCTCGGTCTGGACGCTGACTCGGGAACGGTCTCTGTCGGTAAGCGGGCGGACCTGGCGGTACTCGATGCCGACCCCTTGGCTGACATTTCAGCCATTCGCCGAACACGCTATGTGGTGACGAACGGGCGGATGTACGAGCCGGCGGCGTTGTGGCGCCTGGCGAGTTTCCGGCCCGCCGCGCGCGAGCGATAACCCGTGCACTACGTCTACATTTTGCGCTGCGCCGATGGGACCCTCTATACGGGGTATACCAACGACCTCAAGGCGCGGGAAGCGGCCCACAATAGTGGCCGAGGCGCCAAGTACACGCGTGGCCGCCGGCCAGTGACTCTGGTCTATTTCGAACGGTATCGATCCGTGGGCAAAGCGCTTGCGCGTGAGTACGCGGTGAAGCAACTTACGCGAGCCCAGAAAAGCGCCCTGATCGCGTGAGTGTATGACTACCGTCATACCCGGGACCCACGCCTGCGGGGTATCTTCACCGAGCCTGAGGAGGTACCCATGAACCGCTGTCTACGTCTTGCCCCCCTTGTTCTTCTTTCTGCACTGTTCGTGCTGCGCGTTCCCGTGTCGGCGTCGGGTCCGGCCGCTCAGCCAAAGGACATTGTCGACACGGCGATTGCCGCGGGGCTCGTTCAAGACGCTCGTGGCCGCTGTGCAGGCCGCCGATTTGGTGGCGCAGTTGAGGAGTTCGGGGCCTTTTACCGTGTTTGCGCCCACTGACGAGGCGTTTGCCAAGGTCCCGAAGGCCGATTTGGATGCACTCATCAAGGACAAAGCCAAGCTGTCGAAAGTGCTACTGCATCACGTGTTCGTGGGAAATGCGGGCGCCGGGATCCTGGCCATGTTGAAGGACCTGTCGGTGGCCGACGGAGGTCGCCTCTCGATCCTGTCAGCGAACGGATCGCTGCGGGTTGGTGGCGCGCTTGTGATTTCGCCCGATGTGAAGGCCTCGAACGGCGTCATTCACGTGATCGATACGGTGTTGCTCCCCAAATAACGCGATGACGGCTCGACGTGAGCAACCGCTGCCTGCCTGATGCTGGTAGCATACGCCGGAGCCTGTGGCCCTTCGACACGTTTCTCCGTCGGTACTACTTGTCTTCTTCCTGTGTCCGTTGGGCGTTTCCGCCCAGCAGGCAAGCCTGGAAACACGCCCACACACGGGCCCCGTCATCACCGACATCACGGCGATAGACCACGAGACGTTTGAGGCGATCGCCACGAAACTCCCGCAGGGTCGGGCACCCAAGATCGACGGGACGCTCAACGACCAGGAGTGGGCGCTTGCGCCAGCCCAGGGCCGGTTCATTCAGCGCGAGCCCCAGTTTGGGTGGGAGTCCACAGAGCGGACCGAGTTTCGAATTCTCTACGACGACAAGAAACTCTACCTTGGCATCTGGGCCTTCGACAGCGATCCAAGCGGGATCATCGCCAGCGAACTCAAGAGAGATTCCGGCCTGCGCAAAGGTGACCAGATCAAGATCACGTTGGATACGTTTCACGATCATCGCAACGCGTTCTATTTCTCGACGAATCCTCTCGGGGCGCTCAAGGACGCCAATTCGGTCGAGGAAGGCCGCACAATCAATTACGACTGGAACGCGGTGTGGGAGAACAAGACGACCATCGACGAACAGGGGTGGTACGTCGAGATCGCGATCCCGCTCAGTCAGTTGAGGTTCAAGGGTGGCCCTGGCGAGACCGTCTGGGGGATCAACCTGTGCCGCATCATTATTCGCAAGAACGAAGAAACCTACTGGGTGCCGTATCCTCGAGAGTGGCAGGCGATCGGGTTTGCACGCATGTCGGGCGCTGGAGTCCTCAAGGGCCTCGCCGATCTGAAGCCGCGGCGGCGACTTGAGTTCGTGCCATTTGCGGCGCCACAGGTGTCTCGCAACTTTGACGCGGGAACTCCCACGCAGACCAGCAAGGACTACGGCTTTGATCTGAAAGTGGGCCTCTCGCAGAGCTTGAATGCTGACTTTACGTTCAAGACGGACTTTGCACAGGTGGAAGCGGATCAGGAAGTGGTGAACCTCTCGCGCTTCAGTCTCTTCTTTCCGGAGAAGCGTCAGTTCTTCACTGAGGGAGCAGGAACCTTCGATTACAGCCAGAATGCCGGTGCCACGGCGGGTCCAGGTTTGTTGACGTTGTTCTACAGTCGCCGGGTGGGTCTTCAGGATGGCCGCCCGGTCCCGATCCTGGCAGGTGGCCGGGTGACCGGTCGGGTGGGTCACACCACGCTTGGCCTCATGAATATCGAGACGGACGAGACCTCGCTGGTGAGCAGCACAGGCACGAGCACGGTCATCCCTCGAGCGAACCACACTGTCGTCAGGGTCAAACGCGACGTGTTTGCCAGTTCGTCCATTGGGGGCATCGTGCTCAGCCGCACAGGCGGTGGACGGCCCGGTAACCGCACGATCGGAATTGACGGCGTCTTTACGCTCGGCAAACACCTGGACTGGATCGTGCTGGCGGCCAAGACCTTTACGCCGGGAGAGAGCGGTCGTGACTGGGCTGGCGTGACCAAGGCCAAGTGGACGACGGAGCGTTTTGAAGCCGGTGTGACGTACGTCGACATTGCCGAGCGGTTCAACGCCGAAATGGGATTCATTCCCCGCACGGACATTCGTAACACGGTCGCGCAGGCGGCATGGACACCGCGCCCGAAGTGGAAAGGCGTACGCCAGCTTCGGTTCAATGTCGACACGTCGTACTTCGAAAATCACGCCGGCCGAAAAGAGTCCCAGAACACGGGCGTCGATGTCCGGGTCTCGCGACAAGACAGTTCGATTGCGTCTGTCAGCCTTGACAAGCAGTACGACTTCCTGCCGTTCGACTGGTCGACGGCTGGCGGTTTCATTCCGAGCGCCGGGTACACCTGGCGCACGTTCAAAGGGTCGTTCACGTCGAACCAGGCGAAGCCCGTGTACGGTTCAGTCGGCACCGACATCGGCGGGTATTACAACGGCGATAAACAGACCGTCCGTCTCAGTCTCAACGTCGCACCCAAAGACACGCTCCTGTTCGAGAACTCCTACACGCGCAACCGCATCGTCCTGCCAGAGACAGGACCGTATGTCACCAATGTGGTCAGCACACGTGTGAGCTACTCGTTCTCGCCCGGCCTGTTTGTCAAGACCTTTGTGCAGTACAACGATGCCTCACACACGGCGAGCGTGAACCTGTTGCTGTGGTACATCTACCGGCCCGGGAGTGACTTCTATGTGGTCTATAACCAAGGTTGGGAGACTGACCTCCCTGGTCCGCGAGACCTGCGGGTGCGCGGCCGCTCGTTGGCCGTCAAGATGACCTACTGGCTTTCTCGATAAGCCGCTACCGGCGCACTTCGTTGCCGGCGATCCAGACCGAGGCAATCGACCGCGCGTGATCCATGCGCTCGAGCGGATTTTCGTCCAGCACGACAAAATCCGCCCACGCGCCCGGCGTGATTGCACCGACATCGTCCATCTTCAGAGCCCTGGCCGCATCACTCGTTGCGGCCCGAAGCACTTGTGCCGGCGACATTCCGGCCGCCGCCATCATGGTCATTTCGAGATGTTCGAAATAGCCCTGGAAGCGCTCCGGGAACGGCCCAGCGTCCGTGCCAAGCACCACCATGACGCCGGCGTCTGCTGCCTTCTTCAGATTTCGCTCAGCAACGACCAGGGCGCGTTTGTAGGCCTGTGCGCTTGTTGACTGCGCCATCGCGGCTTGCCGGTCGGGTTCCATGAGACGCGCAACAATGGCGGGGTCGGCTTCTGCCTGGAAGAACGGGTCGTCAAAGAAGTCCGGCTTGGACTCGTAGACAAAGGTGGATACTTCGCGCGTCAACGTGGGGCAGTAGGGTACGTGGCCCGCCTTCATCAACTCGATAAACTCCTCGTCAATATCCTGATCGCGAATCGAGTGGGCAATCATGTCCACCCCAGCCCGTACGAGGGCTTTCGCATCCTCAAGGTAGAACACGTGCGCAGCGACTCGAAGCCCTCGCTGATGAGCCTCGTCAATCACCGCCTGAAAGACGTCAGGCGTCATCTTCGCCGACGTGCCGAGGTTGTCGTCCACTCGAATCTTGATCATGTCGGGCCTGAGCGCGGCGACGCGTGCCACTTGCTCGCGGGCCTCAGCTGGGGTGGCGGCTGCGATGACATCGCCAGACACAAACACCCGCGCTCGACTCAGCGACGATGTGGCTTGGGTGTCGCGAGCGGCAAAGGCCGGGGCCTGTTCACCGCCCAGACTCAACACCGACGTGATCCCGTATCGGGCGAACACGCCAAGTTGGCGCGTCGTGTTTTCGTCCGTGTACTCCCGCGCATCCACACCGGCGATATTCGAGATATGCACATGCGTCGAAATGAATCCGGGCGACAAGAATTTGCCGGCCAGGTCAACCTGCCGAGCCCCCTCCGGCACGCGCACCGCTGACGCCGGCCCGACCGCCGTAATTCGCCCGTCCTGCACAAGCACGGTGGCGTCGATGATCCGAGGTGCCGGTTCAAGCTCGACCACCCGGGCGCCGACAAACGCGACGGTCGTACTGCCGGTCGTCGATGGAACAGAACTGGTACAGGCAGCTGACACGGTAGCCAGCAATATCAGGGCAGAGAAACGGGGTCGTGTCATAGAGCCTCCCAGCGCTTGCCGAGAGTCTAGCAGCAGCACGGACTGCTAAGGCATCTTGACCACGCGGAACCCGTAGTCGGTGTAGCGGTACGACGGACCGATCTTGCTGCGCTGCGCGCAGCGACTGACGCTCACAGCATGTCGCCAGGCGCCGCCGCGTGACGTCTTCCGGACACCTGATGGAGGCCCCGAAGGGTTGAGGCCGGGCGACTCCGCGTAATACGCAGCCGAATGCCAATCCGCACACCATTCATGAATGTTGGCGCCGATCCCGAACAGGCCATAGCCGTTTGGTTCACCAAGTGTGACCGGCCATGGGCCTGGCAGCGGACCCTTTCCACCCTCTGGAATCCATAACGGGATCTCGTTCCCCCACGGATACTGAGCACCCTCGAGGCCCCCCCGCGCTGCATACTCCCATTCCGCCTCAGTGGGGAGGCGCATCGGATCGCCCTGTGTCGTCTGCCACTGGCAGTACGCCTGCCCGTCCAGCCAACTCACGCCAGTGACGGGGAGGTTGGCAACGGTCATGGCATCGGGCCACTCACGCGGTGAGGCGTGGCCGGTGGCCTGGAGGAACTCGGCATACTGCGCCTGCGTCACCGGATACACCGCGCAGTCAAACGCAGAGACCTCCACCTCATGCACTGGCCGTTCATCGTCTTGCCCGGCGTCGCTTCCCATCAGGAACTGGCCGGCCGGAATGTGGACAAAGATCATTCGAAAGGATTCAAGACGTTGACGCCGAGGTCGGCGAAGTCACGCACGTTCCGTGTGACCAACGTCAGATTGTGGACGCGAGCGGTGGCCGCGATCAGCGCGTCCATCACAGGAACCGAACGACGCGCCCGCATCCGACCCCATTCGTCAGCCACTGTTCCGTCGACGAACAACAACCGGTCCGCGTAGAACTGCGTGAGCCCGTTCAGCCAGCGATCAAGCCTCCCCGCCTGTCGCGCATCCCGCTGTCGCAGTTGCTCAAGACCCTGTCTGATTTGTCCCGCGGTCACGACACTCAGAAACAGGGCTGCAGAAGGCTGTGTGTCAAACCACGCCAGCAGGCTCGGGTGCGCTTTGGGCCGTCGAAGTTCGGAAATAATGTGGGTATCGAGTAAAAAGCTCACAGCGTGACCTGCCGGCCACGATCTTTCGACCGTGTCAGGCGCAATGCGGATGTGGCTGGCGCAGCACGCAGAAACGCTTTGAAATCATGTTCGTGGGGCGCGGCCAACAACGCCCGCTCAAGGATGTCGCGGTGCTCAGCTTCAGCCGATTGGCCGTGTTTCGCCGCGCGTGCTTTGAGCGCGGCGACCACCTTCGGATCGAGGTTGCGTACAAGAAGTTGAAGCATGCTATCAACGATAGCATATGGCTCAGGGATCGACTCGTCGCGGTCAATCCGCTTGCCCTGACGCACTCGTGCGCCGATGGCCCGTCGGACGGCCACGGATCACGTATCCCCACACTGAAGGCGTGAAGCCATGAAGGTTCTTGACTGGTTCTTCTTCCGCCCGTCTTCACGCCTCGTGTGAACCTCTGACCGGTGATCGAGACAGAGCCTTATCGGCTTCGCACGAGAAACAACGTGTCCTGCCGTTTGTGGGCCCACCGCGTTTTGCCGTCGGCGCCGATGATCATGTCTTCCTCCTGCGCCATCCGGACGGGTTGGCCACCCCACTCAGGGACTGGGGTCGTGGCCTGCAGCTCGATCGAGAACCACATTGACGGAATCACTTTCGCATCGCCGCGACCGGGGACCCCGGCCTGATAGTCCCACAAGCCGACCAGAGGACCCGCCCCGTGGCCGTTCATGCCAATGGGGTGTGAGTACATGGTGCCGTTGATGCCCGCCGCCTTCATTTGTGCAAGCACGGACATGAGCGCCTCGTTGCCGGTGCGTCCCGGCCTCATCTCCTGCATCGCGAAGTTCTGCATCGCGTTGGCGTTGGCCAGCGCCTTCTTCAATCCTGCCGGCGCGTCGGTTTCGCCAGCCTTGAGCACGTATGCGTTGTGCTGTGTGTCGGTATTCAGGCGCGCCACGGTGATACCCACGTCGCAGTGCAACACATCGCCGGGCATGATGATCGGATCTTCACCAATTTCCCCACTGGTCGCGCCCTGGCGCTGGACAGAGACACTGGGCTGGAACCATGTGCCCAGACCCTGGTCGTTCACCCGTTGACGCCACCACCACACCAGGTCGCTCGTTCGCGTGGTGCCCGGCACGATCACGTCGGCCGAGAACATCTGCTGCGTCATCTGCCAGACGTGCGCGTTCATTCGTTCAAAAAACGCTTCTTCTTCCGGCAACCGCGACGCAATCAGCTCCAGCGGCAGTTCTTCCGCATTCCGGAACTTCGACGTCCATGTGGCGCCCAGTGCCTCGCTCATGCCCTGCAGTTCCCCACTGGACAACCCATCTGTAAACGCAAAGATCGTTGAGCGGTTGATGCCGATGACGCTCGGCTTCCGCTCCTCGATCGCACGCTTGAGCACTTGCCACTGTTCGTCACCCCAGAGTTCGGCCTGCTGACCGCCCACGTCGGCCACCACGGGAGTGGATGACCGGCGTGCGTCGAAGACACCACCTTGCGACGTGCCACCGAACGCGATTCGCTCCACGCAGGCGGTCGAGACGGGTGTGCCAGCCGCAGCGCAGGTGTCAAAGAACACGTAGATCGTTCGACGCCTGGCCGCAAACGTCTCGGGAGCCGTGATCGACCAGAACACCGGGTCTTCGTTGTACTCCCGCATGGGTACTACCCACATGTCGATGCCGTGTTTTCGCATCAGCCCCGGCAGCACCGTGTCGAGGCGTTTCTTCAGCCACCCTTGTTGCATCGCCGCCTGTTCCCGCAGCGTACCGAAGGGCCGCTCAGCGGCGGGGGTGGCGTTGGACGCCAGGCGATTCTGCGCGACCAGGCCGGTCGGCAGTGTGAGTACCAGCGCCATGAGTGCAGCGCCGCCAAAACACATTCGAATCTTCATGACATTTCTCCAAGATTGCAGTGCGGGCGTTGATCCCGACCAATCTGCGCGACGAGGGCCCCGAATTGCCCCACCTGCGTACCACGGACATGGCTGCTTGAGCATATCCAGCATGAGTGTGTCGGCAAGTTTATGTGATGAGCCTATGAACGTCCACGTCTTCGTCCGCCGTGCGCGCATCCGCCGCCCTGCGCAGATTTGTTATATCGTTACCCCGCTCAGTCCGTCAGTTCGTCGCGCGTGGAGGCAGAAGGCATGCAAGTGATTCCGGTTGTGGATGGTCGTCGCGGGTTCGGCCAGACCGCCAGACGGGATGCGTGGTGGAAGACACCAGCGTTAATCTTCGTCGCACTCTCACTGTTCGTCGTATATGCCACGTGGGCGGCGTTTCAGAATGCCCACTACGCGTTTGGGCCGTATCTGTCTCCGTTCTACTCGCCGGAGTTGTTCGGGGCCTCGTCGCACGCCTGGCTTGGACCCAAACCCGAGTGGTGGCCGGGGCTGTTGCCGTTTTCACCGGCGCTCATCATCTTGCCGTTTCCTGGCCTGTTTCGATTGACCTGTTATTACTACCGGGGTGCCTACTACAAGTCGTTCTGGGCCGATCCTCCCGCGTGCGCCGTGGGTGAACCGCGCAAGCATTACCGCGGCGAACAGTCGTTCCCCCTCATCCTGCAGAATATTCACCGATACTTCATGTGGGTGGCGCTCGTGTTCATCGCCCTGCTGGCGTGGGATGTCTGGAAGGCGCTGTGGTTCGCCGACCCTGCCACGGGCCAAGTGCACTTTGGAGTGGGTGTCGGCACGCTTGTCCTCGGCACCAACGTGGTGTTGCTCGCGTGTTACACGTGGGGATGCCATGTGCTGCGTCATGTCGTGGGCGGCCGCCTGAATGAAATGTCCAAGTCGCCCGTCTGCGAGTACGCCTATTCCTGTGTCAGCGGACTGAACGGGCGGCATCAGTTGTTCGCGTGGTGCAGCCTTGTCTCGGTGATGTCTGCCGACCTCTACGTGCGCCTGTGTTCGATGGGCATGATTCACGATCTGAGGCTCTTCTGATGGCGGCGCTCAACACGTTTTCGTACGATGTCCTTGTGATTGGCGCCGGCGGCGCCGGGCTCCGCGCGGCCATCGAAGCGGCGGGCCAGGGTGTCTCGGTGGGACTGATTTGCAAGTCCCTGCTGGGCAAAGCCCATACGGTCATGGCCGAAGGCGGCATGGCGGCCGCGATCGGAAATGTTGACGACCGCGACAACTGGCAAGTCCACTTTGCCGACACCATGCGCGGGGGTCAGTATGTGAATAACTGGCGCATGGCTCAGTTGCACGCCACAGAGGCGCCCGACCGGGTTCGCGAGCTGGAAGGATGGGGTGCCGTGTTCGACCGGACGCCGGACGGAAGGATCCTGCAGCGCAATTTCGGCGGCCACCGTTATCCCCGCCTCGCCCACGTCGGCGACCGCACC
>JABMNV010000019.1 GCA_013203475.1 Acidobacteriota bacterium
CGGTCGGTCGGCACGCCCCGAGACGCGGCGGTCTGGCCACACAGAATCACCTTGGTGCCGGCTGCCATCAACTCCTGCAACAGCGCTGTGTTGGGGTTGGCCCCGCCTGTGTGTTCCTGGTAGGCGGCGTCGTTCAGTAGGTCCCATGCGGCGGGTCCGTGCACGACGATGGCGGTGCGGATGTGCTCCCGCGGAACCCCTGCCTGGGCGTGCATGTTGATGAAGCGCGCGACGCTGTTGAAGGTGACGTTCAATTGGTCCGCCGCGTCGGGCGTGGTGGCCACTTCGAACGCCACCTTGTACTCAAGATCGAGGGGCGTCTTGAAGGTTGGCTCTACTGCGAATACGGCACCGCCTGACTGAATGACGGGCCCAGCTTGTGCTTGCTGCTGTGCCTCGATTCCATAGGTGGAAAGCGCGAACAGGGCGAGCGCGACGGCAAAGGACGATCGGCGTGACATAGCATCTCTGAGAACGGGACGTGTGGTCCGCCCTACGCTAGCTCCGAATTCCGTGGATTGCCAAGGGCGCCTCATCGGGCCCGCTCGCGCCCCGCTCTGGCGTCGCTGGCCGGCGATTGACCCACCGCGCGCGCAGCCACTCGCTGGACGAAAAAGAGGGCCGACCGCGCTTCCGCGCGGCCGGCCCCCGTGTTTCTCCGTGCTTTCTGGGCTAGGTGCTAATCGTCAGCGCCCCTGGAACCAATCGTCCCGCAGGATGGTGACTTCCCGCTCGAACGACTGGCCACCCACAGACATGGCCACCCGGTAGGTGCCTGCGGGCGCTTCGCTGAACTCATACTTGGCCCGGTCGGCTGCAGAGATGCCTCCTCCTCCCCGTCCGAATCCGCCGCGACCACCACCGCCGCCACGCCCGCCCGCCTCCTGAGGCGTGTTAAGCTCGACCCGACGCTGCATGTTCCACAGCACACTGTTCAGGCCGGCTTCGTTGCTGCCATTCATCTGGTAAACCTCGAAGTTGCCCTGGTACACGGTGAACGTCACCGAGTCGGCCACGGCGTTCTTGAGGTAGAAGTTGAACTCCGCGCCGATCGGCTCGCTTTCGCCCTCGAAGTTCGCCGAGCCGTAGTTGGCGCGGTCGCTTGCGATCCAGCGGACTTCGGTCTCGGGTGCGAAGAAGTACGCATCCATCGCGAGCACGTCGCTGCTGAGTTCGGAGATTCCGTTGAGGTCGGCGATAAAGATACCGCGCCCGTGGGTCCCGATTACGAGGTCGTTCTCACGCGCGTGGATTTGAATGTCGTGGACCGGCACCGTCGGCATGTCACCCTTCATGCTCGTCCAGCTTCCTCCACCGTCCATCGATGCGAAGACCTGGTTGTCCGTCCCAAGGAAGAGGGCGTTCGGGTTCCCGTGGTGCTCACGGATCACGTTGACCGGACCCATCGGGAGACGAGCCCCAATGTTCGTCCAGCTGGCCCCGAAGTCGGTCGTCTTATAAACGAACGGCCGGAAGTCATCGTTGCGAAGGCCGGTGAACGTGGCGTAAGCGGTCCCCAGAGCGTGGTTGGATGCCTCGACCCGGCTCACCCAGAAGTCTGGATGGTTGGGGATATTGCCAGTCACGTCCGTCCAGCTCGCACCCCCGTCCTGAGTCACCTGGACATTGCCGTCGTCGGTGCCGACCCACAGAAGGCCGGCTTTTAATGATGACTCGTCCATCGTGCTGATGGTCGCGTACTGAATGTTGCCGTCGCCGCCCTTACCGGTGGTCAGCGTCGCGGGGTCGGCCTTCGTGAGATCCTCGCTGATGACCTCCCAACTGTCGCCGCGGGACGACGAGCGCAGGACCTTGTTTGCCGCATGGTAGATCACGCTACAGTCGTGAACTGAAGTGACGATGGGCGCAGCCCAGTTGTATCGGAGATCCGCGTCTTGGTAGCGGATGCCCTTGCTCTCACCGGTCACCAGATTGAGTCGATTGAGCGGCCCGAACTGCGACTCGTTGTAGAGATACTCGCCACTGCACTGGTCGAACATGTTGTACATGCCGTCTCCACCACCCACTCGCTCCCACATTTCGAAGCGGATGTCGCCGCCCGTTGGGTTCGTGCTCGGGCCCATTGAGGAGCCGTTGTCCTGCAGGCCTCCGGCTACCCGGTAGGGGTAGGAGTTGTCGAGGCCAATCGCGTAGAACTGCGCCAGAGACTGGAAATCAGGATGGTACCAGTTCTCACCACCGTCGTAAGAGATGCCCATACCGTGGTCGTAGCCGAGCATCATGTGTTGCGAGTCGTCCGGATCGATCCACAGGGCATGGTCGTCCCCGCCGAAGCCCAGGGGTTGCCGGTCCCACGTCTCTCCCCCGTCGGACGTGCCGAAGGATGCGGCGGAGAGCACGTGCACCTTATCCGGATCCGTAGGGTCGATGATGATCTGGCCATAATAGTATGCCGGGCCGCCGCCTATGTTGCCGCCTTCCTCGCTGGCGCGCTCCCAGGTGATGCCGGCATCGTTCGAGCGATAGACCTCGCCGCCGATCATGCCACGGCTCGCCTTATGGTCGAGCAACTCCTGGCGACGGTCCTCGTCAGACATGTCGGCCTTGTTCGCGTTCTCGATCGTCACATACAGGATGTTCGGATCGCGCTCGTAGATATCCACGCCAATGCGGCCGAGCATGCCGCCAGGCAGGCCCGCTCCGAGTTGAATCCAGTTTGCGCCACCGTCGATCGTCTTGTAGAGGCGACTGCCCGGCCCCCCAAGGTCGAACGTGTACGGCAGGCGAACCTTGTCGTAGCTCGCGGCATACAGCGTGTTCGGGTCGGTCGGGTCCATCACGACGTCGACGACACCGATGGTGCGACCCTCCACCACGGGGGCGAGGACCGCGTCCCAGCTACGTCCCCCGTTGGTGGTTTTATACAAACCACCGGCATCGTTCTGGGAGTAGAGTGGACCAAGCGCCGCTGCGTACACGGTATTCGCGTCAGTCGGGTGCACTACAATACGGCCGAAGTGCTGTGTGTCCGTCAGTCCCATGTTGGTCCAGGACTCACCGGCGTCCGTCGATTTGTAGATGCCGTCGCCCGAATAGCTGCTGCGTGAGTTGTTGCCCTCGCCCGAGCCCAAGTACAGGACGTTGGGATCCGACGGCGCCACGGCGATCGCGCCAATGGAGACGACGCCATCTTGGTCATCGAAGAGAATGTCGAACGTGATGCCCCGGTTCGTGCTCTTCCATAGGCCTCCGGAAGCCGTCGCCGCATAGAATGTATGGGGCTGCTGTTTCGGCATGGCGAAGTCGATGAAGCGCCCACTCTGGCGCGTTGGACCGATTTCGCGGTAGTCGACCGCAGCGAGGATGTCTTCAAGACTCTGTGCGGCCACCTCGGTAGTAGGCAGGAGCCCGATGACCGCGAGGCAGGCAGAGCAAGAAAAGGCGCGTCGCAACAACTGCATGTGATTCACTCCGTTTTGTTTTTCGAAAAGTGCTGAGGGCGACCCTGCCGAAGCAG
>JABMNV010000172.1 GCA_013203475.1 Acidobacteriota bacterium
ATTCCCGATTCCCGATTCCCCAGGAGCCTGTCCTGATATGAACAATTTCCTTCGCGACCTT
This sequence comes from Acidobacteriota bacterium, assembly GCA_013203475.1. Taxonomy (GTDB): domain Bacteria; phylum Acidobacteriota; class Vicinamibacteria; order Vicinamibacterales; family SCN-69-37; genus SYFT01. The sequence continues at coordinate 62 of JABMNV010000172.1, forward strand.
CGACTCGGTGTCCGAACAGCGTTTCGGTCCCCAGGTTACAGCGTGGTGGCCGTCGTCACAATGGCGCTGGCGATTGGTGCCAATACCCTGCTGTTCAGCATCGCAAGCCCGTTGGTGGTGCGACCCCTGCCACTGGGCGACCCGGACACCATCGCGTGGTTGCGCCAGACCAATGGCCCGAGGGGCGTGACCGTCGGGCGGACCTCCATGCCGGACTATCTCGACTGGCGCGAGACCGCCGCGTCGTTCTCAGACCTGGCCGCCCGCGAGATGGGCGATGGCACGTTGATCGGCGCCGGAGACGCACGCCGCGTGGCCCTCGCGCGCGTCACCACGAACGTCCAGAGCGTCTGGGGGCTCTCGGCCGTCCTGGGCCGACTCTTCCAAGAGGGAGAGGACACGCCGGGCCGAGCCCCCGCGGGTGTGATCAGCCATCGATTCTGGCAGGAGTTTTTCAACAGCGATCCGACAGTTCTTGGTCGCACGTTTTCGCTCGATGGCCAGACACTGACGATCATGGGCGTGATGTCGCCGACGGTCGAGTTCGGCAACTTGGCCCTGATTGACATCTGGGTCCCACTGCCGCTCGACGACAATCGCCCGCGCGACGTGCGCACGCTCACCGTGATGGGCACGATGGCGCCCGGCGCTACGCTCGAGTCGGTCGGGGCAGAAATGAGCGCGCTGGCTTCTCGTCTGGCCGTCGCGTATCCGACAACGAATCGGGACTGGGAGGTGTCGGTCCTGTCCGCGCGCGCCGCTGTGACGGCCGCTGACACCTGGGTCATTCTGGGCCTGATGGGGGTGGTGGTCTTTTTTGTGCTGTTGATCGCGTGTACGGGTCTTGCCAACCTGGCCCGTGCCAGGCTGGTGGGTCGCAAGCAGGACCTGACCGTCCGTCAGGCCTTGGGCGCCTCGCGTCTGCAGTTGGTGCGGCCGCTTGTGTCCGAGAGCCTGGTCCTGGGAGTCCTTGGCGGCCGGCGTCGTGGCACGTTGCTGATCGTCTCCCAGGTGGCGATGGCACTCTCGCTGCTGGTGGTCTCGGCCTTGGCCGTGCAGTCGATGCTGCACCTCCGTCAGACATCGGTCGGTCTTGATGTGGACCGACTGATGACGTTCAAGTTTGATTTGCCGACAGAGCGGTATGCCAATGACGACCAGCGCCGCGACTTCACCCAGCGACTGGCGTCGGAACTGCGCGCCATTCCCGGTGCGCGGTCGGCCGCCCTGGTCAGTCACCTGCCCGTGCTCGATCCGGAAGTCAGTCGCACGTTCACCGGCACCGAACGGGATGGCACGCAGGATGGGGAGCAGGCCTGGGCGTCGTGGTTTGCCGTGACGCCGTCGTTCTTCGAGACCAGCGGCGTGTCCCTGGTCGCCGGACGACTGTTTGAGGAGGGGGACGGAGCTGACCGTCAGCCCGTCGCCGTGCTGGGTCGGTTGACCGCCACGCGATACTTTTACGACCCCGCGTCGGCCGTGGGCCGTACCGTCCGGATGTCGGGTGGCAATGACGACGCTCGACTCGTAACGATCGTCGGGGTCGTGGAAGATACCAAGAATTCCAACGTGACCGAGGTGAGCCCGCAAGTGTATGTCCCACTCGACCAGGCACCGACAAGCGCGTTGACGGCTCTCGTGTCGTCAGAGGCACCGAGCGCCCGGATCACTGATGCCCGGGCGGTCATTCGGAAAATCGACGCCGGCCTGGCGATTACGATGCCAAAGACACTCGCCCAGATCATTGACGAGCAAACGTCCAGCGGCCAGATCGTCAACGGCGTCTTTGTGGGATTTGCCGGTCTGGCGCTTCTTCTCGCCGCGGCCGGGTTATACGGTGTCATTTCGTTCGCCGTCGGCCAGCGTCGTCAGGAGTTCGGCGTGCGATTGGCGCTGGGCGCCGCCCCCGGTGAAATTCGGTCCATGGTGGTTCGCGAGGGGCTCAAAATGTCGCTGATTGGCGTCGCTGTGGGGTTGGTGCTCGCGTGGGGCATGGCGGTTGCGTCGGCATCGATCCTCTACGGCATTACGCCGGAAGACCCTCGAACGTACGTTGGCGTCACGCTCACGGTGCTGACGGTCGCGCTGCTGGCCGTGTGGATTCCCGCCACGCGCGCGATGCACGCCGACCCACTCACGTCGCTCCGCGCCGACTGAACGGGGTCCTGTCCTGGCGTCAGTGGCCGTCGCGCGTCTTGATGAGTGCTACTTCGCGGCGCCGCACTTCCAGCACTCGCCGAACTGGGCTTCGACCACTTCGCCACAACCGGAACAACTCCACGGTTCGCCCGGGGTGTTGGCGTCGGTGACGCCGACACCGTGGCTCCGGATCAGCGCAACCGCTTCCTCCGCCTGATCGTCGTTGTTGACCCAAACCGACGGGAGCGTATCTGGAGTGACCGGCGCCTCTCCGCGCACGCCGAACAAAGACTCACCCCTGACGATGGCCGGGATCTCGCGGCTGTCGAGCAGTCCTTTGACCAGATGGGCTTCCGTGGGATGTGACGCGACAAACACCTTTTTCATGGTTTGCCTGAGTGTAACTCTGTTACCCAGTCCTGACCGGATCGGCTATTCTGAGCGCCTCAACAACAGCGTTCCAGGCCGGGGGTTCTCAAGCCCACGCAGGAGGTCCTAGTGTACTGCGCCTGAAGTCGTAACGAGTATCGGGTGTGCGTCGTACTCCCTAAGCATGATGATGGAGAGACGATGCGCGTAGCCCCACTC
>JABMNV010000262.1 GCA_013203475.1 Acidobacteriota bacterium
CCGGACAGGTTGGCGCCGGACAGGTTGGCGCCGCGCAGGTTGGCCTGGTAGAGGTCGGCGCCGGACAGGTCGCAGCCGTGAAGGTCGGCACCATTCCCGCGTACGGTGCAGTCAACCGGTGCAACCGTGGTGGTAGTGGTTGGGACTGGTGCGGGGACACACGCAGCGAACAACGCCACGCAACCCGCCGCTGCCAAGACAACTAGAAGTGAACCTTGTTTTGTCATCATCGAATCTCCCTCGGCTGGTCGCTGCATGGCGGCTAATTGACGCTAACAGAATAAAAGTGGATAAACAATTAAAAGTATTTTTAGTCACGAATAAAGGGTTTTCAACGCAGAAATGACAGAGCCCACGCTTGCAGTGTCGGGGCTGCGAGCGTGAGCTCTGAACTCGAGATGCAAGAGCCCGGGCTCCTACTGGGAAGTCACGAACGATCTCAACTATCGGTGGAGTCTCACCAAGGAACAGATCGTCTCGACGTGCGACGATCACTCGGTCCTGATTGGTTGACAACGTGAGCGGCATTGAGGGACTGCAGGAATCAGAGATGCTGCGAACAGTGCCACGCTGCAGGAGCGGCTTTTAGGTTTGACCTGCAGGGCAAACCTGTCAGGTTTTGAGAATGGTGATCAGGCCGGGCATTCCGCAGACAGTGCAACCCCATTTGGGCAGGTTGTGTTCGCCCATGTAGACCCAAAGAAATAGGCACCCGAGGTGTTTGCACCAGTCATATCGGCCTGTGAAAAGTTCACGTTCTGCATGTTCGCGTTGGACAGGTTGGCGCTGCGTAATATCGCCGAGCTCAGGTCGGAACCATATGCGTAGGTTCCACTTAGGTTGGCGCCTGTTAGGTCTGCCCCACCCAACAGAGTCTGCTGCAGGTTGGCATTACTCAGGTTGCTCCTCGCCAGAGTGGCTCCCGTCAGATCGGCCATAAAGAAGTAGGAACTACTGAGGTTCGCATCCGAGAACTGCGCCCCGACCATGACTGCGCCTTGCAGGTTGGCGTTGCTCATCTCCGCGCCAGACAGGTCTGCGTTGGTGAGGTCGGCCATATATAGATAGGTGCTCACCAGATTCGCCCCAGACAGGTTGGCTCCTGTTAAGTCGGCGTTGCTCAGATTCTCTCCACGAAGATCACAATCGTGAAGATCCGCTCCCGCGGTCCGGATACTGCAGTCGGCCGCCGGTGGGAGTGATGTTGTGCTGGTGGTTGGCGCGGGACTCTGGGGCGTGCAGGCTGCCACACATGCGCCAAACAGAAATAGAACTATCAGGAACCTCGGCCAGAGGCGGGGTACTACGTTCACAAATCTCTCCCGTTCAATCTTCGCCTAATTAAGAAGAGTGCAGGGCTTTGGTGTGAACTCCAATAGGCCATTTGGCCCAAAGTCGACGCTAATACACCCGCCTGCTGGAAGTTCCACTAGGGAGTTGCCGCGCCGGCATCTCTAGAATGCCGGCGCGGTTTTCCTTGGGGGTCTTCAGGTGGGGCCGGAAACTGTGCAGTCGGTGGACTGAACCACAGCATTCGGGCAGGTCGTATTCGACCAGGTGACTCCGTAGAAGTTTGAACCAACAAAGACCGCTCCAGAGAGATTGGCTTCAGTCAGGTTCGCACTTTGAAAGTTGACGTTCGTGAAACTGCCCGAAGTCAGCAGCGCAGCCGTTAGGTCGGCGGCATAGAGCGAACTATTCGACAACTGTGCTCCACTCAGGTTTGCTCCGGTCAAGTCCGCTTCCTGCATGTTCAGA
>JABMNV010000173.1 GCA_013203475.1 Acidobacteriota bacterium
CCGAGGTCGTCGGCCATGATGAAAATAATGTTCGGCTTTCGCTGCGGCGCCAGTGCGCAGGCTGGCAGGTCGGCGAGGGCGGCCACCGCGGCGGCCGTTCCGGCAGCTTTCACGAATTCGCGGCGATTGATCATGCGTGAATCCTAACGCAAGACGGCCTCGGCCGACACGGCCCGGATGATCGCCGCGAGACCCATGACGAAGATGCTCTAGACTCACTGCATCATGAAACCTCAGTACCTGCCACTCATGCTCGCATGTCTGCTGACTCTCGTCACGGGGCTCTCCGCCAGCCATCAGTTCGACCCGACCACGTCGCCGACTCAGGACCGACAGGAACCCACCTTTCCGACGACCGTGACACAGGGCGAGTTGTACGATCACTACGTCACGGGGAACGACGCCGACGTGATTCGAACGACGACGGGCGGGCTGCTGCTGGCCGGCGGTGGCACGGACCAACCTGACGCGTTCCGCTGGCTCATCGACCACGCCGGCGGGGGCGACATCGTGGTCCTGCGTGCATCAGGATCAGACGGCTATCATCCGTTTGTGATGCGCCTGGGTGGCGTCGATTCCATCGAGACCTTCGTCGTCAAGTCGCGGGAGGCCTCAACCGATTCAATGCTGCTCAACCGGCTCCGCCACGCAGAGGCCATCTTCTTCGCCGGCGGCGACCAGAGTCGCTACGTCACCTACTTCAAAGGCACCCCAATCGAGGAGGCCGTCAATGCAGCGGCGCGCCGAGGCGTTCCCATCGGCGGCACGTCGGCGGGTCTAGCCGTGATGGGCGAGTTCTCCTATGCCGCGATGAAAGACTCCGTCACGACCGCTGAAGCCGTCGCGGATCCGTTTTCGCCGAACATCACCCTCGATCGGGATTTCCTGTCGCTCCCGCACATGAGCGGCATCATCACCGACAGCCATGTCATTGAGCGCGGCCGCCTCGGTCGCACCGTGGCATTCATGGCGCGTCTGCAGCAGGACGGCTGGCTCGCGGCCACCGCGACTGCGCAGGGCCGGCCGGCGCGAGCGTTGGCAATCGATCGGGAAACCGCGGTACTGGTGGAGTCGGATGGCACGGCCACGGTGGTTGGCCCGAAGACCGCGTACTTCATGGAGAGCGCCCGGCCGCCGCAGCGGTGCGAACCCGGCGCAGCACTGAGCTACTTTCCAATTGCGGTCTACAAGGTTTCTCGGGGATCGACCTTCAATTTCAAGACTTGGACGGGCACCGGTGGTGCTGCGTTGACGGCTGCGGTCAGGGACGGTGTGTTTGACATGACAGACGGGGTTGCGGGATCGCGCGAGCGGCTGGCGCCGTGAGCCGGGCGCTACTGCAGCAACCGCAGGGCCTCGGCGTGCTGCGGGTCTATCGCGAGAATGCCGCGCGCCTGTTCCCTCGCCTCGGCCTGCCGGTTGTTCGACACGAAGTATCGGGCCAGGAGCAGCCGCCGCTCGATCTCTTCAGTGGGCCGAATGCCCAGTTCAATTAGCGTCAGATAGGCCGCGATGGCGGCGTCGGCGCGGCCGATGCCGGCGGCAAAGCGCGCGTAGGCGCGTGTGCCGGCCACGCGACCGGCTGGGTAGGGCCACCCCTGGTCGGTCGCGCGCGTGAGCCACGCGTTGGTGCGCGCATCCCACTTCGGACGGATTGAGGCCGCCCGAGCGATCGCCTCGTCGTTGCCCTGCGCGCGCACGAAGATCGCGGCGACTTCGTCGTAGTACACGAGTGACCACGCCGTGTCCTGAAACAGCCGACCGGCCAGCACGCGTTCGGGCTCGAAGCGATGGAAGATGATCGCAGTCTGAACGCCGTAGCGGTCCGCATCGGCCTGCCAGCGAGCAGGCGTTGACACGGCCGTGACGTACTCGGTGACAAAGGCGGTGTCATACACCTCGAGACGACCGTCGACAAAGACGCCCTCGCCGCTCGGGTCGTCCCACGTCAGGTATCCGCCCGAGGCCATGTCGTTGTACAGCCTGCCCGGCAGCCCGGCCTCACGGGCGAACGCGGCGGCTCGCTCAGGGAACGCGCCCTCGATCACGCCGGCACCAAACTCCTGCGGGGAATTGTCGAACTTGTAGAGGGCGCCGGTTACAACGGTCCCGCTGACCACGGCGGCGCCAACGATGGCCATCGCCGCGACGAGGGGCGCTCGCCGCAGTGCCACATGTTGCCACCTCGGGCGCGACTCCAGCACCACGGCAACGCACCAGCCAATGAAAGGCGCACCGCCAATCGCGAACAACGCCACGTTACGGCGTGTGCCGCCCGACAGCACGGCAAGCCCGACGAAGAAGATCAGGCCTCCCCAATCGAACCGCCGAAAGCGAACCATCAGTGCCGCCAAGGCGGCCGCGCATCCGATCCCCAGCAGGATCTTGTAGAACACCACGGACACTCCGGTCACGCCCGACACCAGTGGCGACTCGAACTCACCGATCGTTTGAAACACGGCCGTCGCGCCATTGATGCGCGAGAGCAACTTCAAGGGAAACAACGCGCCCTCAAAGACAAACGGGTTCACAAGCACAGCCGCCAGTGCCACCCCGCCCCAGATCAACAGGCGTCGGTGCGGCCAGCTCGCCGTGCCGACGAACGCGCACACGATGGCAAAGGCGCCGACGATGAAGAGCGAGTGGACGTTCGCCCAGATGATCATCAGGGGGACAAGAAGAAACAATCCTCGACCATCTGATCGTCGTCCGTACTCGAGGACGGACAGCACGGCCGCCAGCAGCAGAAATGACAGGAGCTCGGGTCGCAACGTGACGCGTTCCTGGGCAGCGACGATGGCGAGCAGTACGACAAAGGCCGCGAGACTGTCGCCGACATCACGTGCAACAAGACGCAGGAGAAGCGCAGCGACGACAAGAAAGACAATCGCGCCGACGACTGAGAGCAGCGCGGGGCCACCCACCGAGTGAAGCGCATACAGGACGAGATCGAAGCCCCACTGCACGTTCACCCAGACGTGGTCTCTGACCGTGTGCGACAGGGTGTCCGTGGCCGGGATCGTCTGATTCGTCGCGATCCATCGACCGGCCGAAAGATGCCACCACGTGTCGAAGTCGTCGAGTTTGTGAAAAGCCAGGACGAACGCGGCGAGGGCGACCGATGCGCAGGCGGTCTTGCCGAGCCAGCGTTGAGCACTCGCCGTGGCAGGCACCGCCTCGGACTGATGTCGACGGTCACGTCGTACCGTTGTGCGCGTTCGTGTCATGGGTCTCTTCGGCTGCCAGCACGATAACTTATCAGCCCGCGCTATACTTCGCCTATGGTCACGCGTAGTCCTGACGAGGCGCCCGCTCGGTTGACGGCGGATGGCACACGCGCCATCGAGGATCTCCAATTCGAGGGATGGCGTCAGTGGTCGTCGGTCGAGACCGCGCAGATGCTCAACGCCGCCTGGCGCGCGGGGAACCAGCTCGCCTGGTTCGGCCTGAAGGATCGGTTCCCTGGCGCTCCGGATCGCGAGCTTCGGCTTCGACTCACCATTGAGACACTGGGACCTGACCTCGCCTGCCGCATCCACCCAGAGGCCCGAGCGCTGCTCGACGACTGACGTGGCCGACTCGATCGTCGATATTGCGCTGCTCGTGACCCGGGCGTTGGACGCTTGTGGGGTGGCGTATTCCATCGGCGGCTCAGTGGCCAGCAGTTTCAGCGGCGAACCACGGTTCACGCAGGATGTCGACATCCTGGTCGATCTCGCGGCGCCGCAGATCGACCCGCTGCTGGCCCAGTTGGGCGCCGCGTTCTACGCGGACGCGGATGCTATTCGACGCGCGGTCGCCCGCCGGTCCTCGGTGAACCTGATTCACATGGCGACCAGCATCAAGATCGATTTTTTCGTCGCGGGAGCATCGCCGCTCGACGCGCCTCAACTCAGACGTCGCCAGCATCGTCAAGTGGCCTCGAACCCGGATGCGTTCGCGTACTTCCATTCACACGAAGACATCCTGCTGCAAAAGTTGCTGTGGTATCGGTCCGGCGGAGAAGTGTCTGAACGACAGTGGCGTGACGTGCAGGCCATCGTGCTCAAGCAAGGCGGCCGTCTCGATCTGGCGTACTTGCGGGACGTCGGCTCACAGGCAGGGGTGCTCGACCTGCTGGACAGGGCGCTCGCGCTCCGCGAGGAATAGGGGCGGCGGCACACGCCGACGTCTATTTTTCTGGAAGTTCGCCGTAGAACTTCCAGTTGATGTCCATGTCGCGCGTCAGCCTCTGCCGGGTCAAGCCCAGGCGGATGAGCGCCATCGGCATGTTCCCCTGGCGCATGATTTCGTCGTGGAACTGTTTGTTCGTCATGAGGTTGCTGTCGACCAACTCACGGCGAAGGCCACGCAACTGCAAACCACCCAGCAGATAGGCCGCCTGATACAGCGGCTGATCCTGGTACTGCGCCGACTCGAACGACCGTCGCACCTCGGCCATCGCGTTGTCGCGTTCGTGCCCGACTTGATCGACGAGGAAGTCGACGGCCTGCAGGGGCGTCCAGAAACCCATATGGAAGTTGAGCGAGAAAATGATGCGCGCAGACCGATGCATCCTCCAAAACAGCGCGCCCACCTTCTGCTCGGGAGTCTTGTGGAACCCCAACTCATACATCGTCAGTTCCCAGTAAAGCGGCCAGCCCTCTCCGTAGAAGGGGCCGCCGCTGGTGAGGCTGGCGCGGTAGCCGCGGTAGCGCTGATTGAGATACCCCACCAGGTTGTGACCAGGGATCATCTCGTGGAACGCGGTCGCATGTGAGAAGCCCGGATTGTTGCCGCGCATGCTCTGCATCCGCGCATCGAAGTCCATCGTGTCGGTGGGATACGAGACCAGAATGTGGCTGCCACCGAGAAAGAACGGTGACGTGAGCTGTCTCTCGGGCGACAGCATCGTCATGTGCTGCGACTCGGCACCGACGGCCGGCACGGTGATCAAATCTTCAGTGCGGAGATAGTCGACCGCTTCATCGAGCAGGTCCATGATCATGCGTGGCTGGCCGCCCGGCGGCACATAGGTCTGCTTGGTGTGTTCAACCGCCTTCTTCCAGTCGTCACCAAAGCCAAGTTCATTGGCCGCCTTCTTCATTTCGGCCACACACCACTCGTATTCCCTGTTCGCCAGCGCAATGAGCTGCTCAGGGGAATACGGAATCATGTTGTCGCTCAGGTCAGAGATCAGCCCGGCGCGTCCGCGTGGCTTGCCGAGAATCTCGGACGCGTCTGGCCGGAAGGCTGGGCCGGGAGGAATGGTGGCCCCTGCCTGGGCGATCTCGGTTTCGGCCGTCCGCTTGATATAGAGGTAGTCGACCTGGGCGTTGCGCGTGAGCGCGTCAAAGTCGAGGGACGTCAGGGCCGTGAGCCACGCCGCGTTGTCACGCGGAGGCCGGGGCGTTACCGGAGTGAGCGCGCCACCTCGCCCTATGGGAAGGCCGCGTCCGCCTCCAGTCGTCCGCCCCTCAGCGTTGAACCGAGCGACGATATCGCGCATCTCGTCCTGGGGAAGCGCAACGATTTCGTTCAGGTCCGGAACGGACGCGAACTGGGGTGCCGGCGCGGGCACCACGGGCGCGACACTGGCAGACGTGGCTGCGGTCGGTCCGGCGGCCGCGGCCACCTCTCGCAGGTAGGCCGAATACCCGTCGAGCGTCGTGTCGAGCTGCTGGTGCGGCAGGCGCATCCACCAGCTGAAGACGGGGTCATAGCCGTCGTAAAAACTGAACCACTCGGTGATGGCCGCCCGTAACACGTCGGTCGCTTCAGCGGCCCGCGTTGCTGTCGCGGCGCTGGTTCCCGCTGGCGCCGCATCCCGTAACGCCACTGCCTCGTTCTTGACGTCAGTAAGCATGCGCGCGGCACCCTCCGAGTCGACGTCCTCGACGCGAATGCGCGCCTCGACCAGGGCCACCAGCTTCGGCGCGAACGGCACGAGCGGGGCAATCTGGGTGAGCGTCAGATTGTCGGCCTCAAGTTCGGCGAGGTTCTCGGTGATCGTGGTCTTGAGTGCCGCAAGGTCAGCGGCGGCGACGCTGGACAGGTTCGCGGTCGGCAACTCGTTCAGCGCCGACTGCCAGTCGAGGTCGAACCGCTTGAGCCTCGCCAGTCGTGCAGCCGACACGGGCACAGGGCCAGATGGACTCTGTTCTGTCGCCGCTACCGGGGCGGCAAGTGCGCCTCGGCCCCGTCCTCCACCGCGTCCACCGCCCCGGCCGCCACGGCCGCTGGGCATGTTGAAACCGGCCGGGCCGGCGTAGTTGCCATTGAGCGTCTGCCGGTCGGCCACATAACGGGCCACGACCAGCCGCATCTCGCTGTCGGGTTGAGCCAGGAGCGGCGTGAGATCCGACGGCACGGCTTCCTGGGCGCCCTGGCTCACGGCAGGCGCGTTGGCGACAACGGCAGTCGGCCGCACGAGCGCGGTCAGAGCAAGAGCAACACCGGCGAACACACCAATTCTTCTTAACATCATCAGCTTCTCCGCATCTCCAGACGAGCTACGGTATCAGACACCAGCGGGCAGATGCTGAACGACATGCGGACGACCTTGGACCTCGATCTGGACGTACTCCAGGCGGCGAAGGAGATCGCACAGACCCGTGGCCTGACTGCGGGACAGGTCGTGTCTGAACTGGTGCGTAAAGCCATGGCCGCACCTAAGGCCGGGAGGGTCCGCAACGGCGTCCCCCTGCTCCGCCGAACGCCGGGGTCACCCCTGACGATGGCCTCGGTGAACGCCGTGCGGGACGAATAGGCCTGGCGTGCCGACAATCATCGGGTGACCTTCCGATTCGTCCCACCGACGTCGTCTCTCACCTGACACGCTTTTGCGCTGACACCCACCATCACCGATGGGAAGATAAGGTCTCGCTGTCAGATGCGTCGCTCTTCGCCCCGCAGTTCATCCGCGGACCGCAGCAAATCACCGACGTCTACTTGCTGGGTCTGGCGAAGAAGATGGACGGCCGGCTGGCGACCTTCGACCGAACGATTCCGCTCAAGGCCGTCCGCGGCGCAGCCGCCCGGACGCTGCAGATTATCGAACCCTGAACACTTCCACGATCAGGCGCCGCAATCATGCCTCCGCCAGAGTTGATGAGAGGCAGGTCTGGCGGCTATCCCGTGTGCCGAATGCCGGCGGCGATCCCCTGCACGGTCACGCGGGCGACATGCTCCCACGCCTCGCGATCGGCTGGCGCCGTGCGGGCCTCATCGCGGAGCCGGCGAATCGCCTCAATCTGAATGTAGGACAGCGGGTCCACGTAGGGATTGCGCAGTCGAATGGACCGGGCCAGCACACCATCGTTCGCCAGCAGTTCGCTGCGACCAGTGATGGCCAACACCGAGGCAACGGTCGTTGTGTACTCAGCCGCGATCACTTCAAACAACCCGCGGTCGGTCGGGTTGTCGCACAAGTCTGCATACCGCGACGCGATGGGGAGGTCTGTCTTGGCCAACGCCATCTCCACGTTATCGATGAGATCGCGCAGGAATCGCGACGTCGAGTAGAGCGCGCCAAGACGGGCTGCTCCGGCCGGCGTCGCGAGCATTTCCGCCAACGCGGTGCCGACGCCGAACCAGCCGGTCAGAACATGGCGAGACTGGCTCCACGAGAAGACCCACGGAATGGCACGCAACCCGGACAGACCGGTCTCAGCACCCGCGCGACGCGATGGCCGGCTCGCGATATTGAGTGTCACGATGTGTTCAAACGGTGTGGCCGACCGAAAGTACGGCACCAGTCGCGGATCCTCAACCAGCGCGCGATAGGCCCGTTGACTGGACACAGCCAGTTGATCCATGACCTCGGCTTCTGCTTCTGCTTCTGCTTCTGCTTCTGCTTCTGCTTCTGC
>JABMNV010000174.1 GCA_013203475.1 Acidobacteriota bacterium
ACGGCGACGCCAAGATGGAGTTGTTCGATTACATCGAAGTGTTCTATAACCAACGGCGACGGCACTCGACGCTGGGCCAGATCAGTCCGGCGGCGTTCGAGCGACGGGCGATGACTCAGGCGGCGTAGGTAAACCGTCCACGCGATCGGATCAACCTCAGTTCAAGCCAAGGTCTCATAGCGGACGTTATGTCTTGGGCAGAGGCACTCAAACTAGGAGGCAAAAGCCCACGCCATGCGGACCGCCACCTTCCGTCGTTTGGCGAGACCTTGTCAGACCCGCCCGGTCGGTTCACGGCCGATGCCTGACCAGTCGTCTGACGCGTTGAACGAGCCAACGAACGACCGCCGCGACGGTGACGATCGCGACCAGGACGAGTCCAGCCGCCACGAAGAAATACTGCGTGGCGAACCACACGAGGAGCAACGTGAATGCGTCTTCGCCCAGACTCAGTCCGTCGCGAGTCAGATCCCCTCTTGCTGGGTGCTAATTGGTGCTGGGGGCTGGGTGCTGGGTGCTTCGTGCTATGTGCTGGGTGCGTCTTGGCGCTCGATCTTGAGATAAATCGGGCCCACTCCCAGCATCGCTACTAACGCGTACGTGCCCCATCCTGCGCGGTTGGTGACCAGGAATCGGGCGTGCTCTCCGGCTTTCATGTCGAGTTGTAATGTCTTCCACACCAGCGTGTTGTGGAACCGCAGTTTGTGCTCGCCCGCCGGAATCTCTTTCGAGGCGACTTGCCCGTTGAGGAGCACACCGAAGTCCTCTCCATCGAGCGACACAAACACCTGTCGAATGCCCACATCCTTGGGAGACTGACGGGCGATCGTCAGCGTGACGGGATCGGTCAACGCACGATCCGCGCTGCGGTGATTGAGTCTCCGAGTTCCAAACGATCGACCACATCCATCCCACGCACCACTCGGCCAAGGGCCGTGAAGTCCCCTTCGTTGTGGGGCTGCGGCGTGTTGCCCAGCGTGTACCCGGGTCGCCCCGTGTCGAGACCCGACGACGCCCAGGCCAGATTGGCACGTGTCAAACCAAGGCGACTGACTTCATCACGGAGGCGGTTGGCGCCTGGGATCGTCGCCTGCTGCGCCACGAAGTTCGGCACGACGCGACTGAAGATCGGGCCCACAATGCTGCCCGCCTCGGTGAGGCGCACAAGTTCCTCCATGCCCAGCGGCGCCTCTCCAGGATGCAGTTCCAACTCGATCTCGCCCTTGGGAGTCATCCAGATCGCATGCGGCGCAGGGGCGCCGTTGTACGCTGGCACGCTCCAGCGCTCGACGATGGCTCGATAGTCGGCGTCCGTCCGCACGGGCGACGCAACAGCGGCTGCCGCCTGCCCTCCGCCACGACCTGCACCTGGCGTGGGCACCAGGTCCTTCATCGCCGGGTCTGCCGCCAGTTGAGCGAGCTTCTGTTCGCCGAGCGCACCCATGCGACGCAGTGCCTGCGTGACTGAGGTCCGGACCCACAGGTTCGGATCGCGCATCAGCGCATCTGCGGCGTCGAGTGCCAGAGGTGGCGCGAGTTGCGTGAGCGGGGTCAAGGCGGCGACGCGAAGCGCCAACGGCCTCGAGGCGCCGGCGGCCGCAGCCAACTTGGGCGCCACAGCGCCGATACGATCCTTGAATCGCGCCATGCTTTCTGCCGCGGAAACAGACATCCATGTGTCCGGATCATCGAGTGCTGCCAGCACCACTTCGAACGACTCATCATCGTCATACGCTGCGAGTGCGCGGAGGGCCTCGGTTCGGACGCGCCGGTCAGTGTCCTTGACGGCCGCGCGCAATCGGGCCGATGTGACGACGCGATCGATCCCGTCCGCCTTGGCCTCGTCGACCAATGCCGGCGCCAGACCGCGGACGGCCCAGAAGCGAACCTCTGGTGAAGCGTCCTGGCTCAGTGTGAGCAACGCAGGAATCGCCGCTGGATTGCGGGGTCGGAAAAGCGCCCAGGCGGCGCGCCATCGAATCTCCACGTTGGCAGATGTGGCCCACTTCACGATGGGCGCGATGTCCTCGTGAGTGGTGTACCGGCCGAGTGACAACAGCGCCTCGCCGACGACTGGCGCTGAGGCGGCGTTTGCCTGGGCGTTGGCCAGATACGTCGCCAGCGCGGCCCTCGCCTCGGGCGTTCGAATCTTGCCCAGGGCCCGTGCGGCTTCAAACGCCACAGCATTCGGTGTCGACGTCGAAGCCAACCTCTCGCCAAGCCAGGCGATGGTCGCCGGGTTTCTCAGCTGCCCGTAGGCGAACGCCACGCTGGCGACGATTTCAGGGTCGGCATCGCCCTGAAGCGGCGTCAACAGTTCACTCCCCCGTTCAGTAACGATGCGTCCGACGGTGACGACGGCGCGACGCCTGACCTCGGGATGTGAGGACTGGAGCAAGCGCGAGAGCTGTGCTTCATCGAACTGCCTCGTATCCTCAAGTTTCACGAGGGTGGCCACGTCGATGATGTCTGTTTCACTGAGCGGCGGGCGCTGGGCCGCGCTGGCCACGGCAAGCGCCATCGCCACAAATCCGAACAGCAGGAAAATCTGAGATTTCGACATGCGTTCGAGATTATAGAGGGTCCTGTCTATAATGGGCGCGACCGGCGCGAGCGCACTGCGCGGGATTGAGGGGGACAGGCATGAGATCGTGGCGAATTGCACTCGGATTGGTGTTACTGGCGGGAACCGCGGCATGGGCACAGGGTCGAGGCGGCGGTCAGGCAGCTCTTCCCCCGCTGGACCTGCCGGCTGACACGCCGCGCATCACAGAACTGAAGGCGGAAGCAGCCGCGGAAGTCGACCGCATGAAGGACTTCTCGCAGCAGATGGTGGACCAGCTCTTCAGTTACAGCGAGCTGGGCTTCCAGGAGTTTGAAACCTCGGGGTATCTGGTCAGGGTCCTGAAAGAGAACGGGTTCACCGTCGAGGAGGGCGTGGCCGGCATTCCTACCGCCTTCATGGCGACGTGGGGAAACGGCAGGCCGGTTATTGCCATGGGATCGGACATTGACGGCATTCCACAGTCGTCGCAGAAGCCTGGTGTGGCGTATCACGACCCGCTGGTCGAGGGCGCGCCCGGTCACGGTGAGGGGCACAACTCCGGTCAGGCCGTGAACATCACGGCGGCCATTGTGCTCAAGAAAATCATGGAGCGCGACAACATTCCGGGAACCATTCGCATCTGGCCTGGCGTGGCTGAGGAGCTGGTCGGAACCAAGGCGTACTTTGTCCGGGCAGGCCTGTTCAAGGACGTCGACGTGGCGCTGTTCACGCATGTGGGCAACAGCCTGGGGGTCTCATGGGGTGCCGGCGGCGGCAGTGGCCTGATCTCTGTGCACTACAGCTTCAAGGGTGAGTCGGCGCACGCCGCCGGATCGCCGTGGCGTGGCCGCAGCGCGCTCGACGCCGTCGAGTTGATGAACGTCGGCTGGAACTACCGACGCGAACATCTGGCGCTCTCGCAGCGATCACACTCAGTGATTACAAATGGCGGCGATCAACCGAACGTGGTGCCGCCGACCGCTTCTATTTGGTACTACTTCCGTCAAATCACGTTTCAAGGCATCAAGGATCTCTGGGCGACGGGTGATCGCGTCGCGGCCGGGGCCGCCATGATGACCGACACGGAGCTGCTGCCCACACGTGTGCTGGGGTCGGCCTGGCCACGGCACTTTAATCGGGCGATCGCGCAAGTGGCCTATGACAACATTCAGAAAGTCGGCATGCCCGAATGGAGCGAAGATGACCAACTGTTCGCGCGGGCCGTGCAAAAGGAACTGGGTGTCGATGAACGCGGTCTGTCGACCTCGGGAGGGCGCCTCGGCGGGCCGGTCAACCAGGCCACAAACACGGGTGGCGGGTCGGATGACATCGGTGATGTCTCGTGGACCGTTCCCACGGTTACGCTGTCGTACCCCTCGAACATTCCCGGACTCCCTGGCCACAACTGGTCAAACGGCATCGCCATGGCGACGCCTATCGCTCACAAGGGCGTGACCGCCGGAGCGAAGGTGCAGGCGATGACGCTCATCGATCTACTGCTCAAGCCTGAAGTGATTCAAGCGTCCTGGGACTATTTCAACAATGTCCAGACAAAGGAACAGAAGTACGAGCCCCTGATCCGTCCTCAAGATCAACCGGCCATCGATCTGAATCGGGAAATCATGGCTCGGTACCGTGAGCAGATGCGGCCCTTCTACTTCGATTCGACGAAGTACAAGACGCTCCTGGACCAGCTGGGCATCAAATACCCGACGATTCGAAAGTAGGCCGATCCTCATGCTCCAGGTGCGTGAGGATCGGCCTTGCGGTCTCAAGCGACAACTCGAAGAGAGAGGGTTGCTCCGGATCGGCGACCACGGCGCCGAACACATCTGGCGCCAAGGCCCGGGAGAGGCGTTCGGCAAAGGTCCCGCGCAGCACACGGACGTAGTGGTCGATGTCGTAGTCGCGCGGGTCGGACGCCGCAGGCCCGTGCGAACCGTCTTCTGAATCGATGACCAGTCCGCCGGTCCCGTCGGCCTTCCGATAGACGCGAATTCGCTCGCCAGGTCTCCACGACGTTCGCCCGGCGGCGAGCATCGCCTCGTAGATCAACTCCCGCCGCTCGCCGCGAACGGCGAGGTACGTCTCCGGTGATTTCGTGAGACGCGCGCGGGAGGACATGTCGTACGTCGGAAGCAGTCGGCGCCGCACGGCGGTGACCGTGGCCTCGTATGCCTCGCGCACACCGCGAACGTCGCCCTCAAGCAGTCGCGCCAGTGCAGTTCTCAGAAAGGCTTCACCAAACGGCTCGGCCCGACTCGATCGGAACGCCACTCCCTTGAGGATCAGAGTCCCGTCGTACCGGAGCAACGCATAGTTCTTCGGTTCGTGAGACAACATCGCCTGGTAGCGGCCATCACACTCGAGTTGCACCAGCGGCGGCAGCAGCGCACCCACGTCAGCCACGACCTGTCGCTCGTCTGACTCCGTCCAGCCCTCGGGCACCGCGAAGTACACCCCGTCGGTGTCGGCCTCCAGGAGCGTGACGCCACGTGCGGCCAACTCGCGGCACATCAGGGCGAGCACGTCGCGACCGCGACGCGTGACCTCGTTCGCCGCATCGACATCGGCGAAACGCGTCAATCCACCTCCCGCAGCCAAATACCCGTACGCGGAATTGACAACGAGTTTCATCGCCGCCGACATGGCCTCGTGGCCATGCCGTTCAATCGATCCCGGAGCTGCGGCCCGTGCGCTGGCCTTGGCCTTCAGGCGCCGCTCCACGAGTCCGTCGACCAACGACAACAGCGCCGCGAGATGATCGCGCGCGGGACCAATGCGGTACGACCGCATCAATGACGGATACAGGCTCGCCACGTCGGCCTTGACGATCCTTCGGGCGACGCCGGTGGCGAAGAGGTGCAGGGCCGCTCCACTGTGCGGGATGTCGCGACCCGGCTGATGTGCCGGGAGTGCCTGCCCGGCGTGCAGGTAGGCGCGCACGAGCAGGGGGTCGATGATGCCCGTCGCGGCCCCGGCGTCGGCGAGCCGCTCGTAGCGACGTGGCGCCAGACGCGCGAGCGCAAACGCAGCGCCGCCGAGAATTCGCGCGAGCGCAGCCACTTCGGCTACGTCAGCCGCAGCATAGCGGCGCACACGATCTGGATCGCGCCCGTACACCGTGTGAATCTGATCGCCAGGAATCAACTCCCGATCCGGTCCCGAGATACCGAAGTGGCGTGCGACCGCCTTGAGGCCACGAAATGGCAGGTCGCCGGTGGAGAACCCGTAATGCATGACGGCATCCATCGTGTCGATCAACTCGCGACCTGGCGCCACGAACCGGATGCACTGCGGGCCGTCGGCGGCCTCAGTCGAGACGCCACGCCGTGCCGCACGTTGGCGCAGCCCTCCCGGCAGGCGTCCAAGCATCAGCGGCACACCGAACGTGCGGGCGCGCCGCTCAAGAAATGGCATGTCAAACCCGTGCAGATTGTGGTTCTCGATCACGTCTGGATCGGCCACCGCGATCCTGGCCACAAGCCGACTGATCAAGTCCGCCTCACCTGCGTCATCTTGCGTAGAGGCTTCGAGGACCTCCGTCACACCCGCTGCGTCGCGGGTGGCCACCATGAAAATCCTGTCGTGCGCAAGATCCAGGCCGGTCGTTTCGAGGTCGAACTGGAAGCGATGGAGCTGATCAAAGGAGAGATTGCGGAAATAGGTGCGCCCAGACTCGACGAGATACTGCTCTTCTGGTGGCAGCACCAGTGCGTGCTCCCTGCCCAGGTCCCGGAGTTGGCGCAATCGATGCCCATCCTCGACGTGGACAAGAAAACGAAGGGTGCCTGGCCCCTCAAGTTCGCGATAACTCGCGTGGGGACCCAGTTGGTCGATGTGTTCGAGGCTGTCGAGGAGCGCCCACGGCTGAAAGCGGAGGTCTTCCCGGACGAGTCGGCCGGTCTCAGGAAGGCGCCGCCACACCACTGCGTGCCCATCGGCGTCCGCCCACACAGACACGATCCCGGGCGTGGCATCCCACCCCTCGTGATTCCAAGCTTCGTGATTCCAACCTTCGGGACTCATGGACCCTGACAGCATTTCGTACGCTTTGCGCAACCTTGTAATCGCTGACGCTGATCTGTGATCGATGGAACGTCTTTCACTTATGTAACCCGTTTATTCAGAGTCGGTTACCGCCACTCGATCGCGGTACCTTCCTTGCTCCATCACGTAGCGCCATGACTAGACGCCTGACCGATGCTGGTTTCTCTGCGGTTGAACTGCTGATCGTTGTCGCGCTCATGGGGTCGTTGGCAGCGATCACGGTCCCGATTTCAGGGACCATGATTGACGACATCCAGATCCGCGGCGATGCGCACGCGGTGTCCGGAACGCTTGCCCTGACCAAGATGACCGCGGCTGCGAAGTTCACGCGGGCGCGGTTACTGGTGAACCTTGGGGCCGGCACGTATCGGATTGAAACATGGCGCCGGACGGGCACGCCTGGATGGGTGGCCGAAGGCAGCGACCTGCGATTGTCGGCGCAGAACGGCTTTGGGTTCGGCGCCCTGGCCACAGCGCCGCCCAACACCCAGGTCGCACTCGCTCAGCCAGTGCCGTGTCTGGATGCAGCCGAGGTCGCAATCGCGGGCACGGCGTGCGTCATCTACAACTCGCGGGGCACTCCAATCTCGGCCGGTGGGGCGCCAGTGACGACTCAAGACGTGTATCTCGGTGGTCCGACGGGAGTTTTCGGCGTCGTGATCGGCGCGACCGGCCAGCAGCAAGTCTGGCGTTCGAATGTGATGGCAGGTGGCGTGTGGGTCCAGCAATAGCGGGGCCTGCTGAACGTCCCGAACCTTCTGACCGGGGCACGTCGCTGACCGAAACGGTCGTCGCCACGGCGCTCTTGTTGGTCGTCATCGGCGGACTGGGCTCGATGGGTGCGTTCGGGATGATGACGGCCGAAAACCAGGGGCACCTCGCCGCCAGAACGACGGAGTACGCCCAGGACAAGATGGAGCAACTGCTCGTGCTCGCATCGGGCGACTCGGCCACCGACACGCGCGTCTTTCCCGCCTCGACAGCGGGCGGCACCGGCCTCGCCATCGGCGGCAGTGCCAATCCCGCCGCCCCCGTTGCCGGCTACGTCGACTACCTTGACAAGAGCGGAACGCTCGTGGCTTCTGTCGACGGTGCCGATCCCGACGGGTGGTTCTATAAGCGGAGCTGGGCCATCTCCAGCCCGGAGGCCAACCTCAAGCAGGTCGTCGTCAGCGTCACCGTGGAATCAACCCTTGGACGAACAGCGCCGCCGGTGTCGACAGTGACGGCACTCAAGGCCTTTCCGTTTTAGCCGGTCAGACCAATGAGGGCCCCCTCTTCCAACGATGCCGGCTTCTCGCTGCCGGAACTTCTGGTGTCGACCCTTGTACTCGGCGCGATTCTCACCGTGGTGACGCATGTGTTGCTGGTCACAGCGAACGGGCAGCGGACGATGTGGAACCGGACGCAGATGCACAGTGGTGTGCGCGGAGCCATCGAACTCCTCCAGCAGGAGGTGGGTCAGGCGGGACTGGTGGCGCTGCCGGGGGACGTGACGCTGGGTGCCGACGTGGCGGCGGGCACACAGCCGGTGGCAGTCAGTTCGACCGCGGGAATGTTCGTCGGAGCCCAACTCATCGTCGGCACTGGCGCCAGTCAGGAAACGGTCACCGTGTCAGCCGTGGATGGCAGCACACAGGTGACGGCCACCTTCAGTCAGTCACACCTGAGTGGAGCGCCCGTGGATATCGCCGGGGGCTTCGCCCAGGGCATTGTGCCTCCGGCGCTGGCAGACGGATCGACTGGCACGATGCTGAAATTGTTTGGCGACATCAATAGCGATGAGGCCATGGTGTATGTCGAGTACACCTGCGACACCGGCACCGGCCGCTTGTCGCGAAACATGATGGCGTGGGATGCCGTGGCCAAACCGGCGCTGGTGCCCGCACACATCCTCTTGTCCAATGTCGTGGCCAACCCCGATGGTGCACCGTGTTTCAGCTATCAAACGGAGGTCGTGGCCGGAAACACCTACGTCACGTCAGTCGCGATCACGCTGAGCGTCCAGACGCAGGACATTGATCCCACGACGCGTCAGTTCCAGATCGAAACCAAGACGCTGCTGAATGTGTCGCCGCGAAACGTGTTCTACACGTGGCAGATGGCGTCCATGGGCGAAAACAATCGGATTCAGCCGATGCCGCCGAGCATCCTGGCGTTGCTGCCGTCATGACGCGCCAGACCTCGCCGCATCCCTTCAGACCGGGCACCAACTCCGGCGGTGGCAATGACGAAGGCATTGCCATGGTGCTGGCGTTGTTGTTCATGCTGGCGCTGTCGGCGCTCGGCGCCTCGGTGATGGTGCTTTCGCGCACCGAGACCCTGTCGAGCGTGAACTACCGCATGCTGTCGCAGGCCAGATACGGTGCTGAGTCCGGCGTGCACAAGGCCGCACACTTCTTGCTCAACGGATATGCTCTGCCGGGGTCGGTCAGCGACCCGTTGTCAAACTACGACACCACGCTGACGCCCGTCCGTTATCTGGGCCAACCCGTGGTGTTATCAGCGCTGTCGGACGTCGGAGCCAACTACCCCGATGCCGCATCGCAGACCGCGTTTGCCAACGCCGCGGGCGGCACCCTCACCGCGGGTTCGGCCACGGTCGTGTACACGGCATCGGCGACCTTGCTGTCGATGCAGGAGATCATCCCATATGGCTCGAGCACTCCGACCGTGGTGCAGACGTGGCGGATCACGGCTCGCGGTTCGATTCAGGGAGCGCGGGAAGCCGAGGTGGAAGTGTCGGCCTTGCTTGAACGGCAGGTCGTGGCCCCGCACACATACGCGGCATTCGCCACCGGAGGCGGCTGCGGCGCCCTGAGTTTCGAGGGGGGCGTGCATACGGACAGCTACGACTCGACCAACATGACCATGGTCGATGGAGCCCCATCCACCGACACGACCTGGGGGAACGTCGGCACCAATGGCAATCTGACGGAGGCTGGCAACTCGGTGGTCAGTGGATCCCTTTCCACACCCAGATCCGGTGTGGGCGGCTGCTCCGATGGAGCCGTGACCGCCCTCACCCAGCAGGGCAATGCTCAGGTCTCGGAAGGCCTCGTCGCCTTGCCTCAAGCGGTGTCCTACCCCGCGCCCGATGCGCCGTCACCCCTGCCACCCACGACCTCGACCAGCGTTGTGTCGACGAGCGCTTGTGCCGTGTTCACCCTGTCATCGGGTATCTGTACCGGCGGCAGCGGGGCGTTAACACTGGACCCACAAGGGTCGCCGATGCCGCTCGACAACGTCCACGTCACGGGTGGAGCCACGCTCACGCTTGAGGCCGGCACCTACAACATCAACAGCCTCACACTCACTGGCGGAGCGACGATCGTGATTGGGTCCGGTCCGGTCATTCTTGAAGTGGCTGGGCAGTCCGACGACACACCCATCGACTTTGAGGGAGGGGCGACGGCAAACGACTCGTTTGATCCGTCGATGTTCCGAATCCACTACGCGGGTGCCGGGACCCTGAAGCTGACGGGCGGCACCACCACGGCCGCGATCGTGTACGCACCCTCGGCGAACGCCACGATCACCGGTGGCGCAGACTTCTACGGATCCGTACTGGCCGCGAGTGTGAGTGCCTCAGGAGGCGCAGGCATCCACTACGACCGCAGTCTGGCCAGCAACTTCTTCACCACGGGGCCGCAGATGATGAGCAGCTTCTCGTGGAAGAAGCAGTAGTACTGGTCGAGGACCTCCAGAACCGCACCGATTCCTCTGTTAGGATGTCGTTGTGACCGCCATCGCGAAGGACAGGCGCGCCGTTCTCGAACGAGTCGCGGCCGGAACGCCCGGGTTGCAGTTGCTCGTTTTGCACGGCTCACGCGCGCGTGGCGACGCGCACGCACACTCGGACTGGGACTTCCCTACCAGGCCGACCTCACATTTGACCCCGATGGGTTGCTGGCTGCGTTCGCCGACGACCTGAAGGTGGATCGGATTGACCTCCTCGATCTGGAGCGAGCCGGCGCGTTGCTCCGACATCGCGTCGCGCTGGACGGCATCGTGCTGTTTGAACGCGACCCAGCACAGTTCGATCGGTTCCAGATCGACGCCGTGCATACGTGGTGCGATTTGGCGCCCATTCTTGAACCGCACTACGCACGTGTACTGGACGGGCTGGGTAAATGAGTCCACTCGATCGTGCGGTCCTCGCCGAAGATGGCGGTCCCTCGCACTTGACCGCCATCTTCGGCGTGTTGCGGAGCGCCTTCCAGTCAGTGCCGAGATGTTCACCGCGTCTCCTGATGCCTCTGACGCCGTGATTCTCCACTTGTGGCAGGCCACCCAGATCGTCATCGACCTCGCCGTGGCTGCGTGCGTGGCGCACGGTTCGGGAACACCGCAGAGCTACGCAGACGCGTTTCGCCGCCTGCAGGCGGCGGCGATCATCGACGCTGCGCTAGCCGACACTCTTGTGCGGGCTGCCGGCTTTCGCAACGTTGTCGCGCACGCGTACGAAGGGCTGGATCTTGCGCGCGTGCACGAGGCCGCGCTCAGGGGACCAGCGGACCTGCGCGCGTTCGTGGCGGCGATCGCCCGCTCGGTTCCGATGGACCAATAAGAAGCCACGCGCGGCATCTGGCCTTGCACCAAGGTCGGCTCGTTAAACGTCCGCACGACCCGGCCAATATTGAACCGCGAATTAAACGCCTTGAAGTCCAGAGCCACCAGGGCCGTGTCCTCGCTTCGCAGGGCCGCGGCCAGACTGACGCCGCGATTGATGGGAGCACCATCGATTGACTTGATTTCTCGAATCGCCATCCAGGCACTGTTGCCATCGACAAATCTGAAGTGCACCTCGCCCGACGACGTTCGGGTCCGAGGCATCTCCGGAACAGGGGGCACTTGCCGATTGATTCGCTGGAACGACTCCTCGTCGGCGATCACGACCGCCAGATCCTTTCGGGACTGGTCGAGGTACGCACGAAGGGCAGAAAGGGTGGCGTCCAGCGATGTGTCGGGAGGGCCTGACTGATTGGGTGCCGCGGCGGCGATCAGGAGCCAGCCAAGCGAAAGCACGAGGCCGCGAGAGACGAGGCTCCTCACCGTCATCGACTGCCCTCCGCGAGCAGTCTACTCGGAGAATCGGCAATCCGGTGTGCCTTCGTGAATGGAATCATTCCACTGCTATCGTGTCCCACGTTGTGACGCAGATGCCAGTGACCGTTACCGGTTGTCTTTGGCAAACACGAGGTTCCAGACGCGATCCTGCATGAGGCTGAGACTGCCGCGCTCGCCAGCGGATCGCGGCACAAACGTCACCAGACCCAGCCCGCCACCGGAATCGAAACGATTGCGCGAATGCGGACGAATGGTGATCACCGTATTCGGTCGCCGCTTGACCTGTAGCGTGTCGCCGAAGACGACCACCTCAAGCAGGGTCTCGATCTCAGTGCTTCGATACCGGCCAGCCAACGCCGCCAGTGCCTCTGGCGTCGGTCGATAGGTGCTGTCGCGCTCCACACCGACGAGCGGGCCTCGTGCCTCAGGCAGCACCTGCACGCGAGGCGCATCTGGCCGCAGCCGACCGCCCAGATAGAAATCGCTGACGATGCGCGTCAGTTGCGCCGCGTTGGCGTTGGCCGCGTTGCACAGGACGGCCACAGACAGGCGGGCAGACGGATAGTGGGTGAGAAAAGCGCGATACCCGCCTGTGGAGCCCGAATGGTAGGCCTTAGGCACGCCTTTGTACTCACCGCGAAACACGCCGAACCCGTAATGCAGTTCACGCCCATCGTTCAGCCGCGCAGGTTGCCTATCCCGGTGGCGTACGCGATCGCCCGGCCTGGCACGACGCGTGTGTAAACGTCGCGCCACGAGGTGTGTGACAGCCCCAGGGGTTCAAACAGACGGGTCCGGCTGAACTCGGCGAACGACATCCCGCTGACCCGCGCCACAATCACGGCCGCAAGGTTGTACCCGGAGTTGCTGTACGACCAGTGTGTGCCCGGTGGGAAGTTGAGCGAGGTCTGCCTGCTCAAGATGTCCACCACATGTGCGTGGGTATACGTGCGGCTCCCCAGCGGCATGCCCGCAATGCCCATCACACTGCCCCAGTCCCGAAGCCCGCTGGTGTGACTGAGCAGGTGTCGAATAGTGACGGGCGCGCCGTACTCAGGCAGTTTGGGGACGTATTTCTGAACCGGGTCGTCAAGGGACACCACACCGTCGTGAACGAGCAGTTCACGGCCGCGGCCGTGAACTGCTTCGACACTGACCCGGCTTCGAAGATCGTGTCTGGGCCTTTCACCACGCTGTGCTCGAGGTCAGCCATGCCGTATGCCTGTTCGAGCACGGAACGGCCGTCTTCACTGACACCGACCGCGCACCAAGGCGTCGTCTCGGACCACGCCGCAAACGCCTTGTCGACCGCCAGGGCTGCCTGGGTAACCACTGGGGCTGGCGGGGCTGGCTGGACTGCCACCTGAAACGCGGTCGTCACCAGCAACACGCTGGCCAGCAGAACGACTCCGGAGAGAATTCGCTTGAGCATGACCGGAATTCTAGTCTCTGTGCCGCACCTGCGGTAAGCTGGCCCATCCGGAGGATGCCTTGACTCACAACACTATGAAGACTTCCGTCGTCTGCCTGCTCGCCTTGGCGATTTCGCTCACGTGGTCGGCGTTGCCCGTGGGGCCCGCAACCGCAGCGCAGACGCCGGACCTCGGAGTGTCGGCCAAGGACGGAGTTGTCGTCTCGGCCTCAGACATTGCGTCAGACATCGGTGCTGCTGTCCTGACCCGCGGAGGCACGGCCGTGGACGCGGCGGTCGCGACCGCCTTCGCGATGGCCGTCACCTACCCCATGGCCGGCAACATCGGCGGCGGCGGATTCATGATCGTCCGCACACCTGACGGCGCAGCCACCACATTTGATTACCGCGAGAAGGCCCCGGGCAGATCGACGCCGACGATGTATCTCGACGACAAAGGCGCGATCAACCGTCGACTGACGGCTGCAGGGTATTTAGCGCCAGGCGTCCCTGGCACCGTGCGCGGCCTGGCGCTGGCGCACTCCCGATTCGGAAAATTACCCTGGCAGGACGTGGTCATGCCGGCGGCGAATCTGGCGCGAAAAGGGTTCACGGTCTCCGACTCGCTCGCCCGTGGACTCAATTCCCAGGTGGCCGGGTCGATGAAAGAGTTCAAGGGCTCTGTCGCGGCGTACGGCAAACCCGACGGCACGCCCTGGAAAGCGGGCGATCGCATTGTGCTGGGCGACCTGGCCAAGACCCTGACCGCGATTGCGACTGACGGACCCGATGCCTTCTACACAGGCTGGATTGCCGACCTGATCGACAAGGACATGGCGGCCAACGGAGGGCTCATCACCAAGGCTGACCTGGCCGCGTACCAGGCGAAAGAACGCGCGGCGGTGCGGGGCACGTTTCTGGGCTACGACATCATTTCAATGCCGCCACCCAGCTCGGGGGGCACCGCCCTGATCGAAATGCTGAACATGCTTGAGGCCCTGGAGGTGCAGAAGCTGCCGCGCCTCTCGACCGAGGCGATTCACCTGACCACCGAAGTGCGGCGTCGGGCATTCCTGGATCGTGCACGCTTTCTGGGTGACGCTGATTTTGTCGACGTGCCCGTGGCCACGTTGATTTCGAAGCCGCACGCCGTCGAGCAAATCGCATCGTTCAACAAGGCCGCGGCGTCGTCTTCCGTTGAGTTGGGCAAGGACATCGTCTCCATGCCGGCGGCCGAACCTGACGAGACGACCCACTTCTCCGTGGTGGATCGCAACGGGATGGCGGTCTCGAACACCTACACCCTCGAAGGCGGCTACGGATCACACCTCGTCGTGCCAGGCACAGGATTCCTGCTCAACAACGAGATGGGCGACTTCAATAAGAACCCAGGCACGACAAATCTGACCGGTGACATCGGCACGCCCGCGAACCTGATCGCCCCTGGCAAACGGATGCTCAGCTCGATGACACCCGTCATCGTGGCACGGTCAGGCAAGTTGGTGCTTGTCACCGGAACGCCGGGTGGTCGCACCATCATCAACACGTCGCTCGACGTGGTGCTGGGCGTGACGGCATGGGGATTGACCGGGCGCGAGGCCGTGGACGCCCCGCGGATGCATCACCAGTGGCTGCCGGATCGGTTGTCGATCGAAGGCGACGGCGTGTCTGCGGCCACTCTGGAGGCCCTCAAGGCCCTGGGTCACGACGTGCGTATGGGCGGCAGGCAGGGGTCAGCCCAAACCGTCTGGGTACATCCCAATACCGGGGTCTACTACGGTGTGGTAGACATGCGGTCGCCCGATGCTAAAGCGTCGCGGCGGGAATAGCGCGACCGTTGCCTGGACTGGCGTAGACTGGCAGGGCCAGCCTGTCAGGAGTCAGTGAAATGTCTGTCCGCGCATTCGCGTCGGCGAGCCTGATGGCCGTGTCGGTCGCCGTCGCTGCCACAACCGTCGGAGCACAGCTCAGCCAAACGCTACCTGAACGACAGTTGCCCGTCTTTCGCACGGATTCACATTTCGTGCGCGTGGATGTGTATCCAACGGCCAAAGACGGGTCGACGATTCAGGGGCTGACCGATCAGGACTTCGAAATCTTCGAAGACGGCAAACCGCAGGCCGTCGATTCGTCGGAGTACATCGAGTACGAACGCTGGTCGCCGGGGGTTGATCCACCTGAGGTGGAGACACAGCGCGAGTCGTTTCGCCTGGCCGCCGATCCGCGCTACCGCGTGGCCGTGGTCTACGTCAATCGGTTGAACTGGGAAAACGCCAACTGGGTGCGTGAACCTCTGCTGGATTTGTTGACGCGGGAGATCGGCCCACGCGATTTGTACGGGTTATTGCTTCCGCACCACGAAGCGAGCGATCTGGTGCTCGGCAAATTCACTCCGGCGGAACGAGCTCGACTGGTCCGGTTCCTGTCGATCAAGGACCACGACAGCCCGTTCGAGGCCGATCCTCTCGAGCAACAGCTCATGGCCTGTTTCGGACAGAACAGCGCCGTGGTCCGCCGCTGGCGTGACGATAACCTCTATCGGGATCTCGAAGGGATCATCACGATTCTTGGCACCATCCGCGACGAACGCAAGAGTCTGATTCTTGTCACGGAGAGCATGCCAGGCGCGGGTTTTCGTCGCCGAGGCGGTGGGGGCGGAGGTGGCGGTTCGTCGACGCCCCAGGGTCGACCGCCTCAACCGTCGCGCCTCATGCCCGGCAGCACCGGACTGTCGTCCGGCACTTTTAATCCGAACGAAGGAGCCAACATCTGCGACATGCTCGCCAGAGATGCTCCCTACATGGCTCCGGATCGGTTCGAGAACCTTCTCAAGCTGGCCCAACGCCAGAACGTGGCGATCTATCCCGTGAATCCCGCGGGTATCCCAAGTCGCAGCACGGGCGATGTCAGCGGCTACCTGCGGATGATGGCCAGCGAGACGAACGGCATCGCCGTCGTGAACATGAACGACATCAAGGCAGGTCTCCAGAAAGTCGTCCACGACGTCCCTGCCTATTACCTGCTCGGCTACTACACGACCAACACGAAGTGGGATGGCAAGCGGCGAGAGATCAAGGTCAAGCTCAAGTCAACGGGCAAAACCATCCGCGCACGACGCGAGTACCTGTCGCCGAGCGCGGCAGATGTGGCCGCGATGCGCGCGGCCGCGGACGCGCCGCCTCGTCCGGCGGGCCCCACCCCGATCGAGAGCGCGTTGAGCGATCTGGCCCGACTGCGAAATAGCGTCGATCTGCATGTACAAGGCGCAGTGAGTGAGGGCACACTGACCATCGCCGTGGAAGTGCCGCTGAATGCTGCGGGCCCCGGCGGCTGGTACGAAGGGGCCGAGGTCGAGGTGGCATCTCTGAGTGACGCCGGCCACACCGCCAGAAGCACCGTACGCATGGTGGTGGGTGCCCGCGGTGCAGAAGTGAGCCTGCCCATCGAGCCCGGCGACCCTGGACCGTGGCAACTGCGCGCCACCGTCACCCGCGGTCAGAAGACGCTGGAGGATAGCGCGCGCATCGCCATTGATCCCGAGTCGATCTTCAGTCAACCGTTGCTCTATCGGGCGGCGTCGCCCCCGGTCGCGCCATTCGTCCCCGCAGCCGATCAGCAGTTCTTTCGCAGCGAGCGACTAAGGGCCGAGTGGACCGTCACCTCACCCACGCCCGTCCGCCTCAGCGCCAGATTGCGCACCACTGGCGGCACGGCACTGTCCTACGCACCGCCCGTCGTGACGGACGAACGAGAGGGCCACACACGGGCCCGCATCGACTTGCAACTATCGTCGCTGGCGACCGGTGACTACCTGGTGGAACTCGTCGCCGAAAGCAACGGCCCGGATCAGTCAACACTTCTGGCCATCCGAGTCGTGCGGTAGGGCGCCAGCATGTTGTTGGATCTCGATCCCACCCGACCACGGGTCACGCCAACCGACGCCGCGACGCTCGTGCTCCTGCGTGATGGCACGGGCGGAATCGAAGTGTTCTGCGTCGAGCGCAATCAGAAGAGTCGATTCATGGGCGGCGCACTCGTCTTTCCGGGCGGAAAGGTTGACGCCGAGGACGGCAGTGCTACGTGGGACAACGTCGTGCTTCCGGCGCGCTCCAGAATTGCCGCCCTGGCCGATACGCCAGTCCTGCAACGAGCCCTTGCCATCGCCGCCTGTCGGGAGTCGCTCGAGGAAGCCGCGATCCTCCCGGTCGACGGTGCCCTCACACACGCCGAGGCGTTGCGGCTCAGGCAGACGCTGACCACCAGCGTCGAGGCCTTCCGCGCAGCCCTTCTCGCCAGAGGCCTCCTGATCGACCTGGCGTCGCTCGTGCCGTTTGCACGGTGGGTGACCCCCGCCGCCGAGGCGCGCCGATTCGACGCGCGGTTCTTCATGCTACGGGCACCTTCCGGGCAGGACGGCGCCCACGACGAACACGAGACGATGTCGAGCGTCTGGGCGAGGCCTGCAGACGTGCTGGCGCGTTGGGACAGTGGACATATTCAACTCGCACCGCCGACGCATCACACGCTGTGGACACTCTCGCGCCTGGCGACCGTCGATGATGCCCTGACGTTGGCGGAAACACTGCCGCTCGCCCCCATCGAGCCACACCTCGTCGACTGCGACGGGACGATCGCGCTGGCGCTGCCTGGAGATCCGGCCCATCCGCAGGCCGAACGCATCATTGAGGGACAGACGCGATACGTCCACCGAAACGAACAGTGGAGGCCCGAAGGGGCATCACACTGACCGGCGCTGACGCTGCGGGGCTATTTTTCTTTCAGCAACTTCTCTATCTGCGCCGCGACAAACGGTTCGTTCACGTCGTCATATCCGACCATGATGAGGCGGATGCGTCCCTGTTTGTCGATGAGATGAAGCTGGGGAATTCCACCAACCTCATACGCGGCCATGTTCGGATCTTTGAAGTAGGTATACGTCCCATCGGCACCGCGCACGGATGGAGGTCGCTGATTGCCAACGGCGACAGGAACGTTGAGTCCCTCTTCTGCGAAGTACTCACGGTCGCGCTCAAACTCGGCCTCAGCCGTCAGTGGACGCTCGGCACCGAAGTACCCATATAACTCTGTCGAGAGCACGACGCGGAAGCCCTGGTCTCCATACGTGGCGAGCAGACGCTTGACACCCGGATAACTTTCTTTGCAGGGACCGCACCAATGCGCGGTGAACTCGAGAAGCGTGACGGCACCAGTCATGGCGAGTCTCGTGTTCGCAGGGGCATTCAGCCATCGTTGCGCTGCGATCGGAGCCGCTGGCGTGCCGATCAGCGCATAGCGGGCAATGTTCGGGTCAATCATTCTTGCGGCATTCGGAATGTCGCCCCAGGAAGACTTGGCCTCTCTCAACAGCTCGTTCGCGCGATTATTCTGCCCTCGACCGGCTAGGGCTTCGGCCATGTTGATGTGCGCACTGATGATCGTCGAGCCATACTGCCGCCGCTGCTCAGGTGTGAAGGCCTTCGCCCGTTCGATCAGCCAGGTGGACTGCTTGATAATCCCGTCGTCAATATCATCGCCGCGGTAGTAGCCGTTCATCCGAGCGTGCGCACTGATCTTTGAGTCGAGGATGTGAGGGTCGAGCTCGTCACCGGCCACTCGGTCGAGTGCGTCGATGTAGCCCTCCAACCTGGCATTGCGCTCGCTCGACTTGGGCTCACTCAAGCCGGTGAGCACCGCTTGAGCAAGCACCTTGGCGCGGGCAGGCGCCGCCAGACTCTTGAGTCCTAACGCACGCGTGAGCGTCGCGGTCGCGAGATCTCGCTGATCGGCCTCGCCATACAGGGCAATGAGGTCTGCGATCTGAGATGCGTCGATCGTCTTGGGATCGAACTGGGCTGCGCAGGCCCTGGCCATGTCCACTTTGTCTGCGTTGATTCTCCGGACGACTTCGGCCGTGATTCGTTCGACGGCCCGCTGCGACGTCTGCGTGAACGCGCGTGCCGCTTTCACACACTCGTCCGGCGTCGTAGGTTGTGACGCTGGTGTTTGAACCGATCCTGACGCGAGGCTGACAACAAGAAACAGGGGCCACATGGTCATATCAACTCTCCTACCGAAGTCCGCGCTGCAAGAACGACACAAAATGCTGACTGTCGCGGGTCAGCCCGCCGAAGGCGACGACGGGAACGCCGCCGGGGGCCATCACCGCGTAATACGGAAGGGCCACGGTGCCGAACGTGTCGCGCTGCAGGTTCTGATACCTCAGATACTCCTCGCCGCGTCCGTCTGTGTATAAGCGCAGTCTAACGTATCGACCGAGCTCTCGCGCCACCTCCGGCCTGGGAAACATGTTGGCTTCCATCCAGCGGCAGTTGGTGCAGGTATAGCCCGTGAAATCGATGAGGATGGGCCTGTTTTCGGCTGCCGAGAGCCTCAGGGCCTCTTCATAGTCGTTGACGATCCACGACAATTCGCCATCTTGACCACCCGCGAGATCGCCGGGCGGCAGAAAAGCCTCCAGCTCACCCAATCGACGACCAGCCAGCCCGGTGCCGAGCCAGACAGTCAACACCAGCGCGGCAGCCACGGTCACCCACCGAGGGAGGCCGGGTCGCGAGAGCCGCGGGGCGTGACCGAGGCGCAACCCGCCAGCCAAGTAGACCACCAGCACGGCGCCAATCACCAACCACAACCCGATGACCACGTCCCGCGTAAAGATGCCCCAGTGCCACACGAGATCGACGTTGGACAAAAATTTGAGCGCGGCCGCCAACTCCAACAGCCCCATGGTCGCCTTGACCGACAGGAGCCAGGCCCCCGAGCGCGGCAACGAGGCCACGGCCTGTGGTGCCCAGGCGAGGAAGACAAACGGCAAGGCAAAGACGGAGGAAAACACCAGCAGGCCGGCCAGGGGCCACTGCCAGTCGCCTTGCGCGGCGACCACGAGCAGGGTCCCGAGGAATGGCGCCGTACACGTGAACGAAGTGAGCGTGAAGGCCAACCCCATCAGCAGCGTGCCGACGTAACGGCCATGTCCCACGTCAGCCGTGGACGCGCGCGTGAGGAACCTGGAGGGCAGCACCAGTTCAAACGCGCCGAACAAGTTCAACGCGAACACGATGAACAACGCGGCGATACCGAGGTTGAGCCAGGGATTGGCAGCGAATTGATTGAGCCCGGACGCGCCGAAACCTGCGGTCAGCACCACGCCAACCGCCGTGAAGGTCAACACGATGCCCACGCCGTACACCACGGCCTGAGAGACCGCACGCTTGCCGTCCTTCTCTGCACGACCGGTGAAGTACGACACCGTGATTGGCACCATCGGAAAGACGCACGGCGTGAGCAACGAGAGCGCGCCCATCAACGCGGCAAGCCCCAGGTAAGCGCCCAACGTGTTGGCACCGGACGCCGACGCCATGTCTTCGACAAATTCTCCTGCAGCACGCGGCTCGGCAGAAGGGACCCGCGCGGCGGCGGTGACGTCAGCACCAGTGCCTGGCACCAGGAACGACAGGCTGACGCGCTCGGTCATCGGTGGAAGGCAGAAACGGTCGGTGCAGGTCTGGAAGGTGACATCCAGATCAAGCGGCACTCGGCCACTCGCGCCGGCCGGCACGGCCACGGGCACATAGAAGGTGGCGGCCTCGGCGTGGTATTGCGTGTCGATATTGAAGTTTGCGTCAGGCGCCGTGATCGGCAGCGGCGCGATGATGTTGCCCGCGAGCGTGAATGGGGAGTCTTCTGACAGCGCGATGACCAGCGCCTGCGGACCTCCACCCTCTTGGGTCAGCGCGTAGAGATGCCAACCCGGATCAATGATCGCGTCGAGGAGTACCTCGACGGTGGCTCCAGATTGAACGACAACGGCTGACTCGACCTTCGCCGACCATTGGACGACGGTCTGGGCCGACAGATCAGGCCTGGCGAGCACGCCCGCCGCCAGACACAACACCACGGCCATCCACGATCGACGCATGGCCACAAGAGTACGCCATCTCGTCTCCGGTGAGGGCACGCCCAGGGTCGCCTATTTGATTGGGTGCAGATCAAGCATCAGCGCATCCAGATAGGCGATCCGGTTCGGAATCGTGTTGAGGATCGTGTCTCGAAGCGACACAGAGATTCGGTCTGCGCGGCACCTCACCGCCAGATAGGGGACGACACTCTCGGCCACGTCTTCCCGCATTGGAAAATCCTGAGCGTAGGTTGAAATAAACACGTTGTCGGCCGACTGTGCCGCCAGCCAACCGGGCGCAGTTGCGTGAGACGCATCGAGCGACGTGTGACTGGCCTCATGCACAAGTGTCTCTTCTAGAATGCCGTCCCTCGTGTACAGGTCCGCCTGGCCAACGTGAATAAGCAAGTTGTTATTGCCGCCCCCGAACGGCTGCACGCCTTCGTGGATCCACACCGTCTTGACATTTCTGCGAAGCGCAGTCGGCAACCGTCCGATGACGACGGCGTACTTCTCTGCCTCGGCCTGCGCCAGATCAGTCGCCCCGAATTCCGGATTCACTTGGACCTCGACCATCAGCCCGTCGTCGAACCTCGCGTCGAAGAGGTAGGCATTCACCGTGATCCAGTCGTTCACCCGGCGGTCGAACATTGTCCTGGCGCCTTGCCCCCCTGCCGACAAGAGCAAGAACGTTGTGGGGTCCGACTCGGTGATGATGTCTGGGTCGATGAAGATGGTTCCGGCGAAAGGAGCGACCCCCAGCACCGGGGTGGGACTCGGCGTCGTTGGTGCTGCGCCCGAGCTGCACGCACCGGCGCCAAGCGCGACCGCCAACAGCCAGATGATCATCCAGAGCATCATGGCATGACAGACTCTCAGGCAACGCCGCGCGTCCATTACCCGTCTAACCCTCCTAGTTACCATTTCCTGGAGGGGTTCATGTCACGCGCATTTCTTGCTCTGCCTTTGGCTGCATTGCTGGTGTCCACGCCCAGCGCCAACGTTCTCAACAATTTCACCACAGTCGAACATTCACAGGCCGCCTCAAGCGACCAGGACTGGTGTAAAGACGCCGGCAACTCGGGCGGTCGCAACCGTGAGTCGGTCTGCGAAGTGCGGGTATTGATAGACGGCAACGCCTCCAATCTTGAGATTCTCGACAACGCGAATGGCAGCATCGCCGTCACCGGATCCTCCCGCCGAGGCATCGTTGTGCAGGCCAGGGTGGTGGCGACCGCCAGTTCCGAAAGCGATGCGCGAGCGCTCGCGCAGGACGTGTCAGTCTCGCTTGAGGGCGGCCGAGTGCGATCCAGTGGTCCGCGGAGTGCTCGAAATCAGTCGTGGCACGTCAGCTACCGAGTGCAGGTCCCATTGGCATTTGACCTCACGCTGGAGACGTCGAATAGGTCGGTCGCCGTGACCGGCGTCAAAGGCCGCATCGATACAGAGAGTTCGAATGGTTCGCTGCGACTGACCGACGTTGGCGGTCGGGTGGACGCCTCCACCAGCAACGGCTCGGTTCACGTCGCGCTGAACGGCAATCAGTGGGATGGTGATGGCCTCACTGTGACCACCTCAAACGGCGCGGCCCGGGTCGACGTCCCGGAAGGGTACAACGCGCACCTGATCGCCGGGACGAGCAATGGATCGCTGAACCTCGATATTCCAGTCACGGTACAGGGCCGAGTCTCAAAGCGGATCGACACCAAGCTGGGCGCAGGCGGCCCGACGATTGAGATTCGAACGTCCAACGGCAGCCTCCGGGTCGGTCGTCGCTAACATCTGTGTGTTTTCTTCCAGGGGACTCTTGTCATGAATCACAGTCTTGTTCGGCGCTCAACTCTTGTGGCGGCTCTGACGGTCGCCGTGGCCATGCTCGTGAGCCCCGTGTCGGCGTGGGCGCAGAAAAAAACGGAAACTGTGGAGCGAACACTTCCGTTTCCCAGCGGCGGCACGTTGAACCTGAAGAATTTCTCTGGTGACGTGCGGATCACGGCCGGGTCTGGACGGAACTTCGTCATGAAAGCGGTCCGTCGCGCCACGGCCGACAAGCTCAAGGAGATCCAGCTCATCGTCGAAACGTCCGGTTCGACGATTTCGGTTGAAGCCAACAAACGGGACCGCGATTCGGATCGACGTGACGACAACGACGACCGGAACAACAACAATGTGGTTGAAACGAACTTCGAGATTCAGGTGCCGGCCGATGCTCGACTCGAAATCGACGCCTTTTCCAGTGACGGCACCGTGACAGGCATTACCGGCACGCAGCGTCTGAAGACGTTCTCTGGCGACATCTCGACCAGTAGTCCGCGCGGGGCGGTGTCCGCTTATGCGTTTAGCGGCGACATCGAGATCGACGCCATGGGTCAGAACACATCCCCCGACGTCGAGGCGGAAACATTCAGCGGCCGTATGCGCGTCAAGCTGGCCGACAATGCCAAAGGCAATCTCGAGTTCAACAGCTTCAGCAGTTCGTTTGACGCAGACGTTGCCGTGACCCTGCGTTCATCCAGTCGTCGCAAGATCCGCGCTGAACTTCCGGGTGGATCGGGACGTACACTCACCTTCAAGTCTTTCAGCGGCAGCCTCAGGCTCGTCAAGTAGGGGCGTCACGTCACGCAGGGGTGGAGGCGCGCTGCGCTACGGGCCGATGTAGGTCATCGTCAGCATCGACGAAAGGCCGCAGAGACTGGCGGCGCCGACAAACGTCGCGATGGCGCGCGTGGGCTCGCTGAACGTGACGTGCATCGTGCCGGCGAACACCTGCGGCACACCGCCGACAGTTCCAGACACCGTTCCGCCGCCGCTCCACGACAACGGCCCGGTGCGCATCACCGTGATGGGCGGGCCGACCGGTGGGGCAAGCGTGAGACTGGCCACAGGATTGAGCAGGAGCGTTGTCGGGCCGGCAAATGCGCTACTGAGACCGCCGGGACCCGTGGGACAGGACCCCGGCGTCGTCGTGACCTGCCATCGCCCGGCCTGCGGCACGACCGCGTCAGGTTCGTGCGCGGTATCGAGCGTCAATGTAAACGGATAGTCGGCGTTGCAGCCGTCACTTGTCCACCCGGTCGAGCCGCTGATGGCCGACGGTGTGTCGACATGCGCTTCAAACCAGACCTCACCAGAGCTCGGTCCGGTGGCGGTCTGGATGGGGAAGAGGCTGCGGCCACTCTCAAAGTCCGGCGCAAGGCCCATTCGATGGAACAGCAGGACCTGGCCGTCGATGTCGAGGCTGAACGAGGTGCCGTCGGTGGCGGCCGCGAGGCTGGCGGGCCCCGCCGCGCTCCGCTGGACCGGCGGCAGCGCCCCGCACGCGCCGGAGAGCTGCGCAGTGCCGTAGGTGCTGGCGTAGGACCACGTGCCTGACAGCGGACGGAAGATCAGGCTGTTCTGCGACGCCGGGTTGAATGCCCAGTAGCTGGCGACGGCCATGCCAGCCAGCACCACACCGCCAATCGTCAGCACGCGGGTTCGAGCCATGGGGGGATTATGGCCCAAGGCCCTACACGGCGGCGAGGGCGCGCTCGGGGAGTACGTCGGCTTGGCCCGCAGGTCAGGAACCCTGAGCTTGCCACACGCGGATCCAGTCCACCGACATGCGGGTCGTACTGGCCGCCCGCGTGCCGTACCCGCCGGCCGGAATGCTGCCGGCCCAGCCCCGGTTGAGCACCTCGCACGTCAGCCGGATGAACTCTCCGCGCCTGGAAGGCGCCTCCGACGTACGCCATTGTTCGACGCCGTCGAGGTAGAGGACGTACTGGTCCGCCGTCCAGAGCATGGCGTACACGTGCCAATTGCCGGCCAGTGGGCTGGCTCCGACAGCCGGACGGCCCGTCGCGCTCCCAGATTTGAGGCTCGCCCCGTAGCCATCCCAGTGGACGGGCATCACATAGGTGTTGCTGATATCCGCCCCGGACGAGTCGTGCACGCGATGCTCGGCGATGTCCACCTCCGTGCCCGCCACCGCCGGGTTGCCGATCGGGCTGCCCATGGTCGGCGACTGGAGCCAGAATGCGCCCCACTGGCCCGGAGCCGTGTCGAACCTGATGCGCGCCTCGATGTAGCCGTACGTCGGTTCGTACTTGCCTGCGGTGTCGATGAACCCCGTGAAGTGAGTCCCTCCCTCGGTGTAGGTGGTGATGGTGAGGACGTCGTTCGCGACCGACACCGCAGCCGGCGTATTGGTGGCATCGCGTCGCACGTCGCTCTGGGCCGTCCATCTGGAGCCGTCGAGCCCGCTGCCGCCAAATTCGTCCTGCCAGACGAGGCACTAGCCCGGCACTGGAGCGCCCGTTCCCGCCGGGCCCGACGTGGGCGCAGTCGGCGAGCACCCTCCAGCGGACACGAGGGCCGCGGTCAGCGCCAGGATCTCGACCAGGCCAGCTTTCGCCAAGACATACATGTATCCAATCATAAACGTCAGGCTGCTCGGGACGACGCAGACGCAGCTGATCTCGTTGTTCGTGATCCAAACGCTCCTGCTGCCGCTGCTGTTCCTCTGGTTGTTCAAGCGCACGTTCTTCTGGATTCTCAGACCGCGCAGCGAGGAACGCGGATCCGGCTTCACACATTGATTACCAAACGACTCGAACAGGAACGACATCAGGGCGGGCCACGATGAGGCTCACTCCAAAACCCCATACCGAGTACCGATGACCCCATGACACCGACAATGGCCACCCTCGCTCCAGGCCATGGCTGACAGGCAGACAGACCTTTTTCCCGGCAAAAACGAAACGACAATTCCTTCTGTAGCTTCCACAAGGGCCTACGTGTATATTGATCTTTGGACTTCGTTCAGTTGCTTTATGAAGTCTGTGATTGGGAGCCCTGTGGTGCCCAGTCATTGGTGAACCTGTGGGCTAACTGGGGGTAGTGAATGTCGTCGCGTTTCTTCCGTAATATGTGGATTCTGATCCTCGCAAGCGCAGTGGCCACTCCGGCCTTGGCGCAATCGCAAGCTATCAATGGCTCCATCGAAGGTCTGGTCCGTGACAGCTCCGGGTCAGTGATGCCCGGAGTCACGATAACCGTCCAAAACACCGACACGGGCCTTGAGCGCGTTGTCATCACAGATGCCGCAGGTGCGTATCGGGCAGCACTGCTCCCAATCGGGACCTACCTGATTCGGGCCACGCTGCAGGGATTCAAG
This sequence comes from Acidobacteriota bacterium, assembly GCA_013203475.1. Taxonomy (GTDB): domain Bacteria; phylum Acidobacteriota; class Vicinamibacteria; order Vicinamibacterales; family SCN-69-37; genus SYFT01. The sequence goes on from JABMNV010000174.1 coordinate 26,150, forward strand.
TCGGCCGAGCGCGCGGGCGTCACCCTGAGCGCAGGGCAGATCGCGAGCGTGGGCTTCGAGCTAGCGGTTGGCGCGGTCTCCGAGACCGTCATGGTGACCGCCGACGCCTCCATCGCCT
>JABMNV010000175.1 GCA_013203475.1 Acidobacteriota bacterium
ACCGCCACCACCAGCACCACTGGCGCTCATCAATGAGCCCGGATTGGCGTAGAAGTCATCAGTGGCGTAGCTCAGGAGCGTGTGCCGCTCCGTCGGCGCCGCCAAGTCCACCGCGTAGTCGGTCGCCCTCTGATTCGCCGTCTCGCGATAGAACAGCATCTGCATATCTTCAGAGAAGCGATGTCCGGTCATGCGTGACCGGTTCTCGTAGATCATGGTCTTGCTCGCACCGTCGAACGGCGCCATCCATTGGTAGAGGCGGTCTGGCCGTGCCGCGGCGCCGCCCTGTCGTCCGCCACGTCCGCCTCCGCGCGCGGCCTGAGGGGCCGTGGCCGTGTCATCGGCCGCCGCGTCGGTGCCGCCCTCCGGTGCCGCAGGCGCCGGTTCCTGTTCAAGGTACGTCAATCCCTTGCCATCAGGCCTCCACGACAGCTCTCGCCGCCCCGTCTGATTGGCGCCGCCGCCGCGACCACCACCGCCCGCCGCAGCCGCATCATCGTCTTGGACGCCGAGGTTAATCGGTCGCTTTGACAGTTCGACCAGCGACGTGCCGGTGGCGTCCCACACTTCTTCGACCTGGCCAAAACTGCCGACCGGCACGATGTAGGCGAACGGTTTCGTCATGCGCGTCACGCGTGAGTGCTGGCCATCGGGCGACGGATCAATCGACCGAATCATCCCCGGGGCGCCGATCTTCTTCACGGCCTGCGTCGCAACGTCTATCAGCGCGTACTGACCGGTCGTGTGCCATTCGAGGAGTTCATGGTCGTAGGGGGTGGTCATGAGACTCCGGTACGTCCGGAGCCGGTTCTTGTCTGTCCCCTGGGCCAGGCTGATCTCTGGTCCCGTCGGCATGTCAGCCATCACCGGTCGAGCCTTGCGGCCGTCCGGCACCAGCACGGTGGCAATCTGTTTCCCGCCATCCGTGAACTCAAAACTCGTCACCAGGGTGGCGAGCACGGGCGTCTTCGTCACTTGACGGGGGGTCAGCGTCGCGGTGTCGGCAATCCAGATATGTGTTGCCTCGGGACCATGCATGAAGAACGCGACCGCGCTGCCATCGGGCGACCATGTCGTCTCGGACACGCGAGCCCCGGCCGGCAACTTCATGGAACGCTTGGTGCCGTCGGTCGCCGAAATCAGTTCGATGGCGACGTTGTTGCGCACGGTCAGCGAGTGGTTCCGACTCGCCGCGCGGTCGAGAAACAGTCCGCCCAGCTCGTCATACGGCCGCGAGAACCGCGCCATGACAATGGGACCGTCGCCGACCTCGTTCAGGAACCACTTCTTGTCAGGGCTCAAATTCCCGAGCGTGACATTGAGGTGGCGCGGGGCCAGCACTGCCGACGCCAGTTCCGGCGGCGGCGTCACATACCCCTCCTGCTGGAGGATCTGGTCGGCCGCGCTCAGGGGCGCTGGACGGGTCGGGGCCTGGGCCGTGGCACTCTGGGCCAGCAGTGAATACGGGATTATCGCCAGCATCCCGATTAGGGCGATGCGCGTCAAAACTCTCAAAGACATGGAACCTCCGCCGCAGAGTTTACCCCGACTGCTACAGTGAGAGGCCACGAAAGGCGATACCGAGACAATGCCCGACCACACACCCAAATCGCCCAACTTGCCTCCACTTCGCGTGCTCGTGGTGGAAGATGACCCTGCCCAGCGCACGGGACTGACCCAGCTCGTGGCCAGTTGGGGCTTTGAAGCCACCAACGCCACAGACGGGGAACACGCCCTCGCGTCGATCGCAGCGACCGCTCCTGACATTGTCTTGAGTGACCTCGTGATGCCGAAAATGGGCGGGCTCGACCTCCTGCGGGCCATCCGTCAGCAAGGCGACGACATCACGGTGCTGATACTGACGGCCCAGGGCACCGTGGATACCGCGGTGGAAGCGCTCCGCCTGGGCGCCTACGACTACGTGGCCAAACCCATCGATCCGCAGCGCCTGCGCATCCTGCTCGACCAGGTGGCCGAGCGCCACGCGCGCCGGCAAGAGGTCACAGTCTTGCGTCGGCAACTGCGTGACCATGGCCGCTTTGGCACGATGATCGGCGCCAGCGTGGCAATGCGCCAGGTCTATCAACTCCTGGAGCAGGCTGCGCCCACGGGCGCCTCGGTGCTCATCACCGGAGAGTCCGGTACGGGCAAAGAACTGGTCGCGCAGACGCTGCACCGGCTCAGTCCGCGGGCCAGTCGGCCGTTTGTGCCCATCAACTGCGCAGCCATTCCCGAGGCCTTGCTCGAAAGCGAGCTCTTCGGACACGAGCGCGGTGCGTTCACGGGCGCGATCACCCGGCGCCAGGGCTCGTTTGAGCTGGCCGACCGCGGCACACTCTTCCTGGACGAGGTCGCCGAGATGACGCCGGCCACCCAGGCGAAACTCCTTCGCGTGCTGCAAGAGCGCGTGGTCCGGCCGGTGGGCGGAGATCGCGACAAGGCGATCGACATTCGCGTGGTGGCGGCCACCAACATCGATCCCATGGAGGCCGTGCGCAGTGGCCAACTTCGCGAAGACCTCTATTACCGATTGAATGTGTTTGCGGTGCAACTGCCGCCCCTGCGCGATCGCCTCGACGACCTGCCGCTGCTGTGCCATGCCTTCATCACAGAGTTTTCGCGCGAGTTGAACAAGACCGTCGTCGGCCTGACTGACGAAGCCCTTGATGCACTGCGCGGCCACCTGTGGCCCGGCAATGTCCGCGAACTGCGCAATGTCATGGAGCGCGCGACCATCGTGGCCCGCGAACAGTTTGTGGGGCTGTCCGACCTGATGGGCTTCGGCACACAGCTCACGGGCCCGGCACCGAAGACGACGCCATCCGCCGCAGCTACACACGGTGCCACGCTGACGGCGGGCATGACCGTGGGCGAGGCCGAACAGCAACTGATTGACATCACGCTGACACACACGGGCGGGAACAAGACCAATGCTGCTGCTCTGCTTGGGATCAGCCTGAAGACGTTGCACAACAAACTTTCCAGGGCCGCACGGAATTAGCAGATGCGCATCGGCGTCAAAACCAAACAGATTCTGGTGGTCATGGCGGTGGTCTTTGCCGTGGTCGCCACGATGGGTACGTTGTCTCTGGCGTCCATCGCCGATGGATTGGTGCAGGACACCCGCGCGAGCGCCGATCTGCTCGCGAAGGGCATCTTCAACCGCGCGTCGCAACTGGCCCTGGACGACGGGGACTTTCGGGACACGCTCGGGAGTGATGCCGGCCTGCAGTCAATCTTGCAGATGTCTGGCTCCTCACGGCATGGGCAGTACGCAGCCATTGTCGACGTCAACGGCCGGATCATCGTCCATAGCGACCGAACGCAGGTCGGTCGATTTATTTCGACGTATCCCAATCTGGATTCGCTCGTCGCCGCGGGACCGTTTGCCAAGACCCGGGCGATTTTCACTCCGGGTGGCCTGACACAGGAAGTGCGCCTTCCACTCGTGCTAGGCACGACGGACTTCGGCAGCATTCGTGTGGCCGTGTCCACGTTGCTGATGCGCGACGACCTTGAAGATGCGCTGCGCCCTGCTGCGGTCACCGCGCTCCTCTTGCTGATTGGATCGGTCATCGTCGCGACGCTGCTCGCGCAGTGGACCCTGCGCCCCATTCACCTGATCAGAGCCGGGCTGGCTCGACTGGGCCGCGGCGAAGCCGGCGTCACACTCGCGCTGCCGCAGGAAGGTGAATTCGAGGACCTCGGTGAATCGTTTAACGTGGTCAGCGCCCGGTTAGCCAAGGAGCAGGCAGAGGGACGTGTCTCTCGAGCGACGGTGTCACGCCGATTGGCCGCGCTGGGACGGGTGTCGTCGGGCATCGCTCACGAGGTAAAGAATCCGCTCAACGCCATGCAGATTCACCTGGAGTTGCTGCGAGCGCAGACCTCTGACGACAATGAACACATCAAGGTGCTGGCGCAGCAGGCACGACGCCTCGATGCTGTGGTGCAGGGTTTCCTGGCGTTCGCAAAACCGGATGCCATGGTCCTTGAGGCCGTGCACCTCGATGCCGTCTTTCAGGACATGCTGCCGGTGGTGGAAGCAGAAGCCGGCAAGACGGGTGTCAACGTGAGCGTGAGGGCTCCAGCCGACCTTCCTCCGGTCACCGCCGATGCCGGGCAATTGCAGCAGGCTCTGCTGAATCTGGCGATCAACGCCTGTCAGGCCATGCCCAAGGGCGGAGATCTTCGTCTCGCGGCACGCGCGACGAGTGCGACCCAGATGGAGATCACCGTGGAAGACACGGGCACTGGCATCACGCAGGAGCACCTGGACAAGATCTTCAACCTGTACTTCACGACAAAGCCCGAAGGCAGCGGCGTGGGTCTGGCCTTGGTCTATCGAACCATTCACCTCCACGAGGGGGAGATCGAAGTGGAATCGGTGCCGGGGAAGGGCACGACGTTCCGTGTCACACTCCCCATTGCACAGGCATAATGGGACGTGGCGTTCGAACCGCGATTGTTGAGGCTGGCGACGTTGCCAAGCCGGTGGCGCCTTGCCGTGATCGGGGTCGCACTGAGTGCGGTCTCCGGCGTCAGCTGTGCTGCCAATGCGGCTCCCCGCGTACCGACTGACACACCGGAGCTTCGCACGCCGGAGCCGCCGGCGCGAGTGGTGGTGCCCGCGCCGGTGCAGCCCACGCTGCTAGCGCTTCCGTCGATTGAAGAACCGCCGCCGACCGGAGTGTTGCCCCCAACGCGACGGCTCGGAACACCGCCGCCAGCGAGTACGACGCCACCGCCTGTGCCGCCCACTGACCCACCGGCTGCCACCACCGGTCCACCAACAACGCGGCCGGTCCTTCGAACGACGGCGAACACGGCGGAATTCGAAAAGCGTGTGCGGGCGCAACTCGCGCGCGCCCAGATCGATCTTGGATTGGTGAAACGCAGTGCGCTGGGCAGCGATGCGCGTGCGCAATTCGATTCAGCGATGGGTTTCGTGCGGCAGGCCGAAGAGGCGCTGAAGGTCAAGAATCTCGTGTACGCCGGCCAGCTCGCCGACAAAGCCGCGACGATGGCCGCACTCCTACGCCGTTAAAGCCACCTCCCCACGTCCCCACTTCCGCACTTCCCCATCGTTTCTTGAGCACCTCCCACTCCGCCTCGAGCGAGCGTTGCCGCGCAGCAATGTCGATCGCGGGGTTGGCGGCTGGGGCAATAGCGGACCACGTGCGGCGAGCACGTTCGGGAATGATCGCCTCACGCATCAAACGGTCAAGGTCAGTCCGGAGCACCGCGGCCTGCGCTTCTGCGGCGATGAGCGGGGCCTGGACCCAGCCGGCGATAGCCAGCGACCAGGCACGGTCGGGGTCGTCGGCTCCGCGAGCGGCCGCGGCGAGCCAGTACGTCACCACGGGCGACGACACACCCCGCGTCACCTCAAGTTCGAGTCGAGTCAGCAACCGTCGATACCGCAGCGGCCGCTCGGAGTCGTGGGCCAGCTGCGCATAGCGATCCAGGGACGAAGCCCACCATTCTAATAAGCGATCGCGGACGTGATCGGAGCCGCTGACCTGGGGCCAGTCCAGCGCCGCCTCGAACACCTCGGCCGCCGCGCCGTACTGTTCGTCGACAAACAGCAACTCGGCCATGCCCAGACGCAACTCGCGAGTTTCGCTCGCGGTCACTCGAGCCGACTCCACCGAGAGCAACGCCTCGCGGGCGGTGGCGACATCGGTCACATCTCCGCCTCGACGGAACCGCTCGAGCAGGGCGCGGGCCATTACCAACGATGCCGAGTCTGCCAACGCGGGCGCCGATCTCGCTGCGGTGGCGAGCACGATCGCCTCATCAAACTGTTGCGCGTTGTACGCCTGCCGCGCGCGGGTCAGCTGGTCAGGTCCCTTCTGCGCCATCATGCTGACCGAAGTGACCACCACGCACGCGACGACGCACACGCTCATGAGTCGCTGCCTTGAAGTGACCATGCGAGTAACTCTTACACAGTCTCCGGCGCTTCAGCACATCCTGCTCGACGAATCCGGCCTGTCTTCGGCTGAAATCTCCTGCCTGAACCTGGCAAGCAATTTGAAGTGAGAACGTATGTGACCCGCCTCTTGTTTACGGTGTCACAGGAGGTTCGAATGCGAAGAATACAGCTTGTCGCCACCTTGACCTTGATCGCTGCCGCCAGCACGGCGTGCGCGACCAAAGGATTTGTTAACACTCGCCTGAGTGACGTCAACACCCGCGTCGGAGGCGTCGATACCAAGGTGGACGCGCTGTCCAGTGCGCTCGAAGACACGCAGGCACAGGCGGCGCGGACAGAGGGTCGGCTTTCCGAAGTGGACCGCACGGCCACGGCCGCGCAGACAGCCGCGGCAGACGCATCGGATGCGGCCGGCGCGGCCAATGCCAAAGCCCAGGGCGCGACCGACGCGGCCACGGCCGTCGAGCGGCGCACTGATGCCATGGCCGCCGCCTCGAGACGCCTCATCTTTGAGGTCGTCCTCAACGAGGATCAGGGACAGTTCAAGTTCAACGCGGTCGAGCTACCGGACGCGGTCAAAGCGCGTCTTGACGAGTTGGTGAATCAAATCAAGGCTGATCCAAAGGGCATCTACTTCGAGGTAGAAGGCCACACCGACTCGACCGGACCGGAGTCCATCAACGAGCGAATCGGCCTGGAGCGAGCCGACGCTGTGAAGCGCTATCTCTACGAGGCGCACCAGGTGCCGTTGCACAAGGTCAGCATCATCAGCTTCGGCGAAGCGCGACCCGTGGCGCCAAACACGACCCGCGACGGTCGCGCGCAGAACCGACGCGTGGTCATTCGGGTGCTTGTGTAGGATGGTGCAGCGGTCCAGCGCGATTGTGCCTGGGCCGCGTCGCTCGCAAAGGTCGGGTCGCACGAACGACGCCGCACACCGCTGCACATTGTCTGTGATTTTTGTATCTGGCGATCATCTATTCGAGGGTGGAGGTGCTGGCCCGGGTGGCTGAATGGGTGTCGGCGCGTGTTATCATTCAGGGTCCTGTAAGCCAGCGATAGCTGCCTAGGGATGTCCCACCAAGCCGGTGTAGCTCAGTTGGTAGAGCAGCTGATTCGTAATCAGCA
>JABMNV010000176.1 GCA_013203475.1 Acidobacteriota bacterium
AACCCGCGACTTCGACCTTGGCAAGGTCGCACTCTACCACTGAGTTATTCCCGCGTCAGGACAGGCATTGAGTCTACACAATGCGCCCTATCGAGAGCAACAAAGCCGAGGGCCGTGTCCTACAGGCCGGCGCTTGATGGAGGGACGATGCCCTTCAGGCGCAGGTAGGTGACGATGTTGCCGTAGTGCTCGTATGTGTGACTGGTGTTGAATGTCATGACCGCCATTTTCGTCTGCTCGTTGCCAAACAGATCGATCATCTCGGTCTGCCACGCTGGCGTGACCGCCGCCCACGCCGCGTCACATGCGGCATAGACATCGGTGAGCGCCTTGGGCCTGCGCAGCCACGGGCGACGCAGACAGCACGGCAACGAGCAAAAGAACGGGAACGGAGTGTCTCATGCCGTCATAGTACGAAGCGGCATCCAGAAAAGTTACCGGACCGCCGCCAATGCCACGGTCGTCCAGATCTTCAGCGCTTTGCCCTGAACCCCGCCTCGGCCATCTTGGCCACCAGCCGCTCCACCACCTCGCCCCCCGCTGCGACCACCGGTCCTGCCCCCTACAGCGCCCCCGCCGCTTCTGCCTCCGCCTGCGCCACCCCCGCGCGCTGCGCTGCGCGGCGGATCTGGCGTGACGATGCCAAGGCCCACGACACGTTTCGACAGGTCGATCCCAGGGGCGTACGGGTGTCCCTGGCCCATCGCGAAGGGCACCTTCACCTCAATCACGAACGTGCCCTGGACGTTGCCGATCGCCACCTCCAGTCCGGTGGCCGGACCGATCTCCATCCGTCGCGCGTCATCGTTCTTGGGGCCAAGCACATCAAAATAACTAAGCAACGGCCCGCCGCTTCCGTCGGCTAACGCGAGGCCAGGCGCCAGGCGATTTCCAAGCGGAGGGAGGCGGACACCAAATGTCTTTCCCTTTTTGCCCTTCGGATCCAGATACACGGCAAATCCGGCACGCATCATCTGCGCCTTGACGGCCGAATCACTGGTCGCAATCACAAGGCAAAGGAACTCGCCATCGTTCGCCGCAGACACTTCGACCTCATCAGAGACGTACTCCAACTCCGGCCAGTCGCCGAGCGCACCATCGATACTCACGTCCGGCACACGCCAACCGCTGCGCACTGAAGCATCAGATTGGGCGACAACCCCAGACGCCGCAATCCCTGACACCGCAATCCCTGACACCACAATCCCTGACACCACAATCCCTGACACCACAATCCCTGACACCACAATCCCTGACACGACAAGCACCCCGGCCCACGTCACAGATCGAAACTGCATAACCGTCCCCTTCACATTCCCTATTTGACGCTCGACCGGGCACGGGACGCAAGAGCGTCCGGAGCCGGTCAGGCGTGATACTTTGCCGCGATGCGACACGACTTTCAAGAGGCTTGGCGTTTCCTCAGATCGAACCGGGCCTTTGCCGCCGTGGTGGTGCTGACCCTGGGCTTGGCCATTGGCGTCAATTCAACAATTTTCAGTGTGGTCAATGGCGTGCTGCTTCGCCCCCTCGACTACACCAACCCCGACCGGCTCGTCGTCGCATGGGAGAGCAACCAGACACTGGCGCAAGACCGCTCTCAGGTCTCGGCGGCCACCTATCTGGATTGGCGTACGCAGTCCACGACGTTCGAGAGCATGGCCGCCTGGCGTTACAAGGGCTTTACGCTGCAGACCGACAGCGAAGCCGAGCGCATTTCGACGGTCGATTTTTCGCCGCTCATGTTTGAAGTCCTCGGCGTCTCGCCGGTGATTGGCCGCGCGTTTACCGAAGCCGAGGAGTACCCGGGGGCGCCCAAGTCTGTGATCCTGAGTCACGCGGCGTGGTCCAAACGATTCGGTCAGGACGCATCTGTGCTGGGTCGGACACTGATGCTCGACGACCAGAGCTACGAAATCGTCGGCGTCATGCCGCGCACGTTTCAGTTCCCCGCCGGCGATGCCGAGGTCGAACTCTGGGCCCCGCTGACGATGAGTGCTGCCACGGCGGGGTCACGCCCTCATCGCTCCTACAACACGATGGGGCGCATGAAGGCCGACATCACCGTAGCGCAGGCGCAAGCCGACATGGACCGCATCTCAGCAACCATCGCACAGGACAATCCGAAGACCAACCTCGGCTGGGGCGTCACGCTGGTGCCAGCCCACGAACAGGTGGTCGGCGACATCGGAAACACGCTGTGGGTGTTGTTCGGCGCGGTGGTGCTGGTGCTGGTCATCGCGTGCGTGAATATCGCCAACCTGTTGCTCGCGCGGTCATCACGCACGGCCAAGGAATTCGCTGTCCGCGCCGCCCTTGGCGCCAACCAGTGGGCCCTGCTCCGCCGGTCGCTGGTGGAGAGTGGTTCGCTCGCGGGCCTTGGCGGCATTGCCGGCCTGCTGCTCGCCTGGTGGGGCATTGGCGCCCTTCGCCCCCTCATCCCTGCGAACGTGCCGCGTGCCGACGCGATCGGCCTCGACGGCTGGGTCCTGGCGTTCACGGCGGTCACCTCCATTGCCGCCGCCTTGATTTTCGGACTCTTTCCAGCGTGGCGAGCCATGCGACCGCGCCTGAATGACGTGTTTCAAGACTCGGGCCGTGGCGCATCCGCGAGCCGCTCGGCGCGACGTCTGTCCGACGCGATGGTCACCGCTGAAGTCGCACTCGCGCTGATGCTGCTCGTCGGTGCTGGCCTGCTCGTCCGCAGCTTTGTCCAACTGTCATCGATCGACCCCGGCTATCGCACCTCGGACATCGTCGCCGCTCATATCGTGTTGCCGCCCTCACGATACGGTCCATCGGCGTCGAAGAAGCAGTTTTTTGACGACCTCATCGCGCGCGTCAAGACACTGCCTGGCGTCGATGAAGCCACCGCGGTATCGGCACTGCCGATGAGTCCGCTCGGCGTCCAATTTGAGCTGCCGTTCACGATTGACGGCCTCGCCGAAGCTTCGCCGTCAGAACGCCCACGCGCGCGCTACCGTGCCGTCATGGCTGACTACTTCACGACGATGGAGATTTCGTTGCTGGATGGGCGAACGTTTGACGACTTCGACGGCAGAGAGAACGGTCCCAAAGTCGCCATCGTCAATGAGTTGGTCGTGCGTCGGTACTTCCAGGGCGACAGTCCACTCAACAAGCTGGTGCGCATTCCGATGGCCGGCGACCTGCGAATCGTCGGCGTTGTGGCCAACATCAAGCACGACGGACTGACCTCCTCAGCCGAACCTGAAGTGTTTGTGCCGTACTTCCAATTTGCGCTCAGCGAAATGCAGGTCGTGGTCGCTACGTCGCAGCCCGCCGAGACCGTGGCCGCGGCGATTCGCCATGAAGTGCAGCAACTGGACTCGTTCCTGCCGATCGCAAAGGTCACGACGATTGAGGAACGCCTGTCTGCGTCCATTGCCCAACCCCGCTTCAACATGACCCTGCTGGCAGGACTCGCGCTCTGTGCGGCGCTTCTCGCGGCGCTCGGCGTCTACGGCGTCGTCACCTACGCGGTGGCACGGCGGACGACCGAAATTGGTATCCGCATGGCCTTGGGTGCCGACTCAGGAGGCACGTTCCGCCTTGTTGTCTTCGGCGCCGCGCGAGTCGTCTTCATCGGCGTCGCGTTGGGGTTGACTGGCGCTGCGTTGCTGGGTAAATCCATCGAGAGCCTGCTCTTTGGAGTGGCCCCGACCGACCTCTGGACGTACGCACTCGCCGGTCTGGGCACTCTTGCGATCGGCATGCTCGCCGCCACAGTTCCCGCCATGCGTGCGACCCGAATCGATCCGGTCTCAGCTCTGCGACAAGACTAGGGAGCTGGGGACGTGGGGACGTGGGGAACTGGGGAACTGGGCGTAATGAGACGCCGTGATTTTCTCAAGTCTGCTGCTGCCGCCGCCGCACTGGCAGCTGCCCATCCACTGGGGCGTCGCCTTCAAGCTCGGACCGCAGGTCGCCACTACGTATGGATGCGCCCGTCACTGACGCGCACTGACGATGAGTGGTCGCGACAGTTTGAGCAGCTGAAGACCGCGGGCATTACTGGCATTATTCCCGAGGTCTACAACGGCAGTTCAGCTCTTTGGGGCAGCAATCGCCTGCCCGTGCGCGCGCCTTGGCTCGAGCGTATCCTCCCCATCGCCACCCGCGCTGGTCTTGAGGTGCACGCGTGGATGTGGTGCATGCCGTGCCTGCTTCCCAACGTGATGCGTGATCATCCCGACTGGTACAACGTCAACGCCAAGGGCGAGTCGGCGGTGGACAAGCCCGCCTATGTCGGCTACTACACGTTTCTCGATCCGGCACACCCTGACGTGCGCGCGTTCGTGCGCGACACGGTCCTCGAGTTGGCCACACTGCCAGGGCTGACTGGCATCCACCTCGACTACATTCGTCACCCCGACGCCATTCTTCCGTCTGACCTGTGGGCCAAGTACGGGATCGTGCAGGACAAGGTCTATCCACCCTACGACTACGGCTACACGACGATCAGCCGGAATGCCTTTCAGGCCGCGCACGGGGTGGACCCGATCACGTTGCCTGATCCCGAGTCGAACAAGGCATGGTTGGCGTACCGTCTGCAAACGGTCGTGGACTTGGTGAACGACTATCTGGTGCCTGCGGCAAAGAGTGGCGGCAAACAGATCAGTGCCGCCGTCTTTCCCGGCCCAAGCCTCGCGCGCACCATGGTGCGACAGGATTGGGGCCAGTTCAACCTCGATGCGTTCTTTCCGATGCTGTACCACACGTTCTACCAGGCGGGTCCCGAGTGGGTGAAGCAGTACACGGAAGAAGCCGTGCGCACGGTGACCGCGCCCGTGCACAGTGGGCTCTTCGTCGGTCCACTGAGTGCCGCCGACTTGAGTCGCACCATCACCATGGCCCTTGATGGTGGCGCGGCTGGCGTCTCGCTCTTCGACCTGGGCGCGATGAATGATGACCGGTGGACCGTGTTCGCCAAGGCGGTCAATCAGTGAGGTGGGGCCGACGATGGCTGCTGGCGGCGACCGTCTCAGTCTTGGTGGTCACACCTGCGGCGTGGCTGGAAACACCGGCGGCTCACCCTCGCGGCTACGTCGCCTACCGCGCGACATCCCCACTGACCATCGACGGCTCACTGGACGATCAGGCATGGCAGGACGCGCCCTGGTCCGAGACCTTCGTCGACATAGAAGGCGACGCGCAGCCTCGCCCACGTCTTGATACCCGCGTGAAGATGCTGTGGGACGCCGACTACTTCTTTGTGGGCGCCGACCTGCGCGACCCGCACCTATGGGCGACGCTTACTGAACATGACGCGGTCATCTTCCACGACAACGACTTCGAGGTGTTCATCGATCCCAACGGCGACAACCACGAGTACTACGAGCTGGAACTCAACGCGCTCGGAACGACCTGGGACCTGTTGCTGCCCAAGCCGTACAGAGACGACGGCAAGGCGGTCAATGGATGGGAGATCGCGGGGCTGAAGACGGGCGTTCGGCTCAACGGCACGCTCAATCGCTCTGATGACACCGACGAGGGATGGTCGGTCGAGCTCGCGTTGCCCTGGCGTGCGCTCGGAGAGTTGGCGCGCCGCCCAAGTCCACCCGATGACGGCGACCAGTGGCGCGTGAATTTTTCGCGCGTGCAGTGGCAGCTGACTGCCGCGAGCGGCGGCTACACCAAAGTCCCAGACACCAAGGAACACAACTGGGTCTGGTCTCCCCAAAATGTCATCAACATGCATCGTCCCGAGCGGTGGGGATACGTGCAGTTTTCGACCGCGGCCCCTGGAGAGACGACGTTCAGGCCGGACCCGTCGTGGCCTGCGCGGCGATGGCTGCACTCGGTCTACGACGCACAAATCGCCTATCGAAAAACGAATGGACGATACGCGACAGCCTTCCGCGAGCTGGGAATCTCCCTCCCCAGCGACCAGGTGCTCTCTGCCCCGTCTGTATCGGCTGCCGGCGCACTATTTGAGGCCACAGTCACGCTGGGCCTGCCCGACGGCACGAGTGAACGCTGGACCATCCGCCAGGACTCATTGATCCGGCAGCGGTGACTCGCGTCCCTACTTGTTCTTGCCCGTCGCCACCGGGGCGTTCGGCAGGCGCGACCATTCCTCGAACGACCCGTCGTACAGCAGCACGGGATGTCCGAGCAGGCGCGCCGCGAGAATCGCTGCCGTCGCCTGCTGCCCGAGGTGGCAGTACGCCACGACGGTCTCACCAGCCTTCACGCCAGCCGCGTCGAAGATGGCGCGCAGTTCCTCAAGCGTCTTGAACTGTGAGGCGCCGTCGGTCAGTTCGTCGTACGGCACATTCACCGCGCCCTCGATGTGACCAGTCTTGTGCGGCTGCGCGGTGCTGCCTCCGGTTGACGCGCCCTCGTAGAACGCCCGCGTTCGGGCATCCACCACGCGAAACCCTTCTTGTCCGACGTGGCTGCGTACAAAGGCGCTGTCGACCACCAACGGCTGAATGGACAACGACTTCAACATGCCGGGCCGCACGGCCGGCGCGTCCGGCGTCGTCGGTCGCCCCTCACGCACCCAGCCGGTCAGTCCACCATCGAGCATCGATGTGCGTTCACCAAGGCCTGCGTACGCCAACGTCAGCACAACCCGCGTGGCAGATTGGACGGCGTTCTGGGCAGGATAGACAACCACATGGGAGTCGTCAGAAATACCAAACGCCTCCAGCGCTGCTTTGAGCTCATCCGGCGGCAGCATCTGCAGGTTCAGCCCGGTTTCGCTGCGGTCGGACACAGACACATCACCAAGTGACACGAGCCGTGCACCCGGAACGTGAACAGCGTAGTCGCGGGCATTGCCAACATGCAGGACCACGACCTTCGGATCTGCCAGATGGTCGGCCAACCAGGCGGAGGTGACCATCGGCTGGACCTGCCAGGGCGCGAGGAACCATGCGGTGAGTACGAGCGACATGAACATCATCAGTGATTGTCTCCCCTATCTGGGTCCAGACCAGCTTCGTCCCGACCAACTGCCGACCGCGAAGGCGACCAACGTCATCACGGCCACCGGCATATAGTGCCAGTCAAACAGATGCGCCTGCCGCATCAACTGCGCGGTCTGTATCTCCTGCTCAGTAGTCACGGGTCGGGCTGAAGAGTACTACGGGCGGGAACGCCGTGGGGTTACTGGGGTCCTGGGGTCCAGGGGGGCTACCGTTTGGCTCGAATCGTCACGGCGTATTGATTCTCACCGTTGAGATTGATGAGTGAGACAAACGCACGGCCCTGCGCCGTCCGACCGATCGTGCCCGATTGGGAGACTGACGCCACGTCCCACCCTTCCGGCAACAGCACGGTATTGCGAAGGCCGTGGAGCGTTCGGCTGAACGTCAGTTCGCCATTGACCACGCGATACGTACCATCGTTGACCGTGCCGGTCAGACGCAAGTGCACACTCTGACGGTCGTTGACGATAGGCACGTCGAGGGGCACCGACATGTCCGCGCCCTGACGGGAAGGCGTCAGCACTTTCGCCGTGTCAAGGTCCACCACCTTCAAGTCATTGAGCGCCAGATACGCCAGGCTATCGAGCTTGGCAGTTTCGCCTTTTCGATAGTCGCTGTAGGTCTGCTCCACACTGAATGTGCGCCCCTCGGGTGCACCCAGGTCGTACAACGTCTTGATGTCGTCGAAAAACATATCCGTGTACGTCGTCGGCTCGAACGTGGCCGTGGTCTTCTTCGCATGGATTGTCACCGGATTGCTCTGGCCGCTCGGGTTCGCAAACGCCAGACGCAACTGCCCGCTCTCGGTCGTCGACATCTGGGCCGCGACGTTCGACGAGAGGAACGCAAACCCCTTGGGCAACAACACGCCAAGGCGATACCCGCTCAGACTCCGAACCCAGACAATGTCGTCGCCATTCATCATGTAGGTCCGCGGATCCTTGTACGTCTTGTAGATCAGGACGCGGCCAATGCCGCCCTCGGGCACCGGAATTGGCAAAGGGGCGTGTATGGCGTGAGTGTCGGCGTCTTCCACCACGTAGGTGAATTTGATCGGATTGCCCGTGCGCGGGTCGTAGACTTCGATACCGGAACCTTCACTGCCACCGCGGGTCGCATTCACGATTTCGGTGGCCCCCGCCCGAGTCGTTTCCGGCAGGTATCGAATGCGGAACGACTCACTGCCCGGTTCGAGGATTTCGTACTCGGTGTAGGCGTCCTGGGTGAACAGGCCTGTCACCGGTCGTGTCGGCCGCAGCGACCCATCCTCGTTGGTGCCACCCGGAAACTGGCCCCGGCCTCGTCCCTGCCCCGACATAGAACCGACCGCGATGCCTGCGACCAGCCCGCAGACCACCAGTGCCCCGACGACTCGCTTGACCATATTCATGATGTCCTCTTATATCATTGCCCCCGGAGTGCCCCTATGAGAACCCAAATCCTTCTTTCCCTGTTCGTGGTCGTGGCCAGCCTGCCAGCGGGCGCCCAGGCCGAACCCATCAAGTTTGCGCGGTATCCCCATGTCAGCCAGGGGAAACTGGTCTTTAGCTACCACGGTGACGTCTGGATCGCGAACGACAATGGGTCCAGCCCCTCGCGCCTGACCGCGCACGTGGCGCGCGACGTCTTCCCGCGTTTGTCGCCCGATGGAAAGTGGGTGGCCTTTTCGTCCGATCGTTTCGGCAACGATGACGTATTCATCATTCCTGCTGCGGGCGGCGAGCCGCGGCAACTGACGTTTGCCACCACGGGCGATACGGTCCTCAACTGGACGCCAGACGGCCAGGGCATCCTGTTCGCGACGAGTCGCGGCGTCAGTCCCTGGCGCAGTCCGATCTACGTCGTCACGCTCGATGGCAGCGTGCCCACTCCCCTCCCAATCGATGGCGGCGTTCAGGGCATGCTCAAGCAGGACGGGTCGATGCTGGCATTTAACCGCATGGGTGGCAGTTACTGGCGCAAGGGTTATCGCGGCAATCGGTCAAACGACATTTGGGTGCAGGACACAACGACGCAGACGATTACCCGCCTGACCGACACCAATCTGCGCGACTACAAGAACTTCACCCAGGACGTGTACCCGATGTGGGGCCAGGACGGCCAAATCTACTTCTCGTCGGAACGCGACGGTCACTACAACATCTGGCGCATCGCGCCCACCGGCGGGCAACCTCAGCAGGTCACCGAGCACCGCACGGATGGTGTGCAGTTTCCATCGATGAGTCCCGATGGCACGACGATCGCCTACGAGAACGAATTTGAGATCTGGACGCTCAAGACCGGACAGCGTTCGCCGACCCGGATCACCATCGATCTGGCGTTTGACCCGAAAACAAATCTCACGCGCACGGTGCAAACAGAGAATCGCCCCGACGGCTTCGCCATCTCGCCGGACGGCGCCTACGCCGCCGTGGATACGCACGGCGAGATCTTCCTCGTGCCCACAGACCCTGAAATCGGCGAAAAGCGCCAGATCACCACGAATGCCTGGCGACAGCGGAATCAGAACATCGCGCCCAACGGCCGCTGGATTGCCTACACATCCGATGAATCGAAGGAAGAAGAAATCTGGCTCTTCGATCGGGAGTCCGGCGCCACGCGGCAACTGACGACCCACCCGTCGTTCAAGACCATTGCCGACTTCTCGCCCGATTCCTCGCGGCTGGCCTGGGTGGCCAACAACCGTCTCTTTGTCACGGCCGTGGAATCAGGCGCGACGACCGAGCTCGGATACAACCTTGCTGGCGGGTACACCGTGAGCGGCTGGTCGCCCGACGGCCAATGGCTCGTGTACACGAAACGAGACCGCGACCAGAACGCCGACGTGTTCCTCATGGAGGTCGACACCAGAGCCGAGCACAACCTCACGCCCAACCCGTGGAACGACGGGCGGGGCCTCATCGCCCAGACGGCACGCGCGTCGTCTTCATCAGCAACCGCGAGAATGGTGTCAATCAGTTGTTTGTGGTCCCCCTCGCGCGACTCGCCGAAGACCCCAATGACCCGGTGGTCAAAGAGCGCCTGCGGCGCGCGACACCCCAGGGCCGCGAGGCATCGGCAGACTCCCCTTCGGCAGGCGCAAGCCTGACGGCACAATCCCCGTCGCTGACAGTCCCCGACCTCGCGCGCATCGATCGACGCGCCGTCGCGATCACGTCTGGGACGAATGCGGTGCAGGACTTTTTTCTCTCTGCCGATGGCCGTACCGTGTACTTCCGGTCGAGCGACGACCAGGGCCCCGCGCTTTTCTCAGTCGCCATCGATGGCCAGGGCCGACAGCGCCTGGTGGCTGGCGCCTTCCAGGGAATGACGCCGACTGCTGATCGGCGCAAGGTCTTTTACACCGAGGACCGTGAACTGTTCGGCATGGAGATGTCCGGACAGCGAAAGAAGACACGCGTCACCTTCTCGGTGGGCGTCCGTGTTGACCAGCGGCAGGAATGGGCACAAATCCTCGATGAAGCGTGGCGCGTCATGAAATACCGTTTCTACGACGAGAAGATGCACGGTACAGACTGGGACGCCGTCCGTGCCAAGTACGAGCCGCTCCTGAAGTACGTCGGCTCGAACGAAGACGTCTATGACCTGGCTAACGAGATGATCGGCGAACTCAACGCGTCGCATACCGGTGTCAGCGGTCCGCAAAGTGAGCCGCAGTCGAGTGAGTATCAGACTCGCTTCCTGGGTTTCGAATTGATGCCCGACGGACCGCGCTACAAGATCACGCACGTCTATCCCGACGGCCCGGCCGATCAAGAGTGGCTGGAGTTGAAGGTCGGCGAGTACGTACTCGCCATTGATGGAGTGCAGGTGCGCGCCGGCGACAACTATTGGCCACTGCTCAACAGCCCGCTGAATGAGTACGTGGATCTGACGATCGCCGCCTCGGCGGACGGAGCGAACAGCCGCGAGGCCAGAATTCGTTCTATTCCATCTCTCAATACATTGAAATACGACGCATGGGTCGCGCAGAACCGTGCATTTGTGGATAAGGCGACGAACAACGAGATCGCCTATGTGCACATTCAGGCGATGAACCAGTCTTCCTTGGTGAAATTCCAGAACGAGGTCAACCAGTTCTCGAATAAGAAAGGCATCATCGTCGACATCCGCTACAACGGCGGCGGCAACACTGACCAGCAGATCATCGACATCCTGGAACGACGACCGTACGAATACTGGAACAGCCGGTGGGGTGCGCCCGAGTGGGGACGCCGGCCGCGACAAGCCATTGCCGGCCCGAAGGTCATGATGGTCAATTGGCGTTCCGCGTCCGACTCTGAAGTCACGCCGATGGCCTTCAGACAACTGGGCCTGGGCCACATTGTGGGCAACCCCACGTCGGCGGCCGTCATCGCGACGGGCTCATATCGCCTGATCAACGGGGGATCAGTCCGGACACCGGGTTCGCTGGTGGTGACGTATGATCCTGAGCGCCCCAACAATTACGGCATCAACCTCGAGAACTACGGCGTCGCGCCGGATGTGTGGGTGGAGAACACCCCCGAGGATGAACTGGCCGGCATCGATCGAGAGCTGCAAGCTGCGGTGGACGAAGTCATGAAGATGCTCAAAGAGGGCGTGTATCAATACAGGGGACGATAACCAACGTGAACAAATACATCACCGAGTTGATTGGGGCGTGTCTCCTGTTGTGTGGGCTCCTCGCCGCGTCCGCGGGTACCACGTTGGTGCAAGCGACGTCAGTGCGGACCAGTGTCGAGCAGCAGGCGCCGAAGGTCCACCGTCTGGAAGCCACGCCGGACACCGTGGCCTATGGCTACTACTGGTCAGAGGCGCCGCCGGTGCTGCGGATCGCGTCGGGCGACATCATCGACGTCGATACCTTGCTGACCAATAGTCCGAACGGCCTTGCGCGGGCGGGGGTCCCGGCCGACAAGATCCAAGACTCGCTTCGGGCCATCGTCACCAACGTGACCGGCGACCGCCGCGGTCCGGGCGGCCACATCCTGACCGGTCCGGTATTTGTCGATGGTGCTGAGCCGGGCGATGTACTGGAGGTCAAGGTGCTGTCGATCGACCTCCCGATCGACTATGGCTATAACGGGTGCAGCGGCTTTGTGCCGAGCAACTGCGATCGTACTCAGCCCAGTCGCATCATCACCCTCGATCGAGCGGCAATGACCGCGGACTTTTTGCCCGGTATCGTCATTCCACTCAAACCGTTCTTCGGCAGTATGGGGGTGGCGCCGGCACCCGAGTTGGGCCGGGTCAGCAGTAATCCGCCAAGTCGACACGCCGGCAACCTCGACAATCGGGAACTTGTCGCCGGCTCAACGCTGTTCATTCCCGTCTTCGTACCAGGTGCCCTCTTCGAGGTGGGCGACGGACATGCCGCACAGGGCGACGGCGAAGTCGACCAGACCGCGATCGAGACATCACTCCGCGGACGGCTGCAACTCACCGTGCGCAAGGACATGACGCTGACCTGGCCGCGCGCTGAGACCACCACCGACTACATTGCGATGGCAACGGATCCCGATCTCGCCATGGCCACCACACTCGCCATTCAGGAGATGGTGGACTTTCTCGTCGCCACCAAAGGCCTCACCGCACACCAGGCCTATCAACTCGTCAGCATCGCCGGCCACGTGGCGATTACGCAACTGGTGGACAAACCCAACCTCGGCGTGCATGTGAAACTCGCTAGGAATCTGTTTAGGTAGTGCTGGGTGCTGGGTGCTGGGAGCGGCCGTCGACTGCACAGGCGGCCTTGCACCACGGGTTGCTACGGCTTGGGGTCCTTCGAAACCGTCTTGGCCGGTCTCTGATCTACCTTTTTCGCCGGCCGTTTCTTCGGCTTCGGGGCGTCCTCGGTCGGCTGCCCTGGGTCTGAGGCCTTGGCCGTTGCCTTGGCTGAGCCCTCGCTCGACGCCTTGGCCTGGGTCACCCGAGGTTTGCGCGGCGCGCGAGCCTTCTTTGCCGCCTTTGCCAGCTTTGTCGGCGTCGCTGCCTGGACCGCCTCGACAGGCGTGGTTGGCTCGACGGTCTCGACAGGCGGCGCGTCATCATGCACTCCAACAGGCGCATCAGTCGGCGACGCGTCGCTCTGCGGCGCCGCCTCACCCGAGGGCTGTGACAAGCCGCCGCTGCCGCTCTGGAACACACGCATCACACCCTGGCGGTCGCGCTCCACCCGAAACGCGCCTTCCCGATGCGATGCGCGCAGCAGGTCGACGAGCGAGGCAAATCCGTAGGCGCGTTCGTCAAACGGTGGCGTCTGTGACCGGAGAATCTGTTTGACGGTTCGCAGGTACAACGGCCACTTGCGGACCTCAGTGCCCGAAATGATGCGATGCATCTCGCTCA
Organism: Acidobacteriota bacterium; assembly: GCA_013203475.1. Classification (GTDB taxonomy): domain Bacteria; phylum Acidobacteriota; class Vicinamibacteria; order Vicinamibacterales; family SCN-69-37; genus SYFT01. The sequence goes on from JABMNV010000176.1 coordinate 13,287, forward strand.
CACCTTGTGCCGCACCACCGAGCATCTGGACAGGAACGTCTGGTTCCCCGATCTGCGGCTGGACCTGCACTGACTGATCCTGCTGCTGGCTCTCACGGGACTCACCTGACTCACGGGGCGCCCGCGATTCACGCGGCGACCGACCGCCACTGCCGCCGCGCTGACGCGGCGCTGCAGACTCTGCCGCCGACTGCTCGCCCGGCGCGGGCGTGTCACCCTCGGCACTCACCTCAACCATGCTCGTGCCTTCAATAGCGGCCACCAGCCAGCTGCCTTTCGCCTGGTAGACCTGAAGCACCCCCGCCTTCTCCAGCTTCTGGGCGAAGTCGCGGAACGTGCCAGCGCCGTAGCTCCGCTCTGAGAACGTCGAGTCGAGCTGCACGAGCGTGCTCTTGAGCAGTCCCAGCTGCGGATCGACATCGCGCTCGAGCAACACCTTCATCGCCCGCTTCACCAGGGGAATCACCTGACTCAGGTCGGTCCGCTCCACCTTGGTGTTCCGGCTGCCACTCTGACGCCTGCCACCGCCAATCAAGTTCTCGTACGCAATGAACTCATGGCAGTTCCGCTGCATGATCACGCTGGTGAACTGCTGGCCGCCCACGACAAACACCTTCTTGTCGTACTGCTTGAGCTTCTCCACCAGACTGATGAAGTCGCTGTCGCCGCCGACGATGACAAAGGCGTTGATGTGGGGATGCGTAAACGCCATCTCAAGCGCATCGAGCGCCAGATTGATATCGGCGCCGTTCTTGTCGCCGCCAGGCGTCAGATTGCGCTGCACCATGCGAATGGCATGCTGCGTCAGCGCCCGGCTGTAGCCCCCGGCACGCTGCCAGTCGGAATAGGCCATCTTGGAGACGACCTCGCCCCGCTCCTTGAGCGCTTCCAGCACGAGGCCTGCATCAAACGCGGCCCCGAGGGTGTTCTTGACACCAATTTCTATGTTGTCAAAATCTATGAATACGGCAATACGCAAACGATCGGGCGTGGACATCTTCCTCGGTTATCTGTCAGGCTGCGGAGTCATCCGCAGGTAGGGCTTCTTGGTGTCGAAACCCTTGGGAAATTTCTCGGTCGCTTCGGCGTCGGACAACGCCGGAGCAATGATGACGTCGTCGCCCGGCTTCCAGTCAGCGGGCGTCGATACGGAATAGCCGGACGTCAGCTGCAGCGAGTCAATGACGCGCAGCAGCTCCTGGAAGTTCCGGCCGGTAGACGCGGGGTAGGTCAAAGTCAACTTGACCTTGTGATCCGGTCCAATCACGAACACTGAGCGCACGGTCATCGTGTCGCTCGCGTTCGGGTGAATCATGTCGTAGAGATTGGCCACGGCGCGGTCAGGGTCACCAATCATCGGAAAATTGACCTGATGGCCAGTCACATCCTTAATGTCACCTTCCCACCGCAGGTGGGACTCCACCGAATCCACGCTGAGGCCAATCAGCTTGCAGTGGCGCTTGTCGAACTCGGATTTGAGCGCCGCCGCTGCCCCCAACTCGGTGGTGCACACCGGCGTGAAGTCTTTCGGGTGCGAAAACAGGACGGCCCAGCCTGACCCCTTCCACGCGTGGAACTGAATCGACCCCTGAGTGGTTTCTGCTGAAAAATCTGGTGCAACATCGCCAAGGCGGACGGACATAAGACCTCCTGTAACCCTCCACACGATATCAAAGCTCGACAGATCGCGCTCGATCGCACATGATCAACGATTCCCGTGACTTTGAACCCTGACGCAACCATCACTGAATTACTGAGCGACTTATCCCGGCTTCTCCGAGAGGACACCGAGGCAGCGGCGCTACGGCCACACGGTCACACCGTGGAGTATCTCTACGCCATCGACGCCGCAGCGACGCGCAGCAGTGGTGGCCTGGTGGTACGTCTTCTGGCGAGGAGCCGACGCCCATCCGGCACCTGGGCCCCTCCATCGCCCGCCATTGCCGGCGCCCAGGAGGCACTGGCCGCCGCTCCCACTGACCGGCGACTCCTGACGGCCCTGCTCGGCGCCGCCAGTGACAACCCCCAGACGCTCTTCACCCTGTCCGGTGCCCTGGCGCTCGAATGGGTGCCGTTGGCCGCCCGTGCGGGCCGCCTGATTCTGCGGGACACGGCCCTGTCGACGTCCATCCGGCCCCTGCAGTGGGATGACGGGGCCCCCTGGAAGTTCTCGCTCGATATTCACGAGGACGACACCGGCCATTGGCTGTCGGGGGTGCTTCGCCGCTGGCACGACCAGCTCTCGGTGACCGACCCGGTGCTGATCCTCGACATCGGACTCATGTTCACGCACGAGCGCGTCGCCCTGTTCGAGGAGGGCCCCTCCTTTCGCGTGCTCTCGATGCTCCGCGCGCATGGACCAGTCATGGTGCCCTCAGCGGACAATACGCCGCTCGCCCAGGTCCTCAATCGATTCGGCATGGATGGCAACGACCTGCCGGAGGTGCTCCGCCTGGTGCCGCTTCGCGTCGTGCCCACGCCCATGCTCCACGTCGCTCCCGTCGGCTCTGGATCCGCCGTTGACACACATGTGGATGCCAGGTTGACGTTCGACTACGACGGCTCACACCTGCCCCACGATCCTCACCTGGACGCCGCGACCTTTTTTGACCATGACCGTCAACGCGTGGTGCACCGCGACTTCGAAGCCGAAGGCACGTCGCGGGCACTCTTGCTCTCGCTTGACGCCGAGCGGGCCAGCCTGAACGACGACGCGGCCTGGCGCGTCCCCGCCAAGGATCTGTCGAACCTCGTGGGCACGTTGGTGCAGGAGGGCTGGCGGGTGGAAGCCGGAGGCGTCCCGTACACAGTCGCCGGCATCGCGCGACTCTCTGTCGCCTCGGGTATCGACTGGTTCGACCTCACCGCAGTCGTGCCCTTTGGCAATGCCTCGGCGAATCTGGTCGAACTTCTCAACGCGCTGCGCCGGGGCGAAAAGACCATCACGCTGGGCGACGGGTCGGTTGGCATGCTGCCCGACGAGTGGCTCCGACGGTTTGCGCCACTGGCGTCTGCCGGCGTCGAACGAGAAGACGGCACCATTCGCTATCAACCGTCGCAGGCCGCGTTGCTTGACGCCATGCTTGAGGCGCACGCCGACGAGGCCGACGTGCACGTGGACGACGCGTTCGCCCGTCTGCGTGAGCGCCTGGCGACCTTCGATCACGCCGAAGCCCTGGATCCCCCGGCCTCGTTCACAGGCGTGCTGCGCGACTACCAGCGCGAAGGACTCGGATGGATTCAGTTTCTGCGTCACTTCGGCTTCGGCGGGTGTCTGGCCGATGACATGGGTCTGGGCAAGACCGTCACCGTGCTCGCCGAGTTGGCGCGGGTCGCACATGTGCGATCCCTGGCGCCCGACGACGAGAAGGGCCCGCGCCCGTCACTGGTCGTGGTTCCGCGCTCGGTCGTGCACAACTGGAAGGACGAGGCGGCACGGTTCACGCCCGATCTCCGTGTCCTCGACTATTCCTCCGGCGACCGCCGGGAGGCCGAAGGCCACATCGGTGAATACGACCTCGTCCTGGTCACCTACGGCACGGTGCGTCGTGACATCGAGCAGCTCAAGGGCGTTGAGTTTGAGTACGTCATCCTTGATGAAGCGCAGACGATCAAGAACGCCGCAACGGTGGCGTCCAAAGCTGTCCGCCTGCTCAAGAGCCGGCACCGCCTGGCGCTGTCTGGGACACCGCTCGAGAATCATCTGGGCGAGTTGTGGAGCCTGTTTGAATTCCTCAACCCGGGGCTGCTCGGGCGGTCCACCGTCTTTCACCGCGCCACCGCCACGGCCACGTCGCGGCTGGACCCTGAGGCCGTCGCCCTGGTGGCCCGCGGCCTCAAGCCGTTCCTGCTGCGTCGCACCAAGGCGCAGGTGGCCAAGGAACTGCCAGCCCGCACCGAACAGACCCTGACGTGTGTGCTCACGCCGCGCGAGCGGGGCTTCTACGATGCGCTGCGGAAACACTACAAGTCGTCACTGCTGTCGCAGGTCTCGAAGGTGGGGGTCGGACAGTCCGGTCTGCAGATTCTCGAAGCGCTCCTCCGCCTTCGCCAGGCCGCCTGTCACCCCGGACTGGTGACCGCCGCCCGCAAATCGGAGCCGTCATCGAAACTCGACCTGTTGCTTGAAAACCTGCGTGAAGTCGTGGACGAAGGACATAAGGCCCTGGTCTTTTCGCAGTTCACCAGTCTCCTTGCACTTGTACGCCCCATGCTGGACAAGGCGAATATCACCTACGAGTACCTCGACGGCCGCACCCGAGATCGGGGCACGCGTGTCACTCGGTTCCAGGAAGACCCGTCCTGCCCCGTCTTCCTCGTCAGCCTCAAGGCTGGGGGCGTCGGACTCAATCTGACGGCGGCCGACTACGTGTTCTTGCTCGATCCCTGGTGGAACCCGGCCGTGGAGGCGCAGGCCATCGACCGCACCCATCGTATCGGTCAGACGAAAGAAGTGTTCGCGTACCGGCTCATCGCGGAAGATACGGTGGAGGAAAAAGTCGTCGCGCTCCAGCAGAGCAAGCGCGCCCTGGCGGACGCAGTCCTGACGGCCAACCCTGTTGGTCTGCGAGGCCTGAGCCGGAACGATCTGGAACTGCTGCTGTCGTAGTTACTTTTCCGGCTTCAGCACGACCTTCACGTAGCGCGCGGTGTTGAGATACAGCTTGGCGGCGGCCTGAATCGTGGCGGCCGTGATCTTCTCGTAGTACGACGGCACCTCAAGTAATGTCTCTGGCGCTTCGCCATATTGGTACTTCAGTGCAATCTGCGACAACACGTAGCTGTTGAGTTTGACGTTGCTCTCGAAGTCACGCAGCAACCCGGCTTTGACGTCATTCACCTGCTTGGTAGACGGCCCCTCGGTCTTGAACGCCTCAATCTCCTCAAACACCCGCGCCGCCAACGCGTCCGCGCGGCTCGGGTCACTGCCAAAGCTGATCACGACCTGATACTCGTCGCGGGGACGATTCTGATAACTGGCGCCCGCGCTGACGCTGTAGGTGCCGCCAAGCTCCTCGCGCAATGTCTCGCGCAGGCGCGTCTGCAGGATGTCGGCCATGGCGCGAATCGCCACGCGCTGCTCCTGGTTGTAAAGGAACGGGCCTGAGAAGGCGACTCTGGTCTGGCTCTTGGGTTCCACGCCCTTGAACACCTCGCGCTCAACCACCGCATCCGGCGTGTGCACGCCAATGTCCTTCCACGTCTCCTTGCGGCCCGTCGACGGTAGACTCGCGAGGTACTGCTCGACGAGCGGCTTCATGACGGCCAGATCAAGGCTGCCAACGAACACAAACGTGAAGTCCCCCATGTCGACAAACCGATCCTGGTAGAACGCCAGCGCGGTGTCGAGGCTCAGCGTGTCCAGTTGATCCGGCGTGGGCGTCCGACGCCGTGGGTGGTCCTGCGACATCGTCTTGCCGAACATCTCGCTGAACGCAAAGTCCGGCGACGCCGCCTGGTTCGCCAGCTGCGACTTCAACTGCGACATCACCACTCCGAAGATCGCCGGGTCGGCACGCGGCTGGGTCACGCGCATGTAGGCCAGCTGGAACATGGCCTCCAGGTCCTTGTTCGACGCGCTGCCACTGACGCCTTCGTCCAACTCGCCAATCGACGTCGTCGCGCTCGCCACTTTGCCCGTCATCGCCTTGCCCAGGTCGATGTTGCTCAGCGCACCCGCGCCCCCTAAGCCGACGAGCGTCGAGGCCAAATTCGCCGACAGGAAATCCGCGTCGCTGGCCAGCGAACTGCCTCCACTGCTGAACGCACGAAACAGAATCTGGTCTTCCTTGAAGTTCGTCGGCTTGAGGACCACGGTAATGCCGTTGGACAGCACCCACTCAGTGATGCCGAACGCGTGCGTCTCTTCAGTCACCACCGTCCCGGCCTTGGGCATCGTCGGCAACAACGTGCTGCTGGTGACGGTATCGACATACGCGGTCAATGGCATGGACGCCGCCGCCGTAATCGCGGCCGCCAACTGTGCCTCGGTGGGCACCGGGACGCCTGCCTTGAGTGGCGCGCTCACCATCACCACCCGGTTGCCTTCGGGCACCCATTCAGAGGCCAGACCGTTGACCTCGGCCAAGGTAATCGTCGGCACCAGCGCGACCGTCATTTCGCCCTCAAACGCCAGGCCGGGAATGGCCTCGCCCTGGGTCACCGCGCGCAGGTATTCAGCCGCCAGTTGGGCCGACGGGCGCTTGTCTTTTTCCGCCACCGCCTGCTCAAGCCCGCGCAACAGGTCTGTCTTCTGACGGTCGAACTCACTCTGGGTGAAGCCAAAACGCACCACACGCTCGGCCTCTGCATACAGGGCGGTCAATCCCTTCTCCACGCCGCCATCCTTGACCATCGCATTGAGCATCGACGCCTCGGATGACTTGACGAACAGACCGCGGCCGGCACCCGCCGCCATGAACGGCGCATCAGGTTTTTGCGCCATCTCTCCAAACCGCGCGTTGAGCATGCCCGCAAATATTCCCTCAACGAGCTGCCGCCGATACGACCCGACGGTCGACTGGTCGCGCAGCGCCATCTTGCCGTAGACACTGACCTGCGTCGCCTGCGCTTCCGCATCGGTCGCGATCGCGTACAGCGTGCCCGGCTGCGCCGGCACATCGAAGCTCGGCAACGGACGCGGGTTGGTCGCGCTGGGGAGGCCAGAGAAGCGAGTCGTGATCAGCACCTTCATGGCCGCCACATCGAAGTCGCCGACGGCAATCACGGTCATCAGGTCGGGGCGATACCAGTCGCGGTAGAACCGCGTGAGACTGTCATGTTGGAAGGTCTGAAGATTCTCGACGGTCCCGATGGGCAACCGTTCGGCATACCGCGAGCCCTTCAAGAGGATGGGAAACTGCTCATCCTGAATCCGCGCCTGCGCACCGCGACGCAGCCGCCATTCCTCAATAATGACGCCGCGCTCCTTGTCGATTTCGGCGGGGTCAAAGCTGACGTTGTGCGCCCAGTCCTCCAGGATCAACATGGACCGGTCCAGGACCTCCGGCTTGTCGCTGGGCACCTGCAACATGTAGACGGTTTCGTCAAAGCTGGTGAACGCGTTCACGCTCGGACCAAACCGCATGCCGATTGACTCGAGGAACGCAACCGTCTCGAGCTTCGGAAAATTCTTGGTCCCGTTGAACGCCATGTGTTCAACAAAGTGGGCCAACCCCAGCTGGTCATCGTCTTCCACCAGCGACCCCGCGTTCACCACGAGTCGCAACTCGGCCCGGCCGGCTGGCAGCGAGTTACGGCGAATCATGTATTTCAGACCGTTGTCGAACTGTCCGATCACAATGTCAGGGTCGACCGGCAGCGCCTGGCCAAGCGCATAGGTCCCGCTCTGCTCCGGCGCGGACGCCTGATCGGCGGCCAGCAGGCCACCCGCCAACACCAACGCCCACACCGAGCCCAGCGAAAACATACGCATACGTAGCTTCATGAAAAGTCTCCCGTTCTAGCATAAGTCACGCGCAGACTCGCGAGACGCCGGCCCCCGCCCTCACATGCGATCTGAAGGACTGGCGCTACGTGTGTGCGATCCCGACCGGTTGGTCGATACAGAGGCTGCAGACGCGCTGGAATGAGCGGAACCCGAGAATCTCGATGTGCGGCGACATGTAGTCAGCACGCACGGGTTCCTCGCGGAGCAAGTCAGTGCTCAAGTATTTTTTGTTGCTGTCCGAAAAGACGGTCACCACGGTGGGCGTTGGGCCCAACTCGTCGATAACCTTGAGCGCGCCAAGAGAAGTTGGCACCCGAGGAAATACCAACCGCCAGACCATGGTGCGCCAAACACTGCGCCATCAGGATGGCATCCCCATCCGACACGGAGACGATTTCATCCAATTCGTCGAGCTTCACGATGTCGGGAATGAACTCGTCAGACACGCCCTGAATGCGGTGATGCCCTACCTTGTGTCCAGTCGACATCGTTGGCGACTCGGCGGGTTCCAGCGGGTGCACCTTCACAGACGGTTTGCGCGTGCGCAGATACTGCCCGACCCCCATGACCGTGCCTCCGGTGCCGACGCCGGCGACGAACGCATCGGGTGTGGTTCCCATCTGCTCGAGTTGAGCCCAGATTTCGGGTCCAGTCGTTTCAAAGTGTGCGCGTATATTGGCCTGGTTCGAGAACTGACAGGGCAGAAAGACGTTCGGCGTTGACGCCGCCAGAGCCTCGCTCTGTTCAATGCTGCCGAGGAAGCCACCGTCGGCCTTGCTGACCGCCACGATTGAGGCGCCAAAACTTGCGATCAGGGCGACACGCTCTGCGCTCAACCAGTTCGGCATGAAAATCGTCACCGGATGCCCAAGCGCCCGTCCGACGGCCGAAAACGAAATGCCCGTGTTCCCGCTTGTCGCCTCTGCGATTCGGCTATCGGGCTGGATCGTGCCATCACGATACGCGTGTTCAAGGATGAACAGCGCCATCCGATCTTTGATACTGCCAGTGAAATTCAGGGATTCGTGTTTCGCGTAGACGACGCGAGGCTGCCCTTTCCAGAGCACGTCAACGGCGAGGAGGGGGGTATTGCCGATTAGACGATGGAGAGAATGGAACCGGGCCGACAGCGAGTGAGGCACGGTCGGACCTCCTTGCCGATGATTGTGCCACGGAACCGCTGGGGAGGCTTGAGGGTGCCGGTGCCCTGGCAATGTGGCCGAAGGCTCGCCGGTAAGGCCCCGGCACAAAAGCCGGTCCGCGAGTACAATCCTTGAGTGAGTACCGAAGTCAATAGCGCCCCTACCCCCCCTGCCTCCGTTGGATTTGCCTCTCTCGGTCTTGCCGACGCGATTGTGAAGGGCGTCCTGGCCCTCGGCTACGAAGAGGCCACCCCTATTCAGAGTGAAGCGATTCCGGTGCTGCTCGCCGGCAAGGACCTCATCGGTCAGGCGGGCACCGGCACCGGAAAGACCGCGGCATTTGCCCTGCCCCTGCTCCATCGCCTCCACGAGACGCCGCCCGTCAAGAAGGGTGTGCCCCGCGCCATGATTCTGGTCCCCACGCGCGAGTTGGCCATGCAGGTGGCGGAAGCCATCCATAAATACGCCAAGAAGACGTCTCTCACGGTAGTGCCGCTGTACGGTGGCGCGTCCATGGACCAGCAGATTCGCGCGCTGCGTCGGGGTGTCGAAGTGATTGTGGCCACACCTGGCCGGGCGTTGGATCACATCCGACGTCAGACGCTCGACCTGGCGTCCCTGGAAGTGATGGTGCTCGACGAGGCGGATGAAATGCTCGACATGGGTTTCGCCGAAGATCTGGAAGCAATTCTGACTGCCACGCCGGACACGCGACAGACGGCGCTGTTTGCCGCCACGATGGCCCCCAGGATTTCGGCCATCGCCGCGCGGCACCTGCGATCGCCGGAACGCATCACGATCAAGGCTGAGAAACGTGCGGCGGGCAAGATGCCACGGGTGCGGCAGGCAGCCTATATCGTGTCGCGCCAGCAAAAAGGCTTTGCCCTCGGACGCATTCTCGAATTTGAGGATCCGACGTCCGCAATCGTGTTTTGTCGTACGCGCATCGAAGTGGACGAACTGACTGACACGCTCAAGTCACACGGCTACGGCGCGCAGGCACTGCACGGCGGCCTGGACCAGCGGCAGCGCGATCGGGTCATGCAACTGTTCCGCACGGGCAAAGCCGACATCCTGGTCGCCACGGATGTCGCGGCCCGTGGCCTCGACATTGACCATGTGTCACACGTCATCAACTACGACATCCCCACCGCCGCAGAAGTCTACGTGCATCGCATTGGGCGCACCGGCCGCATCGGACGCGAAGGCGTGGCCATCACGCTGGTGAACCCGAAAGAACAGCGCGCGTTACGTTTTATCGAAAACCTGACGAAGCAGAAGATTGAGATCGCCACCCTGCCGACACTGGCTGCGCTCAAGGCCAAACGACTCGACGCGACGCGCGCGGCGATTCAGGCACGGCTGACCGCCGGCAATCTCGACGAAATGCTGAGCCTGGTGCAGAGCCTGGCCTCAGACTTCGACGTGGCCGACATCGCAGCAGCTGCGGTGGCCCTCTATCAGACCCAGACCGAGACGGCCACATCAACGGCGCCCGACCTGCCACCACCACCACCGCCCGAACGAGCACCGCGTTCCTACGAACGTTCGGCAGTTCGCCCAGCCCCGCGTTCGTCCGCCGACCGTCCGGCCTACGGTGCCAAGTCTGCGACACCGTACGCAGCCAGGGCCGACCGGGCGGACAAGCCAGACCGAGCGGCGCGCGCTGACAGACCTGACCGCGCTGACAGACCAGACCGGGCCGAACGGCGTCCGGCGGCGCCGCGCGCCGGTGTCGGTTCAGACTCGACCAAAGTCGTACTCGCGTTCAGCGTTGGCCGCAACGATGGCATCCGTCCGGCCGATCTGGTCGGGGCAATTACCGGCGAGTCAGGCATTACCTCGAAGGAGCTCGGCGCCATCCGCATCAATCCTGACTTCTCTGTCGTTGAGGTCGACACCGCGGTGGCAAACCAGGTGGCCAAGGCGATGAAGGGCAAAACGATTCGCGGCGAAAAAGTCGATGTAAAGAAGATGGATTAAGTTCGGGGCTGGGTGCTACGTGCTCGGTGCTACGTGCTGGGTGTGCTCTAGTGCTGTGACCAGGCGGTCGGCGTCCGCCACCGTGTTGTAGTGCGCGAACGACGCACGAACGACGCCCTTGCCGACCCCTAGTCCGAGATCGCCGATGAGTCGACGCGAGTAGAAGTCGCCGAAACGGATGCCGACCTTGAAGCCATCCACTGCGCGGACGACGTCCTCGGATTGACGGCCCTCCACAACAAAGCTGATCGTGGGCACCCGCCGCGCGTGAGTGGACACCGACGGACCAATGATGCGCACGTCCGACCGCTGGCGCAGGTAACCCAGCACCCGCTCAGCGAGCACGCCCTCGTGTGCCGCGATCGCATCAAACGCCGCACCCATCTTCTGCCGCCGAGTGTCTCCTGCTGACGCGCCGGCTCGCTCACCGACAGTCACCAGATAGTCGGCAATCGCCGACGCACCGTACGACAGTTCATAGTTGGGGTTGCCCGGCTGCAGCTTTCCGGGAATGCGGTCCTCGGGTATGAAGTGATGCGAGAGATTTGTCAGCGCCAGCAAGCGGTCGGACTTGCCGTACAACACGGCATGGTGTGGGCCGAATACTTTGTAGAGACTGCACACATAGTAGTCAACGTCCCACCCGCGCACGTCCACGAGCCGATGGGGGGCGAACGCCACGCCGTCCACACAGACCTGCGCCCCATGTCGATGCGCAGCGGCGACAATCGGTGCCACGGGAATAATCTGGCCGAAGATGTTCGAGGTCTGCGTGCACACCACCAGGCGCGTCCTCTCGGTCAGAAGCGCCTCCAAATTCTCCACCTCCAGCGTCATCGTCTCGCGGTTGAGCTCCCACCACTTCACGATCACGCCCAGCGTCTGCAGCGCCGCCCACGGCCCGATGTTCGCCTCGTGATCAATCCGCGAGACCACCACTTCATCGCCTGGTACCAGCTGCGGCGCCATCGCCCGGGCCAGCGTCTGAATCATCACAGACGACGAGGGGCCGAAGACGACTTCTTCAGGTCGCTCGGCATTGATCAGTTCGGCAATGCTCCGTTGGCCATGCAGGAGCCGCTCGGACGCCAGAGCCGACACCGCGTAGCTGGCACCGAGCTGGACATTCGACGTCAGCAGGTACTCGCTGATGCGGTCGACAACCGAACCGAGAATCTGGGAACCGCCAGCGTTGTCGAGGTACACCCAGGCATCGGGCGAGTCGGACAGGGCCGGAAACTGTGAACGGACGTACGGAATATCGAGCAGAGTCATCTCCTGAAGTGCTCCGCGTGCGGAGCGTTGTCGCGGGAAAGTATACGTCGCTGGGCGTAAGATGATCCTCATGCGTCGCACGAGCCTGCTTGTGATCCTTCTGCTTTCGTCCGCTCTGACTGCCGCGCAAAACACGGCCGTGAGGGTGCTTGAGGCCGGCCCGGTGGGGCCACTGGGCCAACTGTCGGAGGCCAACGAGATTCGGCTCGTGTTCTCCGAGCCCATGGTCGCGCTCGGGCGGGTGCCGTCCAATCCGCAGATTCCGTGGGCGTCAATCACGCCCCGCGTGCCTGGCCAGTTCCGATGGTCTGGCACGACGATTCTGATCTTCACGCCAGACTCCGCCGCGCCTTTGCCATACGCCACAACGTTCGTGGTGAATGTCGATGCCAGTGCGACGAGTGCGTCGGGCCGACGCCTAGGCACGCCGTATCGCTTCGAGTTCACGACGCCCACCGTGGAGCTGCTCTCGGCCCGCTGGATGCGTCGGACCGCCAGGTTCGACAGCCCGGTCGTGCTCGGGTTGCAGTTCAATCAACCCGTCCGCCCCGCCGACGTGCTTGCGCACCTGACGGTCAGGCACGAACCGCACGAATGGATCCCGCCCGTGTTCACCGAACGTGAACTCGCACGACTCACAACCGGCGATCCCAACGGCCTGGCGGCCTTTAGCGCCAAGGTCGACGCCACCCAACGCATCGCCGGCTCCACGGCCCCGGTGGCCCTCCGGCCGGCGACGGAGTGGGATCGCGAACGGTTCCCGCCGAGCGATTCGCTCGTCATGCTCGAAACCGCGACGGTCCCCCTTCTCGAAGCATGGCTGGCCCTCACGCTTGATGCGGCGATGCCCAGCCCGGCCGGCCGAGCCACCCGCGGCGAATCGACGACCACCACGGTGGAACTGGAAGCGGCGTTTTTTGCCGATCCCATGAACTGCACCGAAGACTGCAACCCTTCGGCCTGGAATCCAGTACGGCTGTAGAACGCGACGTCTCGGGCCGCGTTCACAACAACATTGACCATTCGCGACATCACCGTCGCGACCAACGAAGCGCAAGTGATCAAGCCCGCAACTTCGGCGGGCCCGGCCACGGTTGAATCGGGCGCTCGGGCGCAGGAGTATTTCAACGTGGAAGACGCGGGATTCACCCCGCAGCCGCCCGCACGCACATGGCGCCTCCGCCTCGACCCTTCGCTGCAGTCGGAAGATGGGCAAACCCTCGGCTACACCTGGATCGCGCTCGTCGACAACGCCCATGAGCGCGCGTTCGTGAGTTTTGGTGATGGGCACGGCGTGTGGGAACGGAGCAGTGGTTCGGTCCTGCCGTTTTCTTCGCGCAACTTCACGGACGTCTCCCAGTGGGTCACGCCGCTCACGCTGTCCAGTCTGATGCCAACCCTTCTGAACCTGCAGGGCAACAATTTTTCAACCGCTCCAGACGGGTCCGGCACGCCGCGGACATTGCCGGTGACGCCAGACACGATTCAGGCGCACGGCATCGACATCTCCAGCGCCTTGTCACCCAGCGGAACAGGACTGGTGTGGGCCACGGTGATGCCGGGCACGTCCATCGAGGGCGTTGCAACTGCGGCGCCGGAAGGCTTTTCGGACCCAGGCCAGACCAGGGCGCGCTCCACGGTGGTGCAGGCGACAAACCTCGGACTGTCCGTGAAGGACAGCCCGCAGAACACACTCATCTTCGTGACATCACTGGACGACGGGACGCCGGTGGCTCAGGCACGGGTCTCGGTCGTGAACCTGGAGAATACGCGCATCTGGCAAGGCACCACGGACAGCGACGGCATCGCGATGGCCCCTGCCCTTCCCTTGCGCAGCCCCGACAACTCTTGGGAGTTCCGCTTCATCGTCACGGCCGAAAAGGACGGGGATGTGGCGTATGTTGGCTCGGATTGGAACGAAGGCATCCAGTCGTGGGACTTCGACCTGGGTTATTCGCTCGAGGAAGCTTCGCCGCTGCTGCGCGGTTCGGTGTTCACCGATCGCGGCGTCTATAAGCCGGGCGAAGAGATCCACGTCAAAGTAATCGTTCGGACCGACACGCCGAACGGCATCCGACTGTTGCCGTCAGGCACGACGCTCTCCATTCGCACACACGACAGTCGTGATCGTCTGGTGGACGAGCGCACAGTCACACTGGGAGCGTGGAGCACGGCCGAGTGGACCTGGACGGTCCCCGCTTCAGCAACGCTCGGCAACTACCGCGTCGAAGCCGAATGGCCGGGCGCTGCCCACGCGGCGGACACGACTGACAAACCGCACGTGGCTGCGCACAATCTACGCAGAGTTCATGGTCGCCGCGTATCGCAAACCCGATTTCCGCGTGGACGCCACGCTGATCACGGACGCGGCGGTGGCCGGAGGCACACTGAAGGCGTCGGCCACTGCGCAGTATTTGTTTGGGAGCGCCGTGGCCTTGCGTCCAGTGCGCTGGTCAGTCACCCGCCGACCCGAGTTTGGGGTATTGGCTCCGATCCTTGAGCGCTACCCGTCGCCGCGATACGACTTTGGCGAACCGGAGCGGGAGGACACCGGCGGCACGGCCGCCATTGCCGGAGACACCGCCACACTGAACGCTTCGGGGACGTTTGCCACGGACGTGGCGACTGAAGACACGGCTGATATCGCGTATCGCTACACATTTGAGAGTGAAGTGGAAGACGTGTCGCGTCAGCGCATCGCCAACCGCGCATCACTCGTCGTCCATCCAGCCGCGATCTATGTGGGGCTCGCCCTCCAGGACCACTTCGTCAGTACCGCCACCGGCGCATCTGTCGAGGTCGTCGCCGCAGGCCTGGATGGCGTGACCGTTCCAAACACAGCTGTGGCGCTCTCACTCATCAAGGTTCAGTGGAACTCGGTGCGCGGCGCTCAGGGCGACGGCTTCTATGAATGGGAGACGACACGCACGGAGGTTCCTGCCGGCACATGGACGGTCACCACGGCGAACGGACCAGTGACGCAGGCCGTGCCAGTGGCGGAAGGGGGCTCGTACATCCTTCGTGCCACGGCGACGGACTCGGCCGGGCGAAGCACCAGGACGGAGACGACGTTCTACGGAATCGGCGAGGGGTACACCGCGTGGGAGCGGTTTGACCACAACCGCATCACTCTGATGCCAGAGAAGCAGACGTGGGCGCCCGGCGACCGTGCGCGGGTGATGATCGAATCGCCATGGGAATCCGCCACAGCGTTGCTCACAGTGGAGCGCGAGGGCATTCGCAGCCACAAACGGATTGCGCTGACGTCTACCCAGCAGACGGTTGAGATTGCCATTTCTGAAGACGACATCCCGAACGTCTTTGTCTCGGTCCTCCTCATTCGCGGTCGAACGTCGGACGACTTCGGAGCTGATGGCAGCGACCCGGGTAAACCCGCGTTCCGGCTGGGCTACACCGAGATGAAGGTGGAATATTCGACCAAGCGACTGACGGTGGGCGTGTCTGCCGATCGCGCCGAGTATCTCCCCGCCAACAGCGCGCGAGTGACGGTGACGGTCAACAACTCGGCGACTCGGCCAGTCGCGAGTGAAGTGACGCTATGGGCCGTTGACTACGGCGTGTTGTCGCTCACCAACTATCAGATGCCTGACGTGATGAAGGCCGTGTGTCAGGAGAAGTCGCTGCAAGTCATGACGACCGACAGTCGGCAGCGCATTGTGTCTCGACGGGTGCTGACGCCCAAGGGCGCCGACGAGGGTGGCGGCGGCGGTCTTGAGAACGTTCGCCAGGACTTCCGGCCGCTCGCATTCTGGTTCGGGTCGGTCATCACCAATGCCGAAGGCACGGCGACCACCGAGATAGAGCTGCCCGAAGCGCTGCCGACATACAGGATCCTGGCAGTGGCGGGCGATACCGCCTCACGTTTTGGATCCGGCTCGGCGGAAATCCGAGTCAGCAAGCCGGTGACCATGCTCGGCGCATTTCCCCGGTTCCTGAACCTGGGTGACACCGCCACGTTTGGCGCCGTCGTGAGCAACACGTTAGCCGTCGGTGGCGACGCGCGTGTCACCATTCGCAGCCTCGACCCGACGATTCTTGAAGTCACCGGTCAGGCCGCACAGACCGTGGCCCTCGGTGCGGGTGCCAGCGCGAACGTCCGCTTTGCTGCCGCCGCCCGTCGCGTGGGCCTCGCGCGGATCCAGATGACAGTGACGCTGGGTGACCACACAGACGCCTTCGAGGCCACGCTGCCGGTGACCACACTCACACGACTGGAGACGAGCGCGGCCTTTGGCGACACGACCGATCGATCAACGCAGCCATTTGAAGTACCGGCGGGACTGCTGCCGACAACGGGGGGAGGTTGACGATCGACTGGGCCTCAACTGCCCTGGTCGGCCTCGGCACCGGCGCCCAGTATCTGGTGGATTACCCGTATGGCTGCGCTGAACAGAAGACCTCTGCCGCGCTGGCATTCCTGCTGGCCGCGGATCTGGGTAATGCCTTCTCACTGGGCGGCATCGATCCGACGGACTACCGCAACCGGGCCACACGCCTGCTGCAGGACCTGCCTCGCTTCCAGTGCGGCAACGGCGGGTTTGGGTTGTGGCCAACGGCCTGCTTCGCCGATCCCTACCTGACCGCCTACGTGCTGTACGTAATGAAGATCGGGCAAGACCTGGGCGTCGCGCCCGACCAACCCGTCATTGAGCGCGCGCTCGACTATCTGGAACAGTCACTGGCGCAGGCTGCGCCAACGCAGGTCCAGATGTTGCCCGTCTGGGCCGCGTCACAGGCGTATGGCGTAAAAGTACTGGCCGAGTACGGCCGTGATCAGGACTCGAACATCACGCGCCTTGTCGGCCTGGCCGATCGGATGCCCGTGTTCGCCCTGTCGTATCTGCTCGACGCCCTGTCTGCTGCCAATGACCGCGGCCCACGCTATGGGGCCACCTTGGCACGGGTGACCAACGCGCTTCGCGTGGAAGGTGACCAGGCACACGTCGAGGAGTTGAACGCAGATGCGCTGGGTTGGATCTGGCATTCCAACACCAGGTCGAGGGCGATCGTGCTCAGTGGTTTCGCACGACGACAGGACGACCCCACGCTGGTGCCAGGCCTCGTGCGCTGGCTCAATGCCGCGCGCAGGGATGGGCACTGGGGCAGCACCCAGAGCAACGCCACCACGCTCGAAGCGATGGTGCGTTACTACCGGGCGTTCGAGACTGAGATTCCGGACATGACTGCCACGGCGGCCATCGGCACCCGCACGCTGGGCACGGCGACCTTCCAAGGCCGGTCGATCGTTGCACAGCAGCTGCAGCTCGCCATGCCTGACGTCCTGCGAATCGCTGAAGCGGGCGCCACGGACACGTTGGCCATCAGCCGCGCCGGCAGCGGACGCCTCTACTACTCGACCCGTTTTCAGTACGCGCTCCAACGGGCGATGCCGGCACTTGACCAGGGCTTCCTGGTCGAACGGCGCTACGAGTCGTTTGTCGACGAAGGCAATGGTCAAGTGGGCACGTCATTTGCCGCTGGTGATCTGGTTCGGGTTGTCTTGCGCGTGACCTTGCCAAGGGAACGTCGATACGTGGCCGTGACCGATCCCATTCCGGCGGGTTTCGAAGCCGTGGATGGATGGTTCAGCACGACCGCGTCAGACATGGCGCGCCAGTCATCGATGTCCGAAGACGATGGCGGCAGTTGGTGGCAGCGGTATCAGCGCGGTGGGTTTGATCACGTGGAGAAGTTTGACGACCGTGTGGTCCTCTTCGGCACGCGCCTGTCGGACGGCACGCACGAGTACTCGTACCTCGTCCGCGCGACCACCAGCGGCACGTTCACGGCTGCCGGCACATGGGCGGAAGAGATGTACGCACCCGAAGTCAACGGTCGGTCCGCGCCGGCCACGGTGGTGATCAGATGAAGAGGCGCGGGAGGAGACGTTCCCAACTTCTCGGCGCCTCGACTTGCCTGCTTGTCCTCGTTCTTTACCTTCGGCTCGGTCCCCTTCCTGACGGATTGTTGGACGCCGAACGTGTTGAGCCATCGACCATCGTGCTCGATCGTCACGGCGAGGTTCTCTATGAAGCCCGGTCGAGCACGGGCACACGTGGCGCGAGGATGGCCCCCGACGAAATCCCTCCCCTGGTCGCTGCGGCCACCGTGGCCGCCGAAGACCGGATGTTTCGGTCGCATTGGGGCGTCGACCCGCTCGCGATCGCACGCGCCGCGGTTGCGAACCTGCGGGCCTGGCATGTGGTGCAAGGCGGATCGACGCTCAGTCAGCAAGTCGTGTCACTGCTTGAAGCACAACACGGG
>JABMNV010000177.1 GCA_013203475.1 Acidobacteriota bacterium
ACGTCGTCTTCCACTATTCGTTCGAGCGTGTCGAGGTTGGTGTGCCATGTGTGACTGCCGTATTCCATTCCATCCTGCGAGAGACCGATTCCCGGCAGACCTGCGGCGTTGAACGACGTACTGTCGGTGCCGCCCGACGCCCGACTTGTGGAGGCTGAAGCACCGTAGACGCCAAAGTCTTCGAACTCTCGGAAGTACTGACCGACGATGGCCGCGGCCTCAGGGGGACCAAAGACCGAGCCGCCACGGATACGGCCGGTGCCCGAGTCCACATTGAAGTAACCGTTGAACTTGGCGAACTCCGACTTCGGATTCTCGGCGGTTCCGAAGTGCTCGGCCACATAGGCTTTCGAGCCCAGCAACCCTTGTTCCTCGCCGCCCCACAGGGCCACTCGAATCGTACGGCGTGGCTTGACGCCAATCGCCTGAAGAATGCGGGCGGCCTCCATCATCACGGACGACCCGATCGCATTGTCCGTGGCACCCGTGGCCGAGTGCCAGGAGTCCAGGTGTCCCCCGAGCATGATCACTTCATCAGCCTTGTCGGTGCCAGGAATCTCGGCGACCGCGTTGTAGGACGTCTTGCCGGCGGGGTAGTCTCGGTTGACGATGGTGAATTCCATTTGCACCGGCGTGCCGTCGGCGAGGATGCGGGTCACGCGACCGTAGTCTTCATTGCGGAGCACGACGGTTGGGACCGTCTTGGTCGAGTCATAGGCGCCGTAGCTGAACGCGCGAATCTGCCCGTGTTCACGCCCAGCATCGTTGAGACGGACAGCGGCACCTGCAGACATCAGGAAGTCGTTGGTCATCGTCGCGATTTCACCGCGGGTCAAGCGAACCGGACCACCGGCAGGCGCTGCTCCGCCTTGCCCCCCGCGTCCACCGCCACGTCCGCCTCGGCCCCCACGTCCGGCGGCGGGTGCGTTCGGATCTGGGTTGTACTGGTTCTTGACCTGTGCGTCGTCACGGCGCTTGGCCGGCGGCGTCTCTTGAAACGCCACGTGGACGGCTTCGCCGACAAACACCATGGCGCCCTTCACTCTCGGGGCCATCGTCGCGAAGTATGCGTTGAGCTCTGCCTCGGTGGGATTCAGGGGTTGTGTGGAGTCGGCCGCGCCTGGTGACGTGGGCGTGATCAGGTGGAGGGCCGGGCCGGTGACCGTGCCCGCGGTTGACGGCGTCCATGCCAGGACCTCGAACACGAGGTTGTCTTTGACCGGAGACAGAAGGTGCCCGCTGGCCTTTTCGTTCAGCCAGCCGCCGGCGGGCGTGACCGTGGCGGTCTTGAATTCGAAGGGTTCCACGTGGCCGTTCTTGAAGCCCCACTGCTCCATCTGCTGCACGGCCCACCTCGCCGCGTTCTCATGGTTGGGCGAGCCGGTCAGGCGAGGTCCATATACATCAGTGAAGTAGTGCATGGTCCGCATGATCTGGGAGTTGTCCCAGCCTTCGGCGCGAATCTTTGCGTTGATTTCGGCGTTGATGGGTTCCTGAGCGGCCCGGGCGACGGGGTACGCCGCGATCAGGCCAAACATCAGAAGGGAAAGCAGCAGGTTACGCCTCATGGTCAAGGACTCCTCAAAAGACAAAGGGATGGAGTGTTGCTCCTGTTATGTTGTGATGGACAGGGCAGGCGAATCATACATGAGCCGGAACACTTGGAACTATCCGAAAGAGCTAGTGGCGGCTCTGCTGGTCTTCGGCCTTGATCCGTTGCCGGTGACGCCTCCGCTACTGGTCAGGGCGGCGCTGAACGACCTGTACCGGTACGAAATCCGGCGGCTACGGCAGCGGTTGATTGACGGAGACGTCGAGAAGTCACGGTATGTGGACGCCGTAATTGTCCTGAGAAAACGCTACTGGCCTCTGTCGTTGCAGCCCGTGCATTGGGAGCGGATCGTTACCCGTTCCGCTCCGGTTCCCACCGAATCCCTGCCTTGAGAATGCGCTGGATGAGCGCCGGATAGACGACATCGGCCATGTCAGCTGATCGCGCGAAGTCTTCGCCGTTGGCGATTTGCGGGTTCGGATTGGCCTCGAGGACGTAGAGACGGCCCTGCGCGTCGAGCCGCATGTCGATGCGGGCATATCCGCTCAGTTGCAACGCGCGATAGGCCCGTTTGCAAATCACGGGAATGCGTTCTTTCAGACCCTCTGGCAGGGGGTCGACCGCACCAGTCATGATGCCGGTCTTCTCCTGATAGCTGCTATTCCACTTCACGCGGGCGGTCGCGATCCGGTGCTGGCGGTCAGTCATGTTCTCAAAGAACATCTCCCAAATCGGGAACACCCGGAGCCGCTGATTCCCGACGATGCAGCAGTACAGCTCCCGCCCTTCGATGTACTGCTCCACAATGGCATCGGTCCCGATCGAGTCGTGAATGAACTGGATGCGCTCCAGCATGCGCCGTTCATCGTCCACGACCGAGGCCTGCGAGATGCCGATCGAGGCTTCCTCCGTCAGCGACTTGACGATGAGCGGAAATCCCATGCGCTTCGGGAGCCTGAATTTGCGGCGTCGATAGGCCACCGCAAAGTCCGGCACCGGGATGCGGTGGTACTGCATGAGTTTTTTTGAAAGGGCCTTGTCGCGAGCGAGGATCATGCCACGCGGGTTGCAGCCCGTGTACGACATGCGCAGGAGTTCAAGGTACGAAACCACGTTTTGATCAAAGGTTCCGACTTCGTGGAACGCCTCGAGCAAATTGAACACCACATGCGGCTTGAATTCTTCGGTGGCCTGCTTAATCGGCGTCAACTCGTCCGTCACACCGAGCACGCGCACGTCGTGTTTCAACTCATGTCGCAGCGTCTTCAGGACGTCGTACTCCGTGCGCCAGAGGGCTTTGGTGGTGTCAATGCCTGACACGTCCTCCGGCGGAACGAGATAATGATGGATCAGAAGCAGGACGCGAAGTCGTTTCATGCCCAACCTATCCTCATGTGCAGTGCCGCCTCATTGAGACGGAATG
>JABMNV010000178.1 GCA_013203475.1 Acidobacteriota bacterium
CCCCGGCCCCGGCCCCGGCCCCGGCCCTGCCCCCACACCTCCAGCGCTCGCAGCGGTCTTCGCAGCAGTTCCGTCGGGCGACGGCACGTTGTGAGGTTTTGAAGCACTCATCTAGTGTTCTCTGGTGTCCCTTTCAGTATACGCATGTCGGACATTGAAGGGGAACTGTGCAATTTTGATACCTCGGAAGCCCAGCCACCAGAGTGATAGAATCGTTTCTCTGCCTGGCCACACCGGCCTGTATGCAGGACAGTCGTGCCGGTATCAGGAGTAGACCTATGTTCGGAAGCCTTGGCCTTCCCGAGTTGTTGATCATTCTGTTTATTGTCATCCTGGTGTTTGGCGCCAGCCGCCTGCCGGAGCTGGGGAAAGGCATTGGCAAGGGCATCAAAAACTTCAAGGCGGCGACCAAGGACGGGACGGACGACCAGAGCGATTCGTAGCACGTCACGCACCTCCTGCACAGTTAGGACGCCAAGAGTGCCGGGTAAGTCTCCGACTCAGCCCCTTCGCTAGATCACGATTCGTTGGTTACCAACTCGACGCGTCAGGCGCTCCCGATCCAGAAATTCCAGAAGGGGAATGGCGAACTTCCTGCTCACACCAAAACGAGCCTTGGCCGCCGCCACGTCGACCGTGGCGCCACTCCCCATCGTCTTGACGTCCGTCTTGAGCCGCTGCAGCGTGTCGGCGTGAAACCACAGGACGTCCAGTCGCTGGGCCCGACCATCACGTTGCAGCGCGCGCAGGGCCGCCTGCACCTGTGTGCCGGACGCCCCGGCGTGTTGTGACAGCGTCGCCACGTCTGGCGGTTGGAGGCCGGCAGCCTTGAGCGTCGCGTCAACCGCCTGGCGAACGCGAGCGTCCTCTCCCGTCACTTGAGGTTGGTGGGCGGCGAGTGCCAGCCGATCGGTGCCCGTGACCTTCGCCCCCAAGGCGCTCAGGAGCGTGTCAAAGACCTCACCGGCACCCACGCGATCACGCACTTCCTGGCGGGCGATCCCGATTTCCTCCGGATGTGCCCGATGATAGTCCCCCAACATCGACACGATCATTGCCTGAGCGGCAGCCACTGACGCGGCGTGCACCAGGCGACCACCTGAGCGCACAGCCACGCCTGCGTCCACGAGGGCGTTCGCCACGGCCTCGGCCTCGTCTGGACCGACGCCCCCTCGTCGCACGACGTCCTCGGTCGTCAGGCCACCCAGCGACTCGTCGAGCAACCAGAGCGGAAGCCAGACGGTCGGGTCACTTGCCACCAGCGCCTGCAGCCGGTCGGCCACCCGCGCGCGGCGGACTCCACCGTTGTGAGGCTCCGGGTCGAGCACGGTGGCCCCGCCAATCGTCACGGCCG
Source organism: Acidobacteriota bacterium (assembly GCA_013203475.1). GTDB lineage: Bacteria > Acidobacteriota > Vicinamibacteria > Vicinamibacterales > SCN-69-37 > SYFT01. The sequence goes on from JABMNV010000178.1 coordinate 1,355, forward strand.
GCGACGGAGCCCTGAGCACCACTCGATCCCCACGGGTCAAGACAGCGCGATCGGCCAGACGCAACCGCACCAGGGCCTCGCCACCGGACGGCACCTGGACATCCGTTGCCCCAACCTCGACCCGGGTCCACGGCTCTGACGCGTTGCTGCGAATCGATGACAGGGCCACGCGGGCCAACCAGTCTCCGGTACCCTGATGCATGCGCACACGTGCACCGTGGCGCAACGGCCGCGCGCCCGCCAGCAGTTCCACATGGACGTCCACGCGACGAGTGACGGCCAGCGTATTCGCGCTGGCCAACGTCATGCCCCGCCCAGCGCCTGCCAGGTCCACACCTCCAAGATTGACCGCCACCCGTCGTGGCGCCACCGCGAGGGCGGCCGCCTGACCGTGCACGTGCAATCCCCTGACGCGGACATCATTCTCCCCACCACCGTGCCGCCCCCCAGCGCCGTGCCGCCCCCCAGGCGCGCCGGGCAGCAGGGTCAGGGCATCACCCTCTCGCACCTCGCCTGACACCAGCGTCCCGGTGACGACCGTGCCAAACCCCCGAACAGAAAACGCGCGATCAATCGGCAGCCGAGCGACCCCTCGTCGGACGGCCCGCGGTGTCGTCGTCGCCAGGGCGGCGATCGCCAGCCGCAACCGATCAAGCCCCGCGCCGGTCTGGGCAGACACCGCCACCGCCGACACGTCTTCAAGCACACTGCCCGCGACCAGTTCCCTCGCCTCCAGTTCGGCGAGGGCAATCGTCTCGTCGTCCACCAAGTCGGTTTTTGTGATCACGATCAACCCGCGAGAGATCCCGAGCAGGCGGCAAATATCAAAGTGCTCTCGTGTCTGAGGCATCACGGCCTCGTCCGCCGCCACGATCAGCATGACGGCATCGAGCCCGCCCGCACCCGCTAACATGGTGCGCACAAAGCGTTCGTGACCAGGCACATCCACAAACGCCACGTCGACATCTCCTATCGTGGCGTGGGCAAACCCCAGTTCGATCGTGATGCCGCGCGCTTGCTCCTCCTTCAGTCGATCGGGGTCAGTGCCGGTCAGCGCACGCACGAGCGCACTCTTGCCGTGGTCGATATGCCCCGCCGTCCCGATGACCAGTGTCCGTGCCACAGTCAACGTTTCTTTGGATGAGCCTTTGGACGGGTCTTGGAACGGGCGCCCTTCTTGCTCTTCCGATTGGAGCCCGCTTTGCCCTCCCTGCCGGTCTTGGCACGTCGGGCCTCCGACCTGGGCACCGCCTGGCTCCGACGGGGGCCACGGTTCCGCTCAGATCGGCGGACGGCGTTCAGAATTTCGGCCAGGCCCAGATCGACCAGGCGTCGCTCCAAGTCCACGCGAATCACCTGCACCGTCACCTTGTCCCCGAGCCGGTAGATGCGGTCATTCTTCTCGCCCCGCAGCAGATGGGCCTTCTCCACAAACCGATAGTAGTCGTCGGCCATCGTCGACACGTGCACCATACCTTCGACAAAGTGCTCCACCAGTTCAATGTGCAGGCCGAACGCACTCACGCCAGTTACAAAGCCGGTGAACTCATCGCCCACCTTGTCGGCCATGAAGCGCACCTTCTTCCACGCGACGAGCTCGCGTTCGGCGTCCACCGCCCGGCGCTCGCGCTCAGAGGTGTGCCGCCCAACCTCCGGCAGGTGCTTCACCAGTGCGGCCCTTCGCTCCTTGTCGAGCTTTCGCCCCGACTCACGGAGAGATCGGTGCACGACGAGGTCGGGATACCGTCGAATGGGCGATGTGAAGTGTGTGTAGTGCGGCGTGGCCAGTCCGAAGTGCCCGAGCGGGACCGGCTCGTATCGAGCCTTCTGCATCGTGCGCAGCATCAACATGGCGATGGGCTTTTCTTCAGGTTTGCCGTGAATTTTCTCAACCAGCTTCTGAAAATGCCTGGGCTCGAGCTGGTCCGCTGCGCCAACCAATGAGTAGCCCAGCGCGCCAATGAATTCCTCGAAGCGCTCCACCTTCATCGGATCAGGCGTCTCGTGAACCCGATATAACGTCGGCATCCGCTCGGTCTCGAGGTGTTCAGCCACCGTCTCGTTGGCCAGTAGCATGAACTCTTCGATCAGCCGATGGGCGACGTTCCGCTCGGCGGCAACAATCGCTTCCATCGCGCCGTCATCACCAAATCGGATTTCGGATTCCTTGAGGTCGAAATCCACCGACCCCCGACGACGTCGACGCTGATTGAGAATCAAGAACAACGCGTGCATGCGCTCGAACATCGGGACCAGAGGCTTGTACGTCGCGATGGTCGCCGCATCGTGATCGGTGAGAATGCGACTGACATCGGTGTAGGTCATTCGTGCGTCGCTATGAATCACGCCGTCGTGGATCTCATGCCGCACCACCGCTCCACTGCGCCTGTCCACTTCCATCAGGCACGACTGCGCGAGCCGATCGACCTTCGGCTTCAGGCTGCAGAGACCGGTCGATAGCTCTTCGGGAAACATGTGCACGGCCCGTTCGGGAAAGTACACCGACGTGCTGCGCTCGTACGCATCCTGGTCCAGCGGACTGCCCGCGGTCACATAGTGCGACACGTCGGCAATATGGACGGCCAGCCAGTAGTTCCCATTGGGCAATTCGTCGATCGAAATCGCGTCATCGAAGTCGCGGGCCGTTTCGCTGTCGATCGTCACGGTCTGCCACTCGCGAAAGTCCGTGCGGCCCTCCCGGTCGCGCGGACGCACGTGAGTGCCCAGCCGCGTGGCTTCAGTCACGGCGGCGGCGCTGTGCACGTCCGAGATGCCGTACTTCCGGATGATGACCGTCGTATCCACACCTGGTGCGTTGATATCCCCCAGCACTTCGGTGACGCGTCCCTGAGCCGGCCTGGTCTGCGTCGGCCACATCGTGATCATCAACGTCACCATCTCGCCTGGTACCGCGCCGAGCGACTCGGCGGGCATCACCTCCACATCCATCACCAGGCGCCGGTCAAAGGGCACGACAAACCCGCGCCCCAACTCATCCACGTCATACCGGCCGACCACCGACGACGTGCCCCGTTCGAGAATCCGCACGATGCGGCCTTCGGCCCGCGTTTCATCGCGAGAGCGCTCCACGCGGACCACCACGCGGTCACCGTGCATCGCCTGATTCAGATTGGCTCCGGCCACAAAAATACTGACCGGCCCGTCCTCAGCTGGGCGTTCCGCGTCCACAAATCCAAATCCTCGGGGATTGGCCGACACGCGGCCGACCACCAGATTCATCTTGTCAGGCAGGCCAAACCGCTCGCCGCGAATCTCAATCAGTTCGCCGGCGTCAACCAGCCGCTTGAGCGCTCGCTTGAACGTGGCACGTTCTTCATGCGGCCACTTCAGCCGCTGCAACAGTTCCTTGACCGTCGCCGGGTGGTCCACCTGGTCCCGAATCTGCTGCACAATTTCTTCATCATTCATTTCTGTTTTCCTGTCTCTCTCAATAATTGTAAGCCCCCAACCCAACCGGGCCGGGGTTTTGAAGGTCTACTTCCGTGGTGCCGTCTTTTGCAGCATCTACCGGTCCATTTGCTGTGACTCCAGACACCGAACTGCCGGTGAGTGAGTACGGGCGTGTGGGCGACCCCCCAGAAGTGAGGGCCCTTGTTGCCGCGGCTCAGGCCGGCGACCGGTCGGCATTTGACGACCTGGTGACTCGGTACCACCGAGCCGTCTTTCGCACGGCGATGGCCGCCCTGCAGCGGCCAGAGGACGCCGACAACACCACCCAAGACGCCTTTGTGCTCGCTTGGCGCAAGATTTCGGCTTTTCGCGGCGACTCCTCATTCAAGACCTGGCTCCTGACCATTGTCTGGCGCCAGGCACTCGACCGGCGACGTGCCCGCGCGCGGTGGTGGCAGCGCTCCACCACCGTCTCCCGCTCGGACGACCCGAGTGACGACGGCCTCGATAGGCTGGTCAGTCATGAGGCCGATCCAGAGCGCCACGCGGCGGCACGACATCGCGTGCGACAGGTGCGTGACGCCATCACGCGGTTGTCACCCAAGCTGCGCGACACCTTGCTGCTGGCCTCGGACGGAGAATACTCATACGAGGAAATCGCCGAGATGCTTGGCGTCCCTCTGGGCACCGTGAAGTGGCGCGTGTCGGAAGCCCGAAAGCTGGTCCAACAGCGGTGCGAACAGTCGAAGGAGAAGCCATGAGCATCCATGACATCGATCGCGTCGCCAGACATCTGGTGGATACCGAGCCACCACCGAATCTGGAGACGCGCATTCTTGCCAGACTCGACGCCGCGGGGCGTGATGCGACCGGCCAGGAACGCCCATCCGAGGGATGGACCTGGTGGATGTGGCGCGCGGCACTGCCGGCAGCTCTCGCAACGATCGCAATAGTGATGGGAACCCGGAATCCAAAGATCCTGGCGCCAAACGGAGTCCAGGGGACCGAAGTCCTGAGTCCTCAACCGGTGGCGGACTTCTCTCGCATCGCCAAGCTTGAGCCTCAACCTGGTCGCGCCAGTGTCGGAACCGGCAAGGCCGCCGAGGGAATCTCCACGCGAACGAGTGACACGACTGAACCGAGACTCAGTTCCGAAGAGGCCGCGTGGATGGATCGCCGCATTCTCATGCTGGCTGCCGTTGAAGCGCTTCGAGTCGAACACCTGTCGTTCGATCCGCTCAACAGCGCCGGATCGACCCAACCAGAAGCGCTGGCGATCACTCCATTGATCATGACGCCGCTTCCACTCGAACCCCTGGGATCCGGACGCCACAACGACCGTTGATGTTTTCTTGAAAAGGAGCCTTGTATGCGACGACTGATTTCTCTCTTGGTGTTGACCCTCCTGGTCACCGTACCGGCCTTCGCGCAGAAGATCGCGGCTCCCGCTCAGACGGCGCCGCCTCCCCAGGCCACGGCTCCCGCGGCTCCCAAGGCTCAGGACGCCCCGCGCGCACCGTACCTCGGGAGAACAGCGGAATTTCCGCCCGCACCTCCCACGACAAACATCCGGCTCGAACTCACGATTACCGATACGCATACCGGAATGCCGGTCGTAAAATCGGTGTCGCTTCTCGTCCTGACCAACAACAGCGGAATGATCCGGACCTCGAATCCTGGCAACGGAGGCAGTGAAATGGCGATCCTGAACGTCGACGCCAATGCTGCCGCCTATCAGAACGGAACCGTGGCTGTGCGGATGACATTCGAATTCACGCCAGCGCCTGTGCCCGTGACCGACGACGAGAACCGGGGCCGCCGTTATCCGCCGCGACTGAATGAATCGATCACGGTGCTACTCAAAGACGGCATCCCGATGCTCGTCTCGCAATCGGCCGACCCAGCGACCGATCGGAAAGTCACCACCGAGTTGACGGCGACGATTCTGAAATAGACCGCTATGACGATGCCATCGACGCCAGTGCCTGAAGCGCCTCTTCGGCGGAGTTTCGGGCACTGGGGTCGAGTGACGCGGCGAGTCGCTGAGCATCGCGCAGATGGGTCAGCGGGATTTCCAGACGGCCCGCACGTTCGGCCTGTCCTGTCTCACGCAACGTTGTCTGCACCCGCTCGACCGCGCCGATGGCACTCTCGAAGCGCCGACTGGCCTCGCCGAAGTTGACCAAGAAGATCTGCACCTGCCCATCGAGAATCAGCGCCCGCGCTTCGAGGAGATCAGCGCGTTGCTCGGCCGCGCGGCGGTCCCGGTCAATCTCCGAGCGTCCAGAAGCGCCCCAGACCCAACCTGACAGGGCCGCGACGATCACGACAAGGCTTATCCAAGCGATTGATTTGGGAGACATGGGCGGAATCTGAAATCTGAAATCTGAAATCTGAAATCTGAAATCTCAGATCAATGCAGCGTTTCCGGATCCGTCCACGCCGAAAGATTGGTGACGGTGTCGAGCTTCTTGAGCAACTGAGCGATGACCACGCAGGCGTCGTCTCGCTGACACAACTGCTCAAGCTGAGAGCTGATGTGCACGAGCCAGTCTTCGGCCTCCTCGATGGCGCGCTCGGAATAATATTCACGCTGTCGTTCGAGGCACTCGTGATGCTTGACGAACTCCTCGCGAAAAAAGGCGGCGAGGCACTGACACGACGCTCCGGCCAACGGCCAATGGAACGGCGTGGCATCAACGCTGAGCAGGCGGGTCTTTATAGCCATTCTCAAGTGAGAATCATTAGTCTAGGCAGTACTCACCGCCAGTGTCAATTCCGACCACTCAGTTCGCAATTCTAGATTTCAAGATCTCTCCGGCGGCCGCCGGGTTGGCTTTCCCCTTTGACGCCTTCATCACTTGCCCGACGAGAAACCCGAATGTTTGCGTCTTGCCAGCGCGATATTGTGCGACCGGGCCCGGATGCGCTGCGACCACCGCATCAACGATCGCCTCCAGGGCGGCCGCATCACCAATCTGTACCAGACCGCGTGTCTCAACAATCGCACGCGCCGACTGCCCCGACGCCCACATCTCGGCAAGGACGTCCTTGGCGACCGAACTGCTGATCACCTGCGTGTCGACCAGTTGCGTCAACTCCGCCAACGCGTCTGGCCCAAACGGCATTGCCGCGAGATCGTCACTGCCGACCTCCTTGAGCATGCGTCTGATCTCACCCTGAATCCAGTTGCTTGCGGTCTTGGCTGACGCGCCGGCGGCCACCGTCGCCTCAAAGAAATCTGCCGCGCCGGGCAGAAGCCGTACGAGGACGTCGGCATCGTAGTCGCTCAGGCCATGGGTCGCCATCAGGCGCGCCATTCGAGCTTCGGGCATTTCAGGCACGGCGGCCCGCACCTGGGCCACCCACGCCTCATCCACGCGCAGCGGCGGCAAGTCCGGTTCGGGAAAATAGCGATAGTCGTGCGCCCCTTCCTTGCTCCGCATCGACAGTGTGGTCCCGGTCTCGCTGTCCCACTGGCGCGTCTCCTGCGCGACCCGGCCACCCGACTCCAGCACCGATCGCTGTCGCTCGATTTCAAACTCGACAGCTCTTTGCAGGTAGCGGAACGAATTGACGTTCTTCACCTCAGCCTTCGCACCGAACTCGCTGGTGCCGACCGGCCGCAGCGAAACGTTGGCATCACAGCGCAGGCTGCCTTCCTCCATATTGCCGTCGGTGGCTCCGACCGCCACCAACGCTTCGCGCAACTGACTAAAGCAGGCCGCCGCATCTGCCGCCGAACGCAAGTCAGGCTCGGTCACGATCTCGATCAGGGGCACCCCGGCGCGGTTGTAATCGACACACGTCTTTTCGGCAGAGTCCACGAACCCGTGATGCAGCGACTTGCCGGCGTCCTCCTCCATGTGAATGCGAGTCAACTGGACGGCCGTCTTGCCCACAACCACGTGCCCACCAGTGGCAAGCGGTTGGTCGTACTGTGATATCTGGTAGCCCTTGGGCAGGTCAGGATAGAAGTAGTTCTTGCGAGCGAACACGGACGTGGGGTGCACGGTACACCCCAACGCCAGCGCCGCCCGAATCGCAAGTTCCACGGCCCGTCGATTGAGCACCGGCAGTGCGCCAGGCAACCCCAGACACACCGGACACACATGGGTGTTGGGCGCGGCGCCAAACGATGTTCGACACCCGCAGAAGATCTTCGTCTGCGTCGCCAACTGGCAATGAATCTCCAGGCCGATGACCGGCTCGTACTCAATCGGCAATCTTGAATCTTGAATCGGCAATCGCTTATCTCCAATCTTCAGATTTCAGATTTCACATTAAGTCGCCGGCCCCGCTGCCTTGACCGCCGGCGACGACGTCGATTCGAATTTCTTGAAGTTGTCGACAAACATCTGGGCCAACTTCTTGGCCTGGACATCATAGGCTGCCGGGTCCTTCCAGGTGTTCTTCGGATGCAGCACCTCGGTCGGCACGTTCGGGCAACTGGTCGGCACGTCGAGGTTGAAGACCGGATCTCGTTCGTACGCCACCCCATCAAGAACGCCAGACAGTGCGGCATTGATCATCGCGCGCGTCTGCGAGATCTTCATGCGCGAACCGACACCATACGGCCCCCCGGTCCAGCCCGTGTTGACGAGCCATACCCGCGCCTGATGCTTCGCAATGCGTTCACCGAGCAACTTCGCGTAGACATTGGGATCCCACACCATGAATGGCGCACCAAAACACGTACTGAACGTGGCCACTGGCTCGGTCACACCCCGTTCGGTCCCGGCGACCTTCGCCGTATAGCCCGACAGAAAGTGATACATGGCCGCCTCGGGCGACAGTCGTGAAATCGGCGGCAACACGCCGAACGCGTCCGCGGTCAGCATCACCACATTGTCGGGATGGCCCGCCTGCCCAGAGGGTACCGAGTTCTCAATAAATGTCAGCGGGTACGCTCCACGCGTATTCTCGGTGAGCGACGCGTCATCCAAATCGAGCGCACGGGTCTCCGGATCGAACACCACGTTTTCCAACACGGTCCCGAACCGGCGTGTCGTCGCGTAGATCTGCGGCTCAGCTTCGGCCGACAGCTTGATCATCTTGGCATAGCAGCCGCCTTCAAAATTAAAGACGCCGTCTGCGCTCCAGCCGTGCTCATCGTCACCGATCAACTGCCGGTGCGGATCACTCGACAGCGTCGTTTTCCCTGTGCCTGACAGGCCGAAGAACAGGGCGACGTCTCCGCCCTCACCGACGTTGGCCGAGCAGTGCATCGGCATCGTGTCGCGCAACGGCAGCAAGTAATTCATCAGGGTGAAGACCGACTTCTTGATTTCGCCCGCGTAGTCCGTTCCGCCGATCAGCACCCGCTTCTTGGCGAAGTTCAGCAGGATGAACGTCTCCGAGCGGGTCCCGTCCACGGCCGGGTCTGCCTTGAATTCAGGAATGTCGATCACGGTGAACTGTGGGTCGTGCTGCAACCGAGCCTCGGCGCTCGGCTCTTCGATGAACATCGTGTGTGCAAAGAGACTGTGCCAGGCCTTCGCCGTAATGATCCGGATCGGCAGGCGATAGGTCGCATCAGCCCCAGCCCAGCAATCCTGTACGAACAGGTCCTTCCCGGTCAGCGAGGCCAGCATGCGCTGTTCGAGCCGATCGAATTTCTCCGCATCAATCGGTCGGTTGATCTTGCCCCAGTCTACGTTCGCCTCGCTCGAGGCCTCCTTCACGATGAACTTGTCGGTGGGCGAGCGGCCAGTGAAGGGCGACGTGTTGCACACGATCGGCCCCTCAGCCGTGAGTGATCCTTCCCCGCGTCGCACGGCTTCTTCGTAGAGCGCGGCCACGCCGAAATTCCAATGCACATTCGCGCCTGTAATGCCCAGCGCGGACAACTCAACCTTCCGACTTGATTCCACCATATGAATAACTCCCTTGGTGCGTAAACAAACGCTCAATCGTAACGCGTGCCCTGCCCTCTCGCCAAGGGCGACCGATTCGGTCGGGCGACCAGAACCGACTGGTCGAACTCGTTGTGTGAGACGTGGTGTGCGAGTCAGAGCGTGTCGCCCAGCGTGGTCACCAACGCTTGGCGTAGCGCACACAGGTCGTAGGGAGGAGTCAGTACGATTTCCGACGTCTCGCGAAGGCAGCGCATCACGTCGTCGTCGGCAGCGCCAGACGCAATCGCCACCACACGAATTCGGCCCTCCATCTGTTCCAGGGCCTCGCGCCAACTCTGCGGGTCCATTTCCACCACCGTCCGGTCAACGATGGCCACATTCAGTGCGTCTTCGGCCAGACTTTCAACAGCCTCGCGGACGCTGGACACGGAGCGCACCTGAAGCCCCCAGCCGTTCAGGGCCGCGCTGATGAAATCACGGCTGACGGCATCGCCGTGCGCCACCAGCACGAACGGGCGCGGCGCCGCGCCGGGGAGTTCGGCACGGTGATCCGTCTGGACCGGGAGCCGGACGAAGAATGTGGTCCCGCGTCCGACCTCACTCGTGGCCCACATCTGGCCACCGTGATCTCTCACGATGCCATACACGATGCTCAGACCGAGACCGGTCCCTTCGCCCACGCCGCGAGTGGTAAAGAAGGGACCGAACACACGGGCCATGTTGCTGCTGTCGATGCCATGGCCGGAATCTGCGACCGACAACAGGACCGTTCCACACGACGGTTCCATGACGGCCGACACTTCCACACGCTTGGCCTCAGACTCGCGCATCGCCTGCTCGGCATTCAGCACCAGGTTCAAGAGCGCTTGCTGAATCTGTCCTCCATCCACAAACATGGGAGGCAAGTCATCGGCAAACGTCCCGACGACCTCAATGTCATTGATCCGCGCATCGTACGCACGCAGGTCCGCGACGCGGGCGCATAGTTCCTCAATGGTGTGCCGACTACGCTCGGCGGTCTGCTGGCGCGCAAATGTCAACAGATTCCGAACGATACGCGCCGCGCGATCCGACTCAGAAAGAATGCGCGACACGTCCTCCATCAGTCCGTCGGCCCGGGCCACAAGCGCCGGGTTGGCTGCCACTTCCTCATGTACCAGTTGCGCGTAGCCAATCACGCTGGTCAGAGGGTTGTTCAGTTCGTGAGCCACCCCCGCGACCAACTGTCCAATCGCCGACAGCTTCTCAGCGTGGACCAACTGGGCCTGAGTCGTCCGCAGTCGGTCAAGCGTTGCCACCAATTCAGCGTTCGCCGCTGAGGCTTCCTGGCTCAGCGTCCGAAGCTGTCGCGACCGCTTGCGCTCTTCCGTGACTTCCTTTGCAAACTGCACGGCGGCGCCGGCGGCGTCGGGTAACGGCAACGTCGTCACCGCGAAGATTCGGCCTTCGTCGGTTGTGATCTCCTGATCGAGCCGCTTGCCATCGCGAATCGCGCGGCCGACGAGACAATCCGGACACCCTCCGCCACACAGACCGACGTGGGCACACGTCCGGCCTTGTGTTTCGCGAATGTTCCATCCCCGCACTTTTGCCAACGCGGCGTTCGTCCTCATCGTCCTGGCCCGGCTGTCGAACAGGGCAATCGGATGCTGATGGCGTCGAAGGTCCGTTCCCACTGTACTTTCGCCCGGAGCACCCGTTCGTAGAGGTGAAAATTGGCGATGGCTACGCCGAGCTGGCTGCCGACGGTCATCAACACCCGCTCATCATCGGTTGAGAAGCGAGGCGAGGACGCTGACATGACGCCCAGCATCCAGAGCGTGTCCTGTCCCGCGAGCACGGGCACAGAGCAGGATGCTCCGCAACTCGGATTCGGCTGGCACGCCTGGACGCGTCCCGGGTTCGATGTCGTCCACCCGGACGGGTTGCCCGGTTGCCATCACCGAGTCAGACGGCCACACGCATTGCGCCGCAGCATAATGCGCCTCGGCCGTCGCCACCGCTACGCCAACGGCGGCCTGCACCACCGGAGCACCGCCATCAATGGGCACCAGGCGTAGCGTCGCCCACCGTGAGTTGAAGGCGTGAGCGACGCGCTCGAGGGCGGTTTGCAGAGCCTCGCCGATCTCGATTGACGACGAGACAAGGGCTGCGACTTCGTTCAGCAACCGGAGTTCCCACGTCAACCGGTGATGCTCCCGCACACTTTTGCGACGTTCCAGCGCCCGGTCCACGGTCGCAAACAACTGCGCCGGATCAAAGGGCTTGGGCACAAACGCGAAGATGTCCCGCTCATAACTTTCGAGGGCGCTTGAGAGCCGCCGATCGGTCGAAATCACGATGGCTTCAATGCTGGGGTCGTGCTCGCGAACTTTCTTGATGACGTCCAGCCCAGAGGCTGTGCTCAGTCGCAGATCAGCGACCAAGACGCCGAACTGACGCGCATCGAGGGCGGCCCCAACTTCGTCAATCGACCGCGCCCCGACAATCTCCAAGCCTCTCGCTCGGCCGACGTGCATCAACACACCGAGCACGAACGGATCGTCATCAACAACAAGAACGGGATCTGGAGTTATACCAATACGCGGTCAGGACAAGGGGGAGCAGGCTTAAGATACGACGAAATGAAGAAGATCTTGAAACCTCGACGCCTGCGCTTGCCGCTATTGGCGCTGCTGATCGCTGGAGTGAGCGCGTGTGCCTCTAATTCCGCCCGGCTGCCAGGGAGCCTCACCACATCCACACCAGCACGTGTGCGGGTGCGAGTGGCGGGTCGCGTCACGGCAGTGCCCCTGGAAGACTACGTGCTTGGCACGGCCCTCTCCGAGGTCACTCCTGTGGGCGAAGCGGCGACCGTGGTCCTGCGGGTCTACGAAGTGCAGGCCATCATCGCGAGAACGTATGCGGCTGCCCACATGGGTCGCCACGCGGCTGAGGGCTTTGACTTGTGCGACGAGACGCATTGTCAGCTGTATCAACCCTCGCGGGTCACGACGTCGAGTTTCAGTCGGGTCGCGCGCGAGGCCGTCACCCGCACAGCCGGTCGCATCCTGACCTTCAATCGACGTCCGGCGGACACGGTGTTCCACGCAGACTGTGGCGGGTCCACGACCACGCCAGCAGAAGCCTGGGGCGGTTCCCTGTTGCCCTACCTGACGGCGAGGCGAGACGAGGTGCCCGATGCGGCTCACCGAACGTGGCAATTTTCCGCCACGGTCGATGAGTGGACGTCCCTGCTGCGAGCTGACGGCCGGACCGACCCGGGAGGAGGAGTCTCGGGTCTGCGAGTCGTCGCCCACGATGCCTCTGGTCGGGCGACCACGGTAGAAGTCCGGGGCCCCCGCCCCAGGCAGGTCAGCGGAGTCACGCTCAGGAGCGTCGTGTCCGGCGCAAGGGGCGCGCGCGCCGTGATGAGCAGTCGTTTTGACATCCGGGCCTCATCCGGCGGTTTTCTGGTTGTCGGCACCGGATTCGGCCACGGCGTCGGATTGTGCCAGGTCGGCGCGATTGCCAGAGCCCGGCGAGGTGATTCCCTCAGGACAATCCTGGAACACTACTATCCAGGCACAAGGTTCTCTCCGTAAACATCGATGATTATTGGTCGTATGCTATGAAAAGGAGCGGCACCATTACTTCTGAAACGCCACGAGAAGCAGATACGCGGGTCGCGATAGCCGTCAAGGGATTTCAGGCGACCGGCCAATTGGATGAAGCGCGAGAAGGCTATGCGGAGTTGGTGGAGCGCCATCAACGCCGGGCGGCCAGAATTGCGTATCACTACCTGCGTGACTCGGCCGATGTGGATGAGGCAGTGCAAGATGCCCTGGTCAAGGCGTACACCCATATCGGTACGTTTCGAGAGGATCTGCCATTTGAGGTGTGGTTCACGCGAATTTTGATTAACGGGTGCCTGGATCGACTCAAGGCGCGGCGACGTCGCGAGCGGTGGATCGCCCGCCCCGTGATCGATTCAGACGGTATGGAGCGCGACCCGGCTGAACATTTGCCGTCGCGCGGGCCGAGCCCGGAGGACGAAGCGTTGAACAACGAGCGGCGCAGGCGTCTAAGAGGGGCGATGAGCCAGTTACCGGATAGACAGCGTTTGGTGTTTGTCCTTAGTCATTTTGAAGGACGCACGTCGCGGGAAGTCAGCGCGATGACGGGGCTCAATGAGTCAACGGTACGCGTCCATTTATTCCGTGCAATCCGGCGGCTGCGCTCGGTGCTGTCGCCTCAAGCTGTTTCGGGAACGACCGTAAAAGGGAGGGTTCGTCATGCGACTCGCTGATGTCGTACTTCGTCGTGGACATCTGTCTGAGAATTCGTTGGTCGAAGTGTGGAACACGGGCGTGCGCCCCGCGCACCTTGATCGGTGTGACATCTGCGCCGAACGTGCCATAGAGATGAGCCGCTGGCTGGAGGACGTGCAGGCGATCGGCGTGGCCGATGCTGACGCGGCATTCTCGGAGCAACGCCTGACGGCTCAGCGCGGGCAGGTGATGGCCCGTCTCAATCAGTTGGACCAACCGGCAAGGGTCATCAGCTTTCCGGCCGGGCCGAATCGGTTGGCAGCGGACGTGGGCCTTCGCCGTATCAGCCCGGGGTGGATGGCGGCCGCCGCAGCGGTTGGACTGATGATTGGTGTCATCAGTGGCGAACTCAGTCATGCCCTGTTTTCGAATACTCCCACGGTCCCTCAGGTTGTCGCGGTCCAACCGCCTGTCGCCAGCTCGGCGATCGACGCCGCGGCGCTCTACGATGACCCGTACGGAAGCACGGAGTTGGGGTCCCTGTCAGCGATGGATGAAATGACCCCCCGACTGGTCGAGGTGGTCGCAGCCATAGCCATTCGATGAGCCATCGCCCGGCCTGGCCGACCAACGGGCTCGCGCAATTGGGATAACCCGTAGAATAGGTGGCAACACATGCCACCAATCATCTTCCGGAAGGGTCTCGACATGAAGGCTGCCGTTGCTGGCCAACTGGCAGCGGCCTATCACAGCACTGTGATTGAAGAATTCCGGGCCGCAGGCTATGTCCGCACCTCGGGTCGCCTCACCATCCATTTGGCTCGGGAATTCGGCTTTTGCTACGGCGTGGATCGGGCAGTTGACTACGCCTACTAGACCCGGAAGAGATTCCCCGATCGCCAGGTGTTCCTGACAGGCGAAATCATCCACAACCCGCACGTCAACAATCAGTTACGCGACCAAGGCATCCGATTTCTCACCGATCCTGGCGAGGACCGCTCCCTGTTGGACGCCGACGCCGTCGTGATTCTGCCCGCCTTCGGCGTCGCCGTCTCTGAGATGGCGGAGCTCGATCGTCAAGGATGCACGCTGGTGGACACCACCTGTGGCTCAGTGTTGACAGTCTGGAAGAACGTCCGGCGCTACGCACAGGACGGATTCACTTCGATTATCCACGGCAAGATTCAGCATGAGGAAACCCGTGCCACCGCGTCCCAAGCGACCCAGTACCCTGACGGCCACTACTTCGTCGTTCTGAACAAAGCGGAAGCCGCGGTGGTCTGCGACTACATCGTCTCTGGAGGGGACGCGGCGGCCTTGCTTGAGCGTTTCTCAGCAGCAGTTTCTCCGGGTTTTGATCCGGACGTGCACCTGCAGCGCATCGGGTGCGCCAACCAGACGACGATGTTGATGACCGAGTCGCTGGAAATCGGAGAGATGTTCCGACGCGCCGTGCAGACCCGAGTCGGAGCCGAAGACTTGTCGGAGTACTTCCGGGCGTTTGACACCATCTGCAGCGCGACGCAAGAACGTCAGGACGCCGTCGTCGACTTGCTGGGCGAGGTGTCGATTGACCTTATGGTCGTGATTGGCGGCTACAACAGCAGTAATACCTGCAATTTGGCAAAAATTTGCGCGGACCACTGCCAGACATTCCACATTTCTGACCCAGGTTGCCTGGTTTC